>JACPXK010000055.1 GCA_016196565.1 Candidatus Omnitrophota bacterium | reverse complement strand
TCTCTGTCGTACAATCTTTCCCATGTTCTTGGCTCCTGGTAGGGTTGGGTTGATGCTTCTAACATCAACATTTTCCGTTTCTTAACGGCCAATCTTACTCGGAGCCTTTCTTCATTTCCAACTAAGAATAACATTCACTCAAAAATTGGCGCTGAGTAATAACCGGCTGGAAGCCCTGAGTGATGGGGTGTTTGCGATTGTGCTCACACTTCTCATCCTGGAGATTCGCGTGCCGCATCTTGAGGATCATTCGCATGCGGCGCTTATTGTTGCGCTTGGATCTGTCGCACCAAAAATTTTCAGCTGGCTGACTTCTTTTTTCATCCTCATGGTTTTTTGGGTCAATCATCATCATATTCTAAGCCGCGCCAAAAAATGTGATTATGGACTGTTCTGGCTGAACGCGCTGGTTCTTTTGGCGGTTTCCTTCATTCCTTTCCCCACGGCTTTCATGGGGGAATACCTGCGCTCGCCGGTGGCCGTGACGTTTTTCTCGCTCGTTGTCGGGCTGGGTGGGTTTTTTGCGACGCTACTTCACTGGTATGTTGTGAATTTTCTGGCGGACGATCAGGCTCGTCAGGAATTTAATTTTCTGAAAATCCTGATATTCGGTCCGGGGCTTTATGTTTTAGCGGCAGTTCTGGCGTGGGTGAATATTTACATTTCCTACGGCCTGCTTATTTTCATTCCGCTGTATTTTCTACTTCCCAAACAAAAATAAAAGTGGAATGCCGCCATTGACATAAACGTTCGATTTGGGTAAGCTTTGAGTGGTCCATAATTGTGGACCATAGGAGAATTCCCATGGAAGCCAAAATTGTGTCGGTTACGCAGTTAAAGCCTCAGATTTTGAAGGTCATCAGCATGGCCCAAAAAGCAGGACAGGAGTATGTTGTGACCAAAAATGGCCGTCCTGCGGCGGTCATTATGAGTTACGACGAATGGGAAAGCTGGAAGGAAACTCTGGAAGTTCTTTCCGATCCGAAAGCCATGGCACGCATTCGCAAAAATACAGCTTATTTCAATCGCGGCGGCCGGGGAAAAACGCTGGAGGATATTTTCGGAAATGCCGCGTGAAATACACAATTGTTATCCCGCCTTTGGTGGAAAAGACAGTCCGCATTTTACCGCCTTCCCTTAAAAATCAAATTCGCGCCGGGCTCGAAGCCATTCAAGAAAATCCTCATATTGGCAAACCGCTCAAAGACGAACTCCGGGGATTATGGAGTTACCGCGTGAGCCGTTACCGGATTGTTTACCGAATTGAACACCGTCGCATTGAAATCCAAGTCATCGACCTTGGATCCCGGGCCGTTATTTATGATCGTATTTTGCAATGGGTACGCCGTTTAAGTTGAAAATCCGACTTATGGATTAAGGAATCAAAAACAGAAAAGTGAGAATGGCGGCCCAAAGGAGAGAGTGAAGGAAAATCTTGCGGCCTTTTTTCTTAAGCGCGCAGATGATATCTTTGTCCTGAATTTTTTTGGTGCCTGAATCCATATTGGCCTCACCCATTTCGGCAAGTACTGCGCAGGTTTTCTCACGGGCTTGAATCAGTCCGAACATTCCCAAATAAAGCGGGGCGAACAAAATAAGGCGTAAGGAGCGGGGAAATCCCTGGCTGACAAAATAAATTTCTGCCAGCACGCTTAGGACGAGGCAGATAATCCCCATCCGAACCCGTTTGCGTCTTTGGTCCGGACCGATATTGCTGTCGGACCCCACGGCGATTTGGCTGCGGTAATACTGCACGCACGGCTCGCAAATTCCGTCTTCGGCCACCCATTTGGGATTGGCCTGTTTGATCCGGTCAATCACATGCTCATCGGTATGATTCAAAAAAAGAATAATGTCGCGTTCCATGGTTCTATTGCACATGGGGCATACGTAAGTCGCTGCCGATTTTTCCGTCATAAAGTCCTGCCTTTCTTAAGTGGGTAATGAGGGCTATGATGCCCCAGCCTAAGCCAATGTTCAAGCCTTATTCCCGGGATTTTGGCTTCATTGACACCCTGATCCCGCTTGTAATATAATTCTCGGAAATTCGTCTTAAGTCTTTGAAAATCAATATTTAACAGCGAGATCCTTCACCGCGCTCAGGATGACGTTACTATGACCCAGAAAAATTCTAATTATGGATCGCGATTTTTGCCGGTGGAGTCCATCGCCGCGATTCTCGAACCCTTTCAACCCGATCGCCATGTGCGGCTAGCCGGCCGTATCATGGCCCGCCGCGTGATGGGAAAAAGCGCTTTTTGCGATCTCAAAGACGAAAATGGGCGCGTTCAGCTTTACGGGAAAAAAGATGAACTGGGGGAGCAGGCCTTTGAGCAATTTTCTTCGCTTTCGCTCGGCGACATTATCGGAATGGAAGGCCGCCTTTTTCTTTCCAAAACCGGCGAAAAATCCGTGCGCGTGGAGAAATTCACGATTCTTTCAAAAATTGTCCGTACCCTTCCGGAAAAATGGCATGGCCTAAAAGATGTCGAAACCCGTTACCGTCACCGCTACCTTGATCTTATTGTCAATGACGAGGTGCGTGCCACATTCAAAAAGCGAAGTCAAATCGTTCATAAAATCCGCCAATTCCTGGACGACCGAGGCTTTATGGAAGTGGAAACGCCGATGATGCAGCCCATTCCCGGCGGCGCGCGCGCCAAGCCTTTTGTCACGCATCACAACACCCTTGATTTGGATTTGTATCTGCGCGTGGCGCCCGAACTTTATCTTAAAAGACTGCTCGTAGGTGGTTTCGAAAAAGTTTATGAAGTCAATCGCAACTTCCGCAATGAAGGAATTTCCATCCGCCACAATCCGGAATTTACCATGCTCGAGCTTTATCAGGCTTACGCCGATTACGAAGACATGATGAATATCACGGAAGAAATGATTTCCGGACTGGTGAAAGACCTTTACGGCAAAGATGAAATTCCGTACGGTGAGCGCACGCTTTCTTTCAAACGGCCGTGGAAGCGGATTTCTTTTGTGGAAGAACTAAATAAGCAGATAGGCATGGATTTCCCGAAAGCTGGATGGCAGGAAAAGGCTTATAAAAAGTATATGGGGAGCAAAGAAGCAGGTTTAGAAGATGTTGATTTACTTAACCAACTTTTCGGTTTGTTTGTAGAGCCAGATCTTTGGGAGCCCACATTTGTCATCGATTATCCGACGATCATGACGCCACTCGCCAAGGCCAAGGAAGATAATCCCGATGTGGTTTACCGTTTTGAACTCTTCATCGCCAAAATGGAAATCGCCAATGCTTTCTCCGAACTGAACGATCCCGCCATTCAGCGCGAAAGGCTGGAGGCCCAGCGCGAGATGATCGGCGAACACAAGGTGCTGGATGAGGATTTTCTCACCGCCCTGGAATATGCCATGCCGCCCGCGGGGGGGCTTGGAATCGGCATCGACCGCCTTGTGATGCTTCTCACTAATCAGAATTCGATTCGCGATGTCATTTTATTTCCGCAACTTCGCCCAGAAAAAAATGAAAACCAAAAGGAGCCTGGCACCAAGGGGTCTGGCCCCTTTTGAGGTTAATATGAGCTTTGAACTTTTTCTTGCCAAGCGTTATCTAAAAAGCCGCCGCCGCACGACGATCATTTCCACGGCCGGAGTTTGCGTGGGAGTGGCGGCCCTCATTGTGGTTCTCGCGGTTTTTACCGGTTTTCAAAGCCAGCTTAAAGCTACGATGGTCAGTGTCCATCCTCATCTCAAAATCGAAAAATGGGGAGGCGTGAAAGATTGGGCCCATGAAGTGGGTGTGGTTCAGGCGCTGAACATGCCGGGCGTCAGAAGCATTGCGCCCTATGTTTCGGCGGAAGCCATACTGCAATCCGAGTCGACGGCAACGGGCGTGATGGTTAAAGGAGTCGACGGCGAGCGCGAAGATTTATCCATTTTTCAAAACAATCTCGTGATGGGAAGTCTGGATCTCTCTGATACTTTGCAGCCCAAAACCGTGCGGCGATTTTTTTTCTTCAAGAAAACGATTCAGGTTCCGGTGGGGAAAATTTTAATCGGCGAAAGCCTCGCTTATATTTTGCGCGTGCGTGTGGGCGATCAGTTGACCTTGATTGCCCCGACTTTTGAGAGTGGCTTCAAAAAGCTTTCGGGCGTTCGTGCCGAGACCAAAACCTTTATTGTGGGCGGCATTTATCATCTCGGCATGAGCGACTTCGACACTTCCTTTGTGATGACGAGTCTCGAACGGGCACAGGAACTTTATCATTTGGAAAACCGCGTGAGCGGAATCGGCATTCGTTTTAAGGATGTGGACCAAGCTCTCAAATGGTCCGTGATTTTAAGAGGCCAGCTTACGCCCGACTATGTGGTCTCTTCCTGGCATGATGTGAACCCCACATTTTTCCGGGCTTTGAAAGTGGAAAAGTCGGTTCAAATGATTTTCCTGGGTTTGATTATTTTGGTGGCGGCCTTCAATATTTTTTCCACGCTGATCATGATTGTGATGGAAAAAACCCGGGACATCGGAATTTTGCAAGCCATCGGAGCCACGCGCGCCAGCATTCGAAAAATTTTCTTAATGCAGGGAACCGTGGTGGGAATTCTGGGGGTTCTTTCGGGAGCCGCCGCCGGCCTTCTTTTGCTTTTTTACCGGAATAATGTTTTGGATTTTATCAAAGAAACTACAGGCTTCGAGCTTTTTCCCCGGGACATTTATCTTTTTGACGGCCTTCCGGCGGAAATCCGTTTGGAAGATATTGCCATCATTGTGGTGCTTGCGCTTAGCGCCTCTATCTTGGCGGCGGTTTATCCGGCTTACCGTGCCTCACAGCTCAAACCCGTGGAGGCGCTGCGTTATGAGTAAATCCGCCGAAGCCTTGATCACAACCATTGATGTGAAAAAAGATTATGAATCAGGGGCCGGCCGGCTTTCGATTTTGAAAGGTATTCGTTTTTCTCTTTTTGCCGGGCAAATGGCGCTTATTTTCGGAAAATCCGGATCCGGAAAGTCCACCTTTTTGCATTTGCTGGGAGGGCTCGATCATCCGACGTCCGGGAAAATTATTTTTGAAGGCCAGGACATTACGCAAATGAGTGAATGGGAACTTGCCAAAATGCGCAACCGGCGTTTGGGTTATGTATTTCAGTTTTATCATCTTCTGCCCGATTTAACGCTTTATGAAAATGTCCTTTTACCTTCAAGGATTGCCGGCATCAAGGACGAAACATGGGCCCGCGAAGTTTTGCGGCGGGTGAAACTTTTGAGCCGTAAGGATCATTATCCTTCCCAGCTTTCGGGCGGGGAGCAGCAGCGCGCCGCCATTGCACGCGCCCTCGTCAACCGGCCGGCGGTGGTTTTATGCGATGAACCTACCGGCAATTTGGACGAAGGGACGGCCGAAGAAGTGATCGCTCTTTTAAACGACTTAAACCGGCAGGAAGGGCAATCGTTTTTGATTGTGACTCATGATGAAAGCCTGGCATGGACTTATGGAAATTCATTCCGGCTTCACGAAGGAATTCTTTTGCGTGAAAAAGACGGTCCGCGCGAAAACGACGGCCCGGTAAAAATCGAAAAAATACGATAGGAGCTAGCATGGAACTTCAGATTTACATTGATGGCAAATGGTATCCGAAAAGTGAAGCCAAGATTTCGGTGTTTGATCACGGGCTTTTATACGGCGACGGTGTGTTCGAAGGCATTCGTTCTTATAATGGTTTGGTTTTTAAGCTTGCCGAACATTTGGACCGGCTCTGGGAATCCGCCCACACGCTGATGCTGGAAATTCCCATCACCAAAAAAGAAATGGAAAAGGCCGTTATCCAAACCCTGCAAAAAAACGGATTGCGTGATGCTTACATCCGGGTAGTGGTCACGCGCGGCGTGGGGGATCTCGGCCTGGATCCGGCCAAATGCAAACGCGCCACGGTTTTTATCATTACGGATAAAATCGTGCTCTATTCCGAATCCCTTTATAAAAAAGGCCTGGATTTGATTACCGTTCCCACCGTGCGGAATTTGCCGGAGGCCGTCAATCCTTCCATCAAGAGCCTCAATTATCTCAATAATATTCTGGCCAAAATCGAAGGCAAAAATTCGGGCTGCATGGAAGCCCTCATGCTTAATCATCAAGGCTATGTTGCCGAATGCACGGGCGACAATGTTTTTATGGTCAAAAACGTGAAGGGTAAAGGAGGCCGTATTTCTCCTATTCTTTTGACGCCGCCGGTTTATTTAGGCGCCCTTAAAGGTATCACACGCCAGGCCATTATCGAAGTGGCAGCGGACAAAAAAATCGCTTTTGAAGAAAGAATCTTGACGCGTCATGACCTTTTTAATGCCGAAGAAGTTTTCCTTACCGGTACCGCGGCGGAGGTCATTCCCGTGGTCAAAATTGACGGCCGTGTCATTGGTGCCGGCAAACCGGGCAAGATTACGGCCGGCCTCCGTCAGGCTTTTCATGAGCTGACGAAAAAGGACGGGGTGCGTTATTAGGCGTCTTGTGAACCGTGATATAATGAGTACGCTCATGAGGCATTTATGACCTGTAATGTTTGCGGTGTCAATGAAGCCACGGTACATTTGACCGAAATCGTCAACAATCAGATGATCGAAGTCCATTTGTGTGAAACCTGCGCCCAGGAAAAGGGAACGGATTTCAAAACCCATTTCAGCATCGACGATTTGCTGGCAGGCCTCACGGATATTACCAAGCAAATCAAGCAGGGCGAAAAAAAGGCATCGTCTCTTTGCTGTTCCGGCTGCGGGATGACGTATGAAGAATTCGGGAAATCGGGAAGGCTTGGCTGCGCGACTTGTTACGAGGCCTTTTCAAAAATGCTTCTGCCTCTGATCAAGCGGATTCAGCGTTCCACCCATCATGTGGGCAAGAAGCCGTCGAAAATTCCGCGCGCTACGCGAAGCGTTCATGATTTGCGTGTGCTTCAGGACCGTTTGCGTAAAAGCGTTCAAACCGAGTCCTTCGAAGATGCGGCCAAAATCCGGGATGAAATCAAGCAAATCGAAGAAAAGTTAAAAAAAGGAAAAAAGAAAAACAATGAATGATGTTGGCGTTTTCTTAAAACAGCCGGCCGAATGGCTGCGTGCGACGGGGCCCAACAGCGATATTGTGATCAGTTCACGTGTGCGGCTTGCCCGTAATATTTCGGGATTTCCTTTCCTTGAAAAATTGAATGCGGAGCTTCAAGAAGATATTGTAGAAGCGGCCGAAGAAGCGGTAAAAAAAAGCGATGCCTTAAAAGACGCCTTGTATTTTCGTTATCATAATCTCACGGATATTGACCGCCAGTTTCTTTTGGAGCGCCACCTCATCAGCCGGGAACACGCCGGAGAAAAGGGTGAAAAGGCAGTGGCCATCACTCCCAATGAAGTGGTGAGCCTCATGATTCTGGAAGAAGATCACCTGAGGCTTCAGGCCTTTCAGGCGGGGTTTAGTTTGCTTGATACCTGGCGTATTATCAACCGGGTGGATGATGAGCTCGAAAAAAACTTGGATTTTTCTTTTAGCTCGGATTTGGGGTATTTAACGGCTTGCCCCACCAATGTGGGGACAGGGCTGAGGGCTTCTTGCATGCTTCATATTCCGAGCCTTGTGCTCACAAAACAAGTACACAAGGTTTTGCAGGCTTTGTCGAAACTTAATCTAGCTGCCCGCGGGCTTTACGGAGAGGGCACGCAGGCGGTAGGCAATTTTTTTCAGTTTTCCAATCAGATGACCCTCGGTCAAAATGAAGAGGAGATCATCGATAATCTGGACCGCGTCATCCGTCAGGTGATTGAGCATGAACGGGAGGCGCGCGAATACCTGCGTCAAAAACGCAAAGCCAAATTTGAAGATCAAATTTGGCGGGCGGTAGGAACGCTGAAGGCAAGCCGCGTGATTTCCTCGCAGGAAGCGACACAGCTTATTTCGCTTCTTCAACTGGGATTGCACATGGAGCTTTTCAAAGCGGATTTAACGGCCCAGGAAATCAATGCCCTGTTTTTATTAATTCAGCCGGCGCATCTTCAGAAATTGATCGGTAAGCCGCTCAATTCTTCCGATCGGGATATCCGCCGCGCGGATCTGATTCGCGAAAAACTTGCGAAAGTGAACTTATAATGCGTCATCTAAACACGGAGGTTTGTAATGTTTGATCGTTTCACGGAAAGAGCAAGAAAAGTCATTATCCTCGCCAAAGAGGAAGCCAAACGTTTTAATCACGATTACATCGGTACCGAACATATCCTTCTGGGATTAATCAAAGAAGGCGAAAGTGTCGCGGCTGCGGTTTTGCAAAATTTGGGACTTTCGCTCGACACCATCCGGCTCGAGGTGGAAAAACTGGTTCAATTCGGACCGAGCACCATTGTTTCCGGCGATATTCCGTTTACACCCAAAGCCAAAAAAGTGATTGAGCTGGCCATGGATGAAGCACGGCGGCTTGGTCACAATTATATCGGTACCGAGCATCTTCTTCTCGGCCTTATTAAAGAAGGCGAAGGAGTTGCCAGCCATGTGCTCATGAATATCGGGCTCGATTTAAATAAAGTCCGCGCCGAGGTTATCAAACTTTTGGGATCTTCCACGCCTTCGGGTTCCGGCGGCGGTGGCGGTACCGGAGGCGGCGGCAGTGCTGGAGTGGGTACGGCAAAGGGTAAAACCAAAACGCCGGCGCTTGATGCTTTTGGGCGTGACCTTTCCTCGCTTGCGCGGGATGGAAAACTTGATCCTGTCGTGGGACGGGAAAATGAAGTGGAACGTGTGATTCAAATTCTCGCGCGCCGCACAAAAAATAATCCGGTGCTTTTGGGAGAAGCAGGCGTCGGTAAAACCGCCATTGTCGAAGGACTGGCTCAAAAAATTATTGCCGGTGACGTTCCTGAAATTTTAATCGATAAACGAATTGTGGTGCTGGACCTTGCCCTTATGGTGGCTGGAACCAAATACCGCGGTCAATTTGAAGAGCGCATTAAAGCCGTTATGGATGAAATCCGCCGTTCCGAAAATGTGATGATTTTTATCGATGAACTTCACACCCTGGTGGGAGCTGGAGGTGCGGAAGGCGCCATTGACGCTTCCAATATATTGAAGCCGGCCCTCGCGCGCGGAGAAATCCAGTGCATCGGGGCCACGACGCTTGATGAATACCGCAAATACATTGAAAAAGACGCTGCGCTCGCGCGCCGTTTTCAAACCATCATCGTGGATCCGCCTTCGGTGGACGAAACCATTCAAATTTTAAAAGGTCTGCGGGACAAATATGAAGCTCATCACCGGGTCAAAATTCTGGATGAGGCGATTGAGGCGGCGTCAAAACTTTCGGACCGCTACATCAGCGGACGGTTTTTGCCGGACAAAGCCATTGACTTGATCGATGAAGCGGCATCACGGGCGCGTCTTGCGGTCACAACGCTTCCCAAAGATTTAAAGAAGCTTGAAACCGAAATCGAATCTTTCAAGCGCGAAAAGGAGGCTGCGATCAAAGCCCAGGATTTTGAAAAGGCGGCCAAACTTCGCGATGATGAAAGAAAAGCCAAGGAAGAATTGGCGCGCGTGAGAAAAAGCTGGAAAGAATCCAAATCCGAAGTTGAAGTGCAGGTGACGGATGAGGATATTTCTCATATTGTTTCCAAATGGACCGGTGTGCCGCTCGCGCGTTTGGAAGAAAAAGAAACCGCGCGCCTGCTGCGCATGGAAGACGAACTTCATCAGCGTGTGGTAGGCCAGTCCGAAGCCGTTCGCGCAATTTCTCATGCGGTTCGCCGTGCACGTTCGGGACTGAGAAACCCCCGCCGCCCGATCGGTGCTTTTATTTTCCTCGGACCTACGGGGGTGGGTAAAACTTTGCTTGCCCGCGCCCTTGCCGGATTCATGTTCGGCGATGAGGATGCCATGGTGGTGGTGGATTGTTCCGAATACGGGGAAAAATTCAATGTCTCCCGTTTGGTCGGAGCGCCTCCGGGATATGTGGGCTACGAAGAAGGGGGACAGCTTACCGAAAAAGTCCGGCGCCGTCCTTATTCCGTCGTGCTTCTGGACGAAATCGAAAAGGCCCATCCCGACGTGTTTAATATCCTCCTTCAATTAATGGAAGAAGGCCGGCTGACGGACGCGTACGGCCGTAAGGTGGATTTTCGCAATACCATTTTGATCATGACTTCCAATGTGGGTGCGGACCTGATCAAAAAGCAGAATGAAATGGGTTTCAAGAAAGAAAACGAAGAGCAAAATTACGAGACCATCAAGCGGAAGCTTTTGGATGAAACCAAAAAGGTCTTCCGTCCGGAATTCTTGAACCGGGTGGATGATATCATCGTGTTCCATCCTTTGACACGCCAGGATCTCGAACAAATTGTCGAAATCGAGCTTCACGAAGTCAAGGACCGGCTCAAAGAGAAAAAGATGGAAATCATTTTGTCCCCGGAAGTGACCAAATTCCTGATTGATAAAGGTTATGACCCGGTTTTTGGCGCCCGTCCGCTCAAGCGTACCTTGCAGCGTTATATCGAAAACGTGCTGGCCGAAGAAATTCTTTCTGGAAAATTCCAGGAAGGCGACAAAGTCCGCGCCGAACTGCGCGGTGAAGTGATTCACTTCGAAAAAGCCACTTAATGCCTGAACGCTGGCGTCTTGTGCTTATTGCTGCACTTTGCTTTCTGATTGCGGCTGGGGGAGCCGGGTATCTCATTCTGTCTTCCCATGTCACAAAAGCCGATTTCAAGGCCTTTGCCGAAAATCAGGCGGGTGAATTTTTTAAAACCCGCGTGCGGATCGGCAATATCCGTCCTGATTTTTTCAATCAAATCGCACTTACGGAATTGGTCGTCGGTTCGGACAAGTCTTCCGGAAGCAATCCTTATTTTGTCCATATCGAAAAAATCGTTTTCCGTTACAATCTCCTGCAGCTCATTACCCAGAATTTCAATACCCCCCGAGCCATTGTGCTTGAAGCCCCGAAAATGATCCTGGATCAAAATGTTTTTCCTTATGATCTGTTCGCCCGGCTGGGATGGAATGCAAAAGGCGGAGTGGGGGGGTCTACTTTAAAATTAAAAGGCGGGCAGGTGAGAATTCCCTGGCCACGGTTTCATGCCGAACTTGTGCTGAATGATATTCAAGGCGGGCTCGAACCTTTCGGCCCGGGGAAAATTCAAGTAGAGTTTAAAGCCAATGCCTCCGGGGTACTTTCCGGCGAGCTTCATTTAAAGGGAGTCATTGATGTCTTGAATAAAACCCATTCGCTCACTTTAAAGATGGACGGGATTGATCCCAGCGACATTGTCCCGCTTCCTTTTGACCGTTTGCAGGGGAGCCTGAAATTGGAAAACGGAAAACTTTCTTTCGATGATTTGGAAGGAACCATTCAGGGCTGGCAAACGCGTATCCGCGGGAGTTTGTGGAATTTCGGACCCCATCCGGCCTTTGAATTTCATTGGGAAATAGGCAAAAAAGATCTTTTGGGAACGCTCGATTTGGAGGGGGATTTGGCAAAAGGGGATTTTAAAGCGGCACTTCAGCCGGTTTTGAAAGAGCCTTTGACCCTGCAAGGAAAAATCCACCGCGAAGATCTGAAATTTTTCGCGGATTCCTACACCACCGGAAATGGTTACACGGGATCGGGAAAACTCGATTTTGAATCCGGCGATTACGGCTTTTCTTTTCAAAAAGAAAGCCAGCGGATTGCGGTAGATTCCAATCTCAAGGGCCTCAGTTTTTATTTGCACCTGGATTTGAATCATGTAAAATTTTACGGCCTTGACCTTGTCACTAAGATGAAGATCAAACTTGATCCGGTCAAACTCCGCTGGGAAGAACATGACTGGAAATTTCACGGGACATTTGAGAGCGAATATTTTATCCTGGAATACACTCCCTTGGAGGATTTCCGCGGGAGTTTTGAGCTTATTCCTTATGCGATTAAAAACTTTGCCAGTTTCTGGGGCGAGGTTTTTCAAATGGACGCGCAAGTCAATTTGCAGCCTGTCCCGGCGGGAAAGATTAATTTTCGCGTTCATGGTTTTGATTTAAAAAATGTCAAAGAATTCGCTTCCAAACCTTTGCCCAAGGACTTGGGAGGAAAACTGGAAGGCAAGCTTCAAATTGAAGGGGCGCTTTTAAGGCCCGAAATCATAGGGAATTTCAATGTCGATGAAGGGAAGATCGGCAAATTGATTTATGACCGCGGTATCATTCAGTTCCGCGGATTTCCGCCCTATCTGGCTTTAAATGACTCCAGAATTTTCAAGGGCAGGACAACGCTTTATTTGACGGGGGCTTTGGATTTGTCTTTGGAAAATATGTTTCACGCCGTTCAAATCGAAACGGCGGATAAAATTGTGGTTTGGAAGGGGATACAAGCCCATACCAGCCAAGGGGGTTTGCTTGAAATCGAGCATGGATTGGAAGGGCTTCCCGGATTTGCCGTGGAATCCACTCAAACCAGTGAAGATAACCCGGGCCTTGTAGTAGGCTCCAAATTGAAATTTTAACGGACGCATGACAACTCATTCTGATCATTCACGTTTTCATACTTTAAGAAGGTGGATTTCCCTTCGCGGCTGGCTTCGCCGCGTAGGGCATTTATCCTTGGTGCTTGCCGAACATGCCGGCGGTATCAGCCTTCTTTTCAAGGACACTCTTCGTATTTTCTTTTCCACGAAAATACGCTGGCGCGCAACCTTGGAACAAATGGACAAAATCGGATTGATGTCCCTGCCGCTGGTGTTTTTAACCGCACTTTTTACCGGCATGGTGCTTTCTCTGCAATCCGCTTATCAATTAAGGCTTTTTTCCGCCGAACAATACACTTCCGATTTGGTGGCACTTTCGATGACGCGTGAATTGGGTCCGGTGCTCACAGCGATGGTGGTGGCCGGACGTGTGGGGGCTTCCATTGCCGCCGAGCTTGGCACTATGAAAGTGACGGAACAAATCGATGCCTTAAGGTCGCTTGCGGTCAATCCCATTCGTTATTTGGTGGTCCCGCGTTTTGTGGCGGCGGTTTGCATGCTGTTCATTTTGACGATTTATGCGGATTATATCGGCATGCTGGGCGGGTATTTGATTTCGGTTTTTAAACTGGGAATCAGTTCTCATCAATATGTCAAACGCAGTATGGATATTCTTATGATTAAAGACGTCATGACGGGACTCATCAAGGCGTTTTTCTTCGGCGGAATTATCTCGATTGTGGGCTGTTATTACGGTTTTCAGGCCCAAGGCGGCGCCGAAGGTGTCGGCCGTGCCACGACGCTAGCGGTCGTAGCGGCCTTAATCATGATTATTGCTTCCGACGCCCTTTTTACGGGAATATTTTATTTCGTATGATTCAAATTCAAGGGCTTCATAAATGGTTTGGAGTCAATCATGTGCTGCAGGGGCTCGATCTTGAAATTAAAGACGGCGAAACCCTGGTCATTATTGGCCGTTCGGGCTGCGGTAAAAGCGTGCTTTTAAAACATATTATGGGAATTTTAGAACCTGAAGAAGGCAAGGTTTTGATTAATAATGCGGATATTTTCTCCATGCCGGGTCATGAACTGGATGAATTCCGTCTTCAGCTTGGCATGCTTTTTCAAAGCGCGGCTCTCTTTGATTCGCTCAGTGTCCGTGAAAATGTGGGGTTTTCGCTTTACGAACATGCCTCGATAGATTTTAATGAAATCGAAGGCAAGGTACGGGAAAAATTGGGCCTCGTCGGCCTTTATGGTATAGAAGATCTGATGCCTTCCGAACTTTCCGGAGGCATGAGAAAACGCGTGGGATTGGCGCGTGCCATTTGCAACGAGCCCAAAATTATTTTGTACGATGAACCGACGACAGGGCTTGATCCCATCAATGCCGACGTTATCAATGATTTGATTTTGCGTATGCAGGAAAAATTAAATGTCACTTCGGTGGTAGTGACTCACGACATGACCAGTGCTTATAAGGTAGCTAACCGTATCGCCATGCTTTATCAGGGGAAAATCATCGGTATCGGAACTCCGGATGAATTCAAAAATACTAAAGACCCTATTATCCGGCAATTTGTTTCCGGCTCTGCCAAGGGGCCCATTACCGACAAAAATGAAGGACAATAGATCATGAAACCAGCACGTAACGAAATCAAAGTAGGCATTTTCGTCATTTTAGGTTTTATCATGCTCACGCTGATTGTTTTCTTTATCAGCGGAGCCTACCTTTTCCGGCCGGGCTATGCCCTCACCGCGACTTACGAATACGTCAGTATTCTCGATAAAGGAGCGCCCGTTCGTATGGCGGGGGTTCGGGTGGGGGAAGTCAGTAAAGTGACTCTGTTTTTTGACCAAGAACTGGGGAAAACCCGGGTCAAGGTGAAACTTTTCATTGCAAAAGGGGTGGAAATTAGGGAGAATTACACGTTTGAAATCCGGGGGGCTCATATTTTGAGCGAGCCGCATATTGAAATCACTCCCCAGCCGGGCAGTGAGCCTTTTTTAAAGCCGGGTTCTGAAATTATGGGTATTACCCCTGTTCCCATGGAGGATCTTTTCAAACAAATGAGCACCATTGGATCCGACCTCGAAGTTGTTCTAGAGAATGTGCAGGAAAGCACCGAATCCTTCAATTCTATTCTTGGAAAAGTGAATCGTGGAGAAGGAACCGTCGGCAAGCTGCTGACGGAAGACGCGCTTTATCAGGACGCGCGGGGTTTTGTTCAGGAAATCAAAGCGCATCCCTGGAGGCTTTTAAAACGTGATAATGAAAGAAGAAGATTTCTTGGGATATTTTAATTCATTAATGAATCGTTCTATAAATTCTAACCTCATCTTGAGCGACCCTCTGCAAGGTCTCATTGCGAGACTCTTTTCTGCAGAGCCTCTTCGATCTCAGAATGACGAGAAACTAAGGAGTTTAAGCCATGATTTTATTAATCCGTATTTTTTTTATTACCTCTTGTGCCTTTTTTGGGTATTACTTACCGCTCAGCTGGCTTGGATCACTCAACCTGCCTCAAGGGCCCTGGGTCGGGGCCGGAATCGGCTTTTTTGCCGGTATTCTGGTTCTCTCGATCGACATCTTCTTTAAAAAATATACCGTACGTAATATTCTGGCGGTTTTGTTTGGCGCCGCTCTCGGTCTGTTGACCCACCGTCTTTTCATGATGGTGATTGATGGTCTTGGCGTTTCCGGCGATCTTCAAAAACAACTTGCGGTTGCGACGGCCATAGTCTTTACCTATCTCGGAGTGATCACCATGCTGAGGGGGCAGGAGGAATTTACCCTCATGATTCCCTTTGTGACCCTGGATACCAAAGGTTCGGGCGAAGAGTTGATTCTTTTGGACACCAGCGTCATTATCGACGGCCGTATCGCCGATATCTGCGAAACCCATTTCCTTACCGGAAAACTGGTACTGCCCCGTTTTGTTTTGAAAGAGCTTCAGCTCATTGCCGATTCTTCGGATCCGTTGAAAAGAAATCGCGGCCGCCGCGGGTTGGATGTGCTTAATCGCATCAAATCCAATCCCAATGTTCAGGTCAAAATTAATGAAATGGATTTTCCGGAATTTTCCACGGTCGATGCCAAACTCGTGAAAATGGGACAGGTTTTAAATGCCCGGGTTTTCACCAATGATTTTAATTTGAATAAAGTGGCCGAACTTCAGGGAGTCAAGGTCCTCAATATTAATGAACTGGCCAATGCCTTGAAGCCGATTGTCATGCCGGGTGAAGTGATGCAGGTCAAAATCCTCAAAGAAGGAAAAGAGCATGATCAGGGCGTGGCTTATCTGGATGACGGGACCATGGTTGTGGTGGATAACGGCCGCAAGCGCATGGGGCAAACTTTGAATGTGACCATCACAAGCGTTCTTCAAACTCAAGCCGGACGTATGATTTTCGCCAAACCCGGAGATGATTATGACCGGGCAGATTCGGGCGGCCGGGGCGCAGATCGCGGCCGCGATCGTGGCGGTCGGGGTGGAAGCGGCGGTAGCAGCGGCGGCGGCGGTGGTGCAGACCGACATTTCCGTCCGCAATTCCGTGCGGGGCAAAATTCTTCCGGCAATTCGAATACCAGCCAGAATCAAAATCAGCCGTTACCTTTTCCAAGCTCGGCTGAGGTTAAAGAACACGGGGGGGGAGGCGCGTGAATGCGCACCACCCTCATTATTGCCGCCGGCGGAAGCGGCGAACGCTTTCGTAAAGGCCTTAAACTTTCAAAGTTTCCCTCCAAGCTTTTCTATCCCGTGGCTGGAGTGCCGCTTCTTCAGCGCACGATCCAAGCCTTTCGCAAAGTAAAAGATATTCGTGAAATTATTTTGAGCGTTCCCCGCGGAACCGAGGCCGCGGTAAAGAAAATTTTGAAAAAAGAAAACGGAATTTCTTCTCGCGTGGTGCCGGGTGGGGAAACGCGGGCGGAATCGGTTTGGAAAGCGCTTCAAAAATCCAAGCCCGTTAATTCTTGGGTGATGGTGCATGACGGCGCCAGGCCGTTGGTTTCCGCCGCTGCGATTGAGCGTGTGCTGGCGTCCGGAAAAAACGCGGATGCCGCGATTTTGGCCAAAAAAGTGGTGCCGACCATCAAAGAAATGACCGGAGAGGGTTTGGTCGAGCGTACGGTAGATCGCAGCCGCCTTGCCGAGGCTGAAACCCCGCAGCTTGTGCGGCGCGATCTTTTGATGCGGGCTTACCGCGAAAATCCGAATGCGCTTCAAGCCACGGATGAAGCGGCCCTTATTGAGTCCATCGGGGGCCGTGTGCGGCTCGTCACTCACGAGTCTTGGAATCCGAAAGTGACGACGGTCCAGGATTTTGAGCTTTTGGAAGCCTATCTGGCCCAGCATCAAAAAAGAGAAATCCGTACGGGGTTTGGACGCGACACTCATCGCCTGGTGAAAGGCCGGAAATTTTATTTGGGCGGCGTGCGCATTCCCTTTGATAAAGGTCCGCTGGGGCATTCGGATGGGGACGCATTACTGCACGCGATTTGTGATGCGGTCTTGGGGGTGATTGGCGAAGGGGATATCGGCGACTGGTTTTCGGATAAAAATCCGAAATTCAAAAATATGCGGAGCGAAAAAATGTTTTCCGTGATTTTAAAACGTGCGCACGAAAAAAAATGGAAACCGACTCATTTAGACACCGTGACTTTATTGGAAAAACCGAAGCTCGGAGCGCGCAAGCAAGCCATTCAAAAAAAATTATCCAAAATTTTAAATCTTCCGCAGGACGCGGTTTCGATTAAGGCCAAAACCGCCGAAGGTCTGGGCCCGGAAGGCGAAGGTCTCGCGATTACTTGTGAAGCCGTGGTGACGATGGAAAGGAATACCAATTTATGATTCGTGTCCGTTTTGCGCCTTCTCCGACGGGTTATCTTCATCTGGGAAATATCCGCACCGCGCTTTTCAATTATCTTTTTGTCAAACGTCAGGGCGGAAAATTCGTTTTGCGCGTGGAAGACACCGACCGTGAACGTTCCAAGCCCGAATTCCGCCAGGCCTTGATGGAAGACATGCTTTGGATGGGTATTCGCTGGGACGAAGGGCCGGAAGTGGGCGGAGAATTCGGGCCTTATTTGCAGTCGGAACGGCTTGCGATTTATCAAAAATACCTTGATCAATTGATTGAACAGGGCAAAGCTTATTACTGTTACGTGACGGAAGAAGAAACCGAAGAGCTTAAGCGGCTGGCCAAGCTGGAGCGCAGGCCTCCGCGTTTTGACAACCGCGGCCGGAATTTTTCCAAAGAGGAAATCGAAAGCCGGAAGGCGCGCGGCATTAAGCCCACGGTACGTTTCAAAATCGAAAACCCTCAACTGAAAATGCATGACCTTATCCGCGGCGATGTTTCTTTCAATCTGGATGAAATGGTCGGTGATTTTGTCATTCAGCGCGCCGACGGCCAGCCCACGTTTCATCTGGCGGTTTGCGTGGATGACGGCCTTATGCAGATCACGCATGTGATTCGCGGAGAAGATCATCTTTCGAATACGCCTAAACATATTTTGCTTCTTCAAGCTATGGGATTTACGCCGCCCGAGTACGGTCATTTGTCTTTGATTCACGGTCCGGGCGGAGAACCTCTTTCCAAACGTTTGGGAGATGTCTCGGTGAAGGAATTCCGCCGCAAAGGGTATTTGCCGCACGGCCTTGCCAATTACATCGCCCTTCTTGGCTGGGCGCCGGGAGACAATCGCGAAATCTTCAAATGGGAAGAATTAATGCAGGCCTTTGATTTGGCACGTGTGAATAAATCCGCTTCGATTTACGATCCGCACAAACTCGATTGGGTAAACGGCGAACATTTGCGCGCGCTTTCCGACGAGGATTTCTCGCGTTATGCGTTGGCCTATTTAAAAGAGCAAAAATTGATCAAACACGATGAAACCATTTTGCATAAAGTATTGCCGATTTTTAAAGACAATATCGAACGATTCGATCAGCTCGCCGCAAAACTTGAAATTCTGGCGGAAGATTTTTCTTATGAAAAACCGGAAGTGGTTCAAAACGCCGAAGCACGCGAGATTTTTGAGGCCGGGCTTTCGGTTTTAGCCGCTTCGCCCGCGGGACTCGATTACGATAATTTCGTCAATGCCATCAAACCCAAGGTCAAGGCCAAGGGAAAAAACCTCTTCATGCCGCTGCGGCTTGCCCTGACCGGCAAAGAACACGGTCCCGAGCTCAAACGTTTGTTCCCGGTTTTTGGAATTGAAGGGGTGAAGAAAAGATTAGAAAGGGCGTTGAAGGGAACTTAGAAGTGAATATTGTGCTTCTTCTGCCAACGGTCGACCAAAACTCCAATACCTAGAACGGTTAACATGCTAGCAAGTACGATGAAAGCCATTTCAATCACGATGAGGTTTCCTTTCAGGTGGAAAAGGTGGTGTTGTGAACCACGCTAGAAAAAATATTAGCACAAGCATTATAAAAAGTGCGACTTTTTTCCACGTCGCAAGCGGAGAAAACCAAATGGAGAGAAACGAAGCTCCGGTTAGGATTTCGACAATTCGAAAGAAGGATTTTGATAAAGCGTCACGCCGGTAGGGTTCAAACATGGCGGTATTCTATAGAAAAGACTAAAATTGTCAATAAATCATATTTTTATGTTTTAGAATCATAATAGCCTATGCCAGAGATCAAATTTTTCAATACCCTTTCGGGAAAACTCGAAGAATTCAAACCGCTTAAAGATAAAGAAGTCAGCCTTTACACCTGCGGGCCGACGGTTTATGACTATGCCCATATCGGAAATTTCCGCACCTTTGTATTTGAAGATTTGCTCCGCCGGTTTTTGGAATTCAAAGGTTACAAGGTAAATCACATCATGAACATTACGGATGTGGATGATAAGACCATTGCGGGCGCCAAACAAAAGGGCCAGAAATTAAATGAATATACGGAATTTTACACACAAGCCTTTCATGAAGATTTGAAGACGCTCAATATTTTACCGCCCACGAAAGAGCCGAAGGCTACAGAAGAAATTCCGGCCATGATTGAGCTCATCGAAAAACTGTACAAAAGTGATAAGGCTTATGTGAATGACGGCTCAGTTTATTATCGCATCATAGAATTCTCGAAATATGGGAAGTTATCTAAAAAGAATCTCGAAAAAAATATTGCCGGCGCCAGCGAACGTGTGGATGTTGACGAATATGACAAAGAGCATGTGACCGACTTTGTATTATGGAAAAAAGCCAAAGAAGACGAGCCAAGCTGGGATTCTCCCTGGGGGAAGGGACGCCCCGGCTGGCACATCGAATGTTCGGCCATGAGCATGAAATATTTAGGAGAAACCTTTGATATTCATGCCGGCGGCGAAGATTTGATCTTTCCCCATCATGAAAACGAAATCGCCCAATCCGAAGGCGCCACCGGCAAAGAACCCTTTGTCCGCTATTGGCTTCATTCCAAGCATTTGCTCGTCGATGGCAAGAAAATGTCTAAGAAAGATAAAAATTTTTACACCCTTCGCGACTTGCTTGCGATAAAAGATGAGGATGGTAAGCAAAAATATGATGGGGTCGTGATTCGATTCTCTCTTCTTTTTGTGCATTATCGCCAGCAATTTAATTTTACCTTACAAGGATTGGATGCCGCTAAAGAAGCGTTAAAAAGACTTCGCGATTTTTGGCTCAAGATGAGCCTGAGTTCCATGAAAGAAAATAATAATGTCAGCAGTCTAGAACTTGGGACTTTGGTGAAGTTAGCCATGGAACGTTTCACGGCCGCCTTGGCTGATGATTTGAATACTTCCGAAGCTTTAGGAGAGATGTTCGCTTTTATCAAATTGGTAAATAAGATTTCCCCGGAAAAAATAAGTGCCAAAGAGTATAAAGAAGCAGATGCTTTTTTAAATGAAACCGACAATATGCTGGGAATTTTTTCCGGCTTTCATTTTGAACTTTCCGATGAGATCAAGGAAATCGTTAAGTTGAGAGAAGAAGCTCGAAAAGGGAAAAAATATGATCTTGCGGACTCTTTAAGAAATGAAGCGAGAAAAAAAGGATATCTCATTGATGACTTGCGTGAAGGCGCGAGAGTTAAAAAACTTTTATGAAAAAGGGCTATTTCATTACATTCGAAGGGGCGGAAGGAAGCGGGAAGAGCACGCAGATTAGGCGGCTGGCGGCGTATCTTCGCCGTAATGGCAAGAAAGTGCTGCTTCTGCGTGAACCGGGTGGAACCAGGGTGAGCGAAGCCATTCGCCAAGTCATTCTCAACAAATTCTTCAAAGAAATGAAGCCGGAAACCGAACTTCTTCTTTACCTTGCCGCGCGAGCGCAAATTGTGCGCCAAAAAATTCTTCCGGCGCTGCAAAAAAGACAAGTTGTGATTTGTGACCGCTTTGAAGATTCGACCGTGGCTTATCAGGGCTACGGCCGGAAAATTCCGCTGGAGGCGATTGAAAAGGTGAGCGAATTGTTAGGGCGAGGAAAACTCGTTCCGAGTCTTACTTTCATTCTCGATATTGATCCCCGCAAAGGAATGGCGCGGGGCGGACGTCATGACCGCATTGAACGCGAATCGTTTCAATTTCATGAAAGAGTGAGACGGGGATTTCTCCAAATCGCGCGTAAAAATCCCAAACGCTGCATCGTCTTAAACGGCCTTGAAAGCCGTCAGGCGGTCAGCCAAAAGATAAGAAAGAAAATCGATCGTGTCTTCGGTTTATAAAAATCAGGAATTTGCCTGCCGCTTGATCAAAGCGCATATCGAAAAGAATCGTCTTTCGACCACTTATTTACTCAGCGGAGGCAATGCCCAAAAAGACGAATTAGCGCTGGCGTTTGCTTCAGCGCTTAATTGCGAAGCCGGAAAAATTTTCGAGGCTTGTTCCTGCGTAAGCTGTCATAAAATTCAAAATCAATCTCACCCCGATGTCTTGCAAGTGGGGAAGGATATCGAGGCAAAATCCATTAAAATCGAAGAAATACGGAGCATGAAGAATAAAGCCTCTCTCAAACCCTATGAAGGGAAATGGAAGGTTTTTATCTTTCCCGAGGCCGACCGGCTAACGGCGGAGGCGCAAAACGCCCTTCTCAAAACTTTGGAGGAGCCGCCCACGCATTCCATTTTTATTTTGCTCGTGGAAAACAAGAATCATTTGTTTGAAACTATTCAATCGCGTTCTTTCGAAGTCCGCCTCCGGCCTGCGGAGGATTCCGGCAATGATTCAAAAGTCCGGGCGGAAGATATTATTGCTTCGCTGGGCGCCGGCAATTGGGAGGATTTTTTCGAAAAGTATCAGGCCGTTCCGCGCGAACAGCTCAATGATCTCTTGGACGGTCTTTTGGAATATTTTCAAAAATCCATGAAACGCGCGGCCGCGGATCAGGAAAAATTAATCCGTGTCGTTCAGGCCGTGGAACAGGTAGTGCAGGGCAAGGAATCCCTGGACGATAATGTAAATCAAAAGTTGGCTTTAACGCGCCTGGCCATGCGCCTCCGGAAAACCATTTCACTCAAAGACATAAAGTCATGACGGACAAAACGTATTATCTGACCACGCCGCTTTATTATGTGAATGCCAAGCCGCATATCGGCCATGCCTACACCAATGTGCTTTGCGATACCTTTGCCCGTTACAGGCGTTTTCTCGGCCAAAAGGTGTTCTTTCTCACCGGAACCGACGAGCACGGCACCAAAATCGAAAAAGCCGCCCGCGAGCAAAATAAAGATCCGCGTACTTATGTAGATGAAATGGTCCCGCAGTTCAAAGAACTTTGGAAAATTCTCGGTATTGAATACGATTTTTTTATCCGCACAACCGACGACCTTCATAAAAAATCCGTACAGAATATTTTGAAGGACCTTGAAGCAAAAGGGGAGATCTATAAGGCGAGTTACAAAGGCTGGTATTGTACCCCCTGCGAATCGTTCTGGACGAAACTCCAATTAAAAGAAGGTAAGTGTCCGGATTGCGGTCGGGACGTACAGGAACTGAGCGAAGAAAATTATTTCTTCAAACTTTCCAAATATCAGGATTGGTTGATCAAATATATTCAAGACAATCCTAATTTTATCCGTCCCGAAATCCGCAGGAATGAAATGCTGGGATTTTTGCGCGAGCCTTTAGAAGATCTTTCCATCACGCGTTCCAGGGCCCGGTTGTCTTGGGGAATTGATTATCCCAATTCCAAAGATCATGTGGTCTATGTTTGGTTTGACGCCCTCATTAATTACATCAGCGCCGTGGGATTTATGGTGGACGATAAAAAATTCCGCGCCCATTGGCCGGCGGATCTTCATTTGGTGGGGAAAGATATTTTGCGCCAGCACGCGGTTTATTGGCCGATTATGCTGAAGGCTTGTGGAGTTGAAATGCCGAAAGTGGTCATGGCTCACGGCTGGTGGACCATGGAAGGCGCCAAGGTGTCCAAATCCCGCGGCAATGCCGTGGATCCCATCGAGCTTGTCAAAAAATACGGAGTGGATGCGCTCCGCTACTTTCTTCTAAATGAAGTCACAATCGGTAATGACGGAGCTTTTTCGGAAGATTTGCTGGCGGAACGTTACACCAGCCGTTTGGCCAATGATCTCGGTAATTTGTGGTTTCGCTATGCTTCTATGTTGGAAAAATATTTCGAGGGAGCGATTCCTCCTATGGAAAAATCCTCAGAAAAAGAGCCGCTCTTGCAAGAAACGTTTAAACTTTGGGAAAAAGTAACGCCGGCAATGCAGGGTTACAATCCGCGTGAAGCCCTCGACGTTATTTGGAATGTCGTCACCCGCGCCAATCAATTTGTAGAAGAGAAAAAACCATGGGTTTTGGCCAAAGATCCGGCCAAGAAATCCGAATTAACGCAGGCGCTTGCCGTGTTGGGAGAAACCGTGGCACACCTGGCCGTTTTATTTTTGCCGTTTATGCCGGAAACAGCCGGAAAGATTTTGGAAAGGCTTCATCTCGCCAAACAATGGGTGGTTAAGTCAAGCCGGGATTACGGGCAATTGTTTCTTAAGCCGGGAGTTAAAGTCGATCGCGGTGAAGCGCTTTTTCCGCGTCTTGAGGAAATTAAGTAATGAGATTTGTCGATACTCATGTGCATCTTCACTTTCCCGATTTTGACCAGGACCGGGAAGAAGTGATCAAGCGGGCGCAAAATTCCGGCGTCGATTTTTTCATCAATGTGGGAACCGATGTGAAAAGTTCACGCTCGTCTTTAAAACTGAGCGAACAATATCCGAATGTCCGTGCGACGGCAGGCATTCATCCGCATGATGCCAAGGATGCTACGGAAGAAGATTTCCGAGAGCTTGAAGAAATTTTACAAGCCAAACAAATGGTGGCTGTGGGGGAGGTGGGCCTTGATTTTTACCGCGATCACAGCCCCAAGGAAAAACAAAAAGAGGTTTTGAGGCGTTTTATCGCCATTCATCAAAAGGTGAAAAAGCCGCTTGTCCTTCATTGCCGCGACGCTTATCAGGATTTGATGGAACTTTTAAAACAGGAAATGAATCCTCCCTATCAGGGCGTGATGCATTGCTTTTCTTCCGACAAAGACACACTGCTTCGTTTTGTGGATTTGGGATTTTATATTTCCTTTGCCGGGCCTTTAACCTATAAGAAAAATGATTCGCTGCGTGAGGCCTGCAAGGCTTGTCCGGCCGACCGGCTGCTTCTGGAAACCGACGCGCCGTTTTTGCCGCCGCAATCCATGCGCGGCAAGCGCAATGAATCAAGCCTCATGATCGAAACCGCGCAGGTGGCAGCGGAGCTTCAAAACGTAGATTTGGAAGTATTGGCAAATCAAACCACAAAAAACGCGCGAAAGGTTTTTGGCCTATGATCCGGGATATTCTGGGATTTTTCAGAAAAGAAAAGGGGTATGCCGTTCTTTTTCTTGTTTTGCTCACGACTTACGGTGTTTTTCAAATGGCATCCCGCTCCGAACCCAAAGAGCCGCCGGCAACTCAAACTTCTCCGGCCGTAAATCAATTTCGCCAGGCCGAAAAACAGGTACAATGGAAAATCGAGAATGCAGGATCTTTGCAGGGCTATCTTCAAAACCGTCCTTTCCTCAATCAATTTTTAAGAATCATCGGATTTTTTGCCGTCGGTGCTTTTAGCTTGGGGCTTGCCATCAATTTTTTCCTGATTTTTAATCCTGCCTGGCGCCGCAGCCTCACGAGTCATATCGGTCCTCCGGAAAATACGCCTTGGAATATTTCCATGCTTTTTAAAGTCGTTCTTCTTTGGATTGCCGCGAGCCTTGCTTTAAATTTCTTTTTTCTTATTCTTCGTGAGTATTTCTTCCCGCAATTTTCCTTAAACTTTTATCTTCTGCTGCACACCACCATTTCCGATATTTTTTGCGTGGCCTTCATTATTTATGTTGTGCAGTCAAGCGGCGGTCATTGGCGGGATCTCGGGCTTTGGATTCCCCGCGGCAAAGCCTTCAAGGAAGTGATGATGGGATGGGGCGGATATCTGGCGGTCCTGCCCATTTTTTTTGCGGTTCTTATTTTCCTGACGACGGTGGCGAGCATATTTAATTATGAGCCGCCGGCGCATCCGCTTGTCACTGTTTTTCTTGAAGAAGATAAAAAATCCCCCTGGCTGATCAGCTATTCGATATTTTTGGCCGGTGTACTCGCCCCCATTTTTGAAGAAATCTTTTTCCGCGGATTTTGTTACACCGTTTTCAAAAAAAGATGGGGGATGGGATGGGCCATGGTCGTCAGTTCCGCTTTTTTTGCGTTTATCCATCAAAACAGCTTTGCCTTTTGGCCGATCTTCATTTTGGGAATCGGCATGGCCTATCTTTATGAAAAACGGCGCACCCTTCTTCCTTGCATGGTGCTGCATATCACGCACAATTCTTTATTCCTGGCCTATTTTTTCTTTGCCAAAAAAATCATCAGCCAGGAAATGAGCGGGCCTTTCTAAAGATGGCACATTATGCCGAGATTTTAGCTTGGGTTATTTTTTTTCTGATGAGCGTGGTCATTCATGAAGTCTGTCACGGTGTTGTGGCCGGCTGGCTGGGAGATCCCACGGCCAAGGTTTCCGGCCGTTTGACGCTTAATCCTCTAAAACACATTGATCCTTTCTGGACCATTCTTTTGCCCGGTCTTCTTTATATTTCCACGCAGGGCCGTTTTGCCATCGGAATGGCCAAGCCCGTTCCCGTGGATTTTAGCCGGCTCAAGAATCCCAAAAGCGATATGATTTGGGTCGCCTTGGCGGGACCTGCCTCCAATATTTTTTTGGCCACGGCCTTGAGTTTTTTTTGGAAAATTTCAGGCTTCGAGCTTTTGCTTTACGCCGCTTATTTCAATCTGGGCCTGGCTTTTTTTAATCTCGTCCCGATTCCGCCGCTTGACGGTTCCCGCATTTTAGCGGGGATTTTGCCGAGAACCCTTTCACGTTATTATAGGATGCTTGAGCCCCTTGGTTTCTTGCTCGTCATTTTGGCTTATATGAGCGGTATTTTGTTTTATTTTATTCTGCCGGCGATTGAGTTTTTTTGTAGACTGCTTAATATCCCGTCCCTCCGGACGGGAGTTTAGGAGAGAAAATGCCTTTTCCACCGTTTAAATTCAGCCACGGTCATTTAAAACTTTTAGACCAGAGAAAACTTCCGCATCGGGAAATTTGGATGACCTGCCGCAGTTCAAAAGATGTTCATTGGGCTATTCGCCATATGGTGGTTCGCGGCGCGCCGGCTATCGGGGTGGTGGGAGGATACGGCCTTTATCTGGGAATAAAAAAATTTCACGGGACCTCGGCGGCATTCTCGAAAAAACTCAAAAAAGAAGCCGAATTTTTGAAAACAGCCCGGCCCACCGCTGTAAATCTCCGCAATGTGGTCGATCATATTGTGATTGTCATTGCGAGGACGGCCGAAGGCCGGACGAAGCAATCTCGCGAGATTGCTTCGGGTAAAAAGCACCCTCGCAATGACGGAGCGGTTGCAAATTTAAAAAAACTTGTGCTCCAAGAAGCCAAACGCGCTCATCATCATGATGACGCGCTTTGCCGGAAAATCGGCCGGCATGGGGCGCCTTTATTCCGCCATGGAGACCGGGTGCTTACTCATTGCAATGCGGGAGGATTGGCCACATCCGGTTATGGAACAGCACTCGGGGTTCTTTATGCGGCTAAATCGAGCGGTAAAAAACTTTTTGTCTATGCGGATGAAACCCGTCCGCTGCTTCAGGGAGCAAGGCTCACGGCGTGGGAGCTTACCAAAAGCGGTATTCCGTGCACGCTTCTTTGCGATAGTTTTGCGGCCAGTATCATGCAAGCCGGAAAAATTGACCGTATTATTGTCGGTGCCGACCGCATTGCCGCCAATGGCGATACTGCCAATAAAATCGGAACTTATAATCTCGCGGTTTTGGCCAATGCACACGGTATTCCTTTTTATATTGCTGCCCCCAGTACCACCTTCGATTTTCATATCAAGTCCGGCAAGCAAATCCCCATCGAGAACCGGCATGAAAGGGAAGTGACGGAGGGATTCGGCAAACGCATCGCTCCCCATGGGGTTCTTGTGGAAAATCCGGCCTTTGACGTCACCCCTCATCAATTGATCACCGCTTTCATCACCGAAGCCGGCGTGTTGAAGCCGCCTTTTAAAAAATCCTTCCGTAAACTTCATTCCTCCGATGCAGTCCGAATTTAAGCTCATTGAAGATATAAAAAAAATCATTCCCCGCAAACTGCAAGGACCGCTTGGCATTGGAGATGACGCCGCGCTTTTACCGAAAATTCCTAAAAATCACGAATGGCTTTTGACGACAGATGTTTTGGTGGATGGGGTTGATTTTCGAATTAACGAAATGCGTCCGGAAATGATTGGGCGAAAAACCTTGGCCGTCAATTTAAGCGATATTGCCGCCATGGGTGGAATTCCCGCGGCTTTTGTCATCAGCCTCGGCATCCCGGCTCATGTTAAAGAAAATTGGATTCACCGTTTTTACAAAGGAATGATTCGTCTGGCCAAGCAGACGAATACCGCTTGCGTGGGCGGCGATATTTCCCGCGCCTCAAATTTTTTTGCTTCTGTCGCCCTTTTAGGCCATGTCGAAAAAGGCAGAGCGGTGACACGATGCGGAGCAAAACGCGGGGATTTAATTTTTGTCACAGGAAAACTCGGAGGCTCCATTCTTAAACATCATTACGATTTCACGCCGCGGCTTTCGGAAGCGGGATTTTTGAATAAACATTTCCGCCCGACTGCGATGATCGATATTTCCGACGGCCTGATTCAGGATTTGGAACATATTCTAAAAAGTTCCGGTGTTGGCGCGAGAATCGATTTCACCCGCGTCCCTATTTCAAAAAATGCCGAAGAACTAGTACGTGGAAATGCAGATAAAGCTCTTCGCCATGCTTTAACTGATGGGGAAGACTTTGAGCTTTTATTTACCGTGCGAAAACATTGGAGGGGTTCCCTTAAGAAAGCTTGGAAAAAATATTTTCCCAAAGTACCGCTTTCCGAAATCGGAATCGTGACTGCCGGAAAAGGGAAAGTAATTAATGCGCCAAGACTTTCTAAAAAAGGTTTTACCCATTTTTAAAATGAAATTATCGGATAAGTTCATAAGTTCTTCAGTTGAAGAAACCTTAAGCTTTGCCCAGAAATTTGCGGTGAGCCTTAAGCCCGGCGATGTTTTGGCCCTTGAAGGGGATTTGGGCAGCGGGAAAACGACTTTTGTCAAAGGCATTGCCGCGGGCCTGGGTATCGCCGATACCGATGAAGTCAAAAGTCCCACTTTTGTACTTATGCATCATTATCCCTGCCGCATACCTGTTTATCACTTTGATCTTTACCGGCTTGAGGGAGGTAAGGAAATTTCCACGGTGGGTCTTGAAGAATTTGCCTATGATCCCAAGGCCATTGCCTGTGTGGAATGGGCCGATAAGGCGCCCTCGTTTTTTCCTCCCTCAACGTATCATATCGGGTTCAAAATCCTCGGCCCCGAGAAGCGTCAAATCGACATACAAAAAAAGAAATAAACTTTTTTTCATCATGAATGAAAGTCTGATTTTTCCGATGCTTTCTCGAAAAGGTTTATTTGATTAAACCCCTTAATCCAAGTACCCTATAGCCAAGAGAATTTATGGGTAAAATCGCCAAAAAAGAAAACGGAAAACCCAAGCTGATCGAATTTCCGGATGACAAATCTATTGCCCTGAATATTGAGGGAGATAAAGTCAAACTGGTCGAGATTGGTTTGATGGATATGGAAGTCGGGACGATCTGCACCAAGGATATTTCGCTTTTTGATCAGCTGGTGGACGTTCTGGTCAAATGCAAGGCCATCGGCGAGGCCCGGGTACGCGCTAATATGGTAAAGCTTCCGGAGGGAAGCGTTGTCCTCCCGGAAACCAAACCGGTTGAAGACAATAAGGTTCAGGTCAGAAATACATTTGCCCGCTGGGATGTTTTTGAAAAACTGGCGGCCGCGTTTTATCCGGAACAAAAACCCATGGATTGCAGTTTTAATGATGCCCGTGTCACCATTCAAGAGGCTTATGCGTCTTATGCCAATAAGGCGAATCCGCCTCATTCCAAAGTGAAATTATTTATGAATAATCTCAATTGCCAGGATCCGCTGCGCGATCCGCAGGACCGGGGCTGGATTTTTAAGGATATGTATTTAAAACTCGCCTCCGCTTCAAGCGCGACCATGGATATCGAACAGCTCGAGAGGGAATTCGACTCTTATGCCGCGGACGTCAAGCTTCATGCCGGTCCGAATTTTTACCGTCCCGTGGATTATCCCGCGGATTTTGATCAGGCGGCAGAGCTTTTGAACGCGGCGGAAACCTTCGTGGGAATGGGACAATTGGATGATGCGATCAGTACGGCCGAACAGGCGATTGCCAACGCGGTCAATTATATCGATGCCTATTACCGTGTGGCGGAGTATCAACTCATGAAAAGGGCTTATAAAGCGGCCCTAGAATCCATCGAGAGAATGGGCGCCATGCCGCTTGCGGATGCGATTCTTCCGGCACGGCTGGATTATTTTGTGGTATTCGCGAAACTCTGTGAAAAAATTCAGGACGATCCCGCGGCCGTGCAGCACATTGCGAAGCTCCAAAGCCTTGTTTCAAAATATCAAATCCCCAAAGAACAAATCCCCGTTGCGTTTTAATTCATGGCTTATCTTCGGATTATTCCTTAGCCTCGGATGGTCTTTGCGCGGACAATTCGGGCATTGCCATGGCGCCTTGATTCCGGGAGTATTGGCTGCGTTCTGCCTCACGCTTCAGAATCCAGCATTTTTTAACCGCGCGGTTGTTTTGGGGGCCCTCGGTTTTTCCCTCGGCGGCAATATTAGTTATGGACGTTTGATGGATGCTATTCTTGCCACTCAAAGCCCGGCATTTCTCCTGCCCGCTTTCGCGATTATTTTTCTGATAGGTGCTGTGTGGGGCGGATTAGGATGTTTTTTTCTGGGGTTTGCGTTTTCAGAAAAAAGCCTTAAATTCCGCGATATTATTTTTTTAACCGTGACGGCGGGCGTTTTGTTTTTTTTACCCGATGCCCTGCCTTTAGATCCTTATGATCTTGGTTTTCTCGCCGCCGGATTTGTTTTGATTCATCTTTATAATCATTTTTTCCACCGTTCGCGCCATGTGATGGTTTATGGACTTTATGGATTTGCGGGATTTGGCGCCGCCTTTCTCGCAGCGGTACTACTGCTTTATTGGGGATTCTCACTTCGCGATCAGATTATCGGATTTTTGGCGGGACTGACTCTCTGGATGATTGCCAAGAAAATAGGGAATTTCCAAGCGCCTCAAAACCATGGGCCGGATATTTTGCACGGGTTTCCATGGGGAAGGGCTGTGGCCATGATTTTTGTTCCGGCCATAAATACGGCCGATGTTTTTAATTATTGGTTTTTGGAAAATCAATTTTCCCTTATCTCTTTTTATGGTGCATTTATTTTGATTTGTTTTTTGATTTTAATTTACGGGTATTTTAAAAAATCCAAGATTAAAAATATCTCGACCGTGGCGCTTTTTTTTGTACTCTACCTTACACCCCTTGCCATTGCCAAATCCATTTTTGTAAGAGGATGGGGCGGCTGGGAAACCGCATTTACCTTATTTTTAATTTTTGATATGGTATGGGCCGTCTATGAGAGAAATCAAACTTCGAGCCTGGCATCTTAAAGAAAATAAGATGTATTTTCGCGCTTATCAAAAAATATCCCATATTCTGCTTTGCGAGGATGATCACGGATCCCATGAAGGAAAGGGGATTCCGGTAAAAACGGCGGGCTACGGAGATTGTGAAATGCTGGAGTCTACGGGGCTTGAGGATAAGAAGGGCAAAGAGATTTTTGAAGGGGATATTTTACGGGTGACAAGGAAAGGGAAGACTTTTCAAGGCATTCTTGAAGGGGTTCCCGATATGTTCCGCTCCCGGGGACTGCACCCGCTTCATGAACTGCTTGCAAAATTCGGAATTGAAGATAAGGAAGAAAATCTCGAAATCGAAGTGCTCGGCAATCGCTACGAAAATCCGGAGCTGCTAGATCCTTCGCTCCGCTCAGGATGACCTTCGAGGAAGATTTCCGAAGGTCACTTCTCCAGTACTGACACTTTCTTCATAGCGACGGGCGTTACCGGCTTATCATTAGGGCCGCGCGGCGTGCGGGCAATTGCTTTTACCACATCCAATCCCGAAGTGACCTTTCCGAATACTGAATGTCTTCCATCCAGCCACGGTGTTGCGGCATCCGTGATAAAAAATTGACTGCCATTGGTGTTGGGGCCGCTGTTGGCCATGGAAAGTACGCCGGCAGAGTCATGCCGTTTGGAAGAAAACTCATCTTGAAATTTATAACCGGGGCCGCCCATGCCGGTGCCGGTCGGATCGCCGGTTTGAATCATAAAATCAGGAATCACGCGGTGAAAAATAATGCCGTCATAAAATCCTTTTTTAGTGAGGGTCACGAAATTTTCTACGGTCTTGGGGGCATCTTGAGGATAAAGCTCGGCTTCGATATTACCTAAACTGGTTTCAATTTTAATTTTAATCACTTCGGACTCCGTTCGGGTTTCTTCCTGCGGCAGGCTCGCCGGGGTCTGTGCCGGCGGCTCAGTGGAGGAACAAGATAAATGGGGAGCGGCCAAAAACGCAGCTACGGCTCCCCAAAGGAATATTTTCTTAAACATAGGCCGGTATTTTAACCGATGAGCTACTTTCCACAAAGCACAAAAACCAAAAGAGGCCGGATACCTAGCACACTTGTGGTATTGACTTTTCTCTGACTATTGCCTATTCTTTGGTTTGCACGACCTTAGGAGGTTCTCCAAATGGATCAACAACTGAAGCGGCGCATTACGATCGACCCTAAAATCATGGTGGGGAAGCCAATAATCAAGGGAACACGTATTCCTGTTGAATTAATTGTCCGTCTGGTTGGCCAAGGTATTCCTGAAAAAGAAATTCTCAAAGAATATCCAAAATTAAAACCGGAAGATATTCGGGCAGCCTTGATTTACGCTGCTCAGGTTCTAGCCCATGAAGATGTCTTTCCAATTAATATTCCCGCTTAAAAATAGCTTTTTAATTTCTTAATCCCCATGAAATTTCTTGTGGATGAATCGACCGGTTTGAAGGTAGCCGAGTTTCTCCGCAAGAATGGCCATGATGTTCTGTTTGTCACAGAAGCTATGCCTCAATCCGATGATCAAACCATCCTCGCTAAGGCAAAGCAAGATAAACGGATTCTTGTCACTAATGATAAGGATTTTGGAGAATTAGTTTTTAGAAGTGGTGAAGCATCACACGGGGTTATTTTATTTCGGCTGAGTGATGAAAGAGCGGCCAATCGCGTTCGAGTCATTAAAACTGTTCTCCAAAAATATGCCAGCCGGCTTGCTAATCATTTTTCTGTAGCAACAGAAACCGAAATCCGAATCAGACCTATCCTCAAACCCTAAGAATCAACGTCACGTTCTATAAAAGGAGCCTCCCATGAAGCAACTAACAGCTGCAAAAAAGCGGAAACTGCTCTCAGCTCTTAAAAAATATAGGAGGAAATATTTAACCGGAAAATATACGGAAGTGGATGAATCAGCAACTCGATTAATGACTAACGAATTTCTTACCGAATGTCTAGGATTTGTTCCTCTTGATGAGGTCAAGACTGAGTACATGATTCGTGGCAGTTACGCTGACTATGTAATTCAAATAAAAGGAAAGAGACACTTCATTATTGAGGTCAAAAAAATGCCCCTTGAGCTTGCTTTTAAGCATTTAAGGCAGGCTGTTAATTATGCTGCTAATGAAGGTGTCGATTGGGTCCTTTTGACCAATGGAAAAGTCTTTGAATTCTATCGGGTGCTTTTTAATAAACCGATAGAGTCTCGAAAAGTGTTTTCATTTGATTTAAGCAACAAAACTTCTTTAAAAAATGCGGCTGAAAATCTTCAATATCTAACCCGCGCGTTAGTGCCCAAAAGAGGGCTTGATGGTTTGTGGAATAGATTTTCCGCACTAGACGCCAATAGTCTTTCGAGATTGTTGTATTCAAAAAAAATTATTAATCATCTCAGGCGAGAACTCAAACGCCGATATAAGACAAGATTTACTGACGAAGATATCTGTGCTTCAATGACGCGAATTATTGAAGATGCGATTGAACATGTTCAACCGAAAAGAGAGCGGAGAAAAAGAAGGTCGAAGCGGGATAAATTTAAGGGCAGTGTTCAATCTATAGCTGTCCCGCTAGCAGCTAATTCGGCAGAATTGCAATAAAAAGTGATGGTTTCTACGGGAAAAATCGCGGCTTGAAAAAAGGGTTATAAAGGAGTATTCTGAGGCGTAACTCGCCCCTATGACACATCGATCCATTCAGGTTCTATTCATTAGCGGGGATTCGTCTCACGCCAGCCATCTTGCCAAAGCCTTAGCCGATCGTCAAAATCCTTCTTTTCAATTTCAATGGTTAAAATCTTTGGAAGAAGGCACTCATCATCTTGCCTCAGAAAAATCCGATGTCGTTCTTCTCGACTTAGAACTTCCCGATTACAGCGGCTTTGATGCTTATTCGCATTTTCGCCGCAAACATCCCGCGCATCCGATTGTGGTCCTGGCAGACACGGCGCAAAAAACCATCGGCGTAGAAGCCGTCATGCAGGGGGCTCAAGATTATTTGGTAAAAGGCCAATATGACGATGAACTTGTCGGACGCGTTCTTCATTATGCCATTGAAAGAAAAAGATCGGAGGACCGTCTCAATCAATTGGCTTTTTATGATCCGCTGACGCATCTTCCTAACCGCATTCTTTTTATCGATCGTCTAAGGCAGTCGCTTATGGCCGCGAACCGTTATCATCAACATGTTGCTATTTTATTTCTCGACCTTGACCGTTTCCGGCGCATTAATGAAACCCTGGGCTATGCTTTGGGAGATGAACTTTTAAAAGCGGTTGCAGGCCGGCTTCTGGCAAATCTTTATGAAACCGACACCATTACCCGGCTTGGCAGTGATGAATTCGTTATTCTTTTACCGAAAATCGCCAAAACAAGTCATGCGATCAAAGTCGCCAGTAAAATTTTGCAGGCTTTCAGCGTGCCTTTCCGCGTTCACAATCACGAGCTTTTCATGACATGCAGCATGGGTATAAGCTTTTTCCCCCATGACGGGGATGAGGTAGAAATCCTCCTTAAAAATGCGGATAAAGCCATGTCGCTGGCCAAGGACCAGGGACGAAATAATTTCCAGCTTTACTCTGCGACCATGAACGCCGGGGCCCTGGAACATTTTGAGATGGAAAATCACTTGCGCTATGCCGCCGAACGCGGTGAGCTGGAACTCTTTTATCAGCCTCAAATCGATCTTAAAACCGGGATGATTGTCGGCATGGAGGCGTTGATTCGCTGGTTTCATCCCTTGCGGGGGCGATTGGCCCCTTCTGAATTTCTCGATTTGGCCGAAGAAACGGGCTTGATTTTACCGATCGGAGAATGGGTGCTTGAAACGGCCTGCCGTCAGACCCATCATTGGCGCCAGCAAGGTTTCCCCAACTTACGGGTTGCGGTCAATATTTCTGACCTGCAGTTCCGCGAGGAAAATTTTCCTCGCGTCATTGAACGGGTTTTGGAGAAAACGGGCCTCAATCCTTCTTTTCTGGAACTTGAACTGACTGAAAATATCATGATGCCTAAAAACGGTTCTTCGAAGGCTATTTTGAACGCTTTAAAAGCCACCGGAGTAAAAATTGCCATCGATGATTTTGGAACGGGTTACTCTTCGCTTGGAACCCTGAAACGTTTTCCGATTCATACGCTCAAGATTGATCAGTCCTTTGTGCAGGACATATCCACCAATCCCGACGATGCCGCGATTGCGCGCGCGATTATTTCCATGGCCCACAGCCTCCGCCTCGAAGTGGTCGCCGAAGGAATCGAATCCGAGGCTCAGCTTGATTTTTTTAAATTTCACAGCTGTGATAAAGTGCAGGGCTTTTTATACAGCAAACCTCTTCCCGCTTTTGAATTCTCGAGTTTCCTCGAAAAACAGGCCGCCGGCTGAAACTTTCATGACAAGTTCTCCGAAGAATAAAAATAATATAGTTTGGATTGACCTGGAAATGACGGGCCTTGACCCGGAGAAGGAAAGTATTATCGAAATTGCCACCCTCGTCACGAACAGCGATTTGGAAATTTTAGCGGAAGGGCCCAATCTTGTCATCCGTCAGCCGGCAAAGCTGCTCAAAGAAATGGATGCGTGGAATCAAAAGCAGCATGCCAAATCGGGCCTCATTGAGCTGGTGAAAAATTCCAAGATCACCTTAAAAAAGGCAGAAAAGCAGACGCTTGATTTCATCAAGGAATATTGCGTCCGCAAAAAATCGCCGCTTTGCGGCAATGCGGTTTATCATGACCGGCGTTTTATCATCAAGTACATGCCCAAGCTTGATGCCTTCCTTCATTACCGGATGGTGGATGTCACGACTTTGAAGATTTTAGTGGAGCAGTGGTATCCCAAGAATAAAGAGCTTCCCAAGAAGAAGGATTCCCACCGGGCCTTGGATGATATACGGGAGTCGATCGAAGAACTTCGCTTTTACCGCAAGCATTATCTCAAGGAAACTTCAAAATAAACCAAAAGGTACCTGGTACCTTTTGTTATTCCTCTCGAAGCAGCTTTGCCAAGAATTTCAAAATATCGATTTCGGTGACAATTCCCACGATTTTTTTATTCGCGTCCACAATCGGAATACATCCGTAACGTCCCGCGGCCATCAGATTGACGGCTTCCGCGATCATGCTGTCGGCTTTGAGTGTTGCGGGATTAGGAGTCATGACTCTTTTTAAAATGAAGGAATCCAAGGTTTGGGCATCGTAAATATTCTCGCCGTCTTCGTTGCGATGGGGAGAAATAATACGATAAAGATCCCGCTGGGTGATGAGGCCTACGACCACGTTATTTTGATCCACCACCGGAAGATGCCGTATGCCTTTGATGCGAAGTTTTTCTTCCACATGACTGAAGGCTTCATCGATGCGCACCGTGATGGCCGGTGATTTCATAATTTCCCGTATGGGTGTGGTTTTCATTTTATTTTTCTCGTCATTCTGAGGCCGAAGAATCTAGCAGCGAGATCCTTCGTTTGCCTTCGGCAAACTCAGGATGACGAAGCTTCAGCTTAGCAAGCCCTTCTTGTAAAAAGTGAGGATTGAATCCCCATTCATTCCTAGCCTTATCGACTAAAAACCCGGTTTTTAAAGGCCGCCCGGCGGCTTCCTTCAAATCTGCCGTTTCTATGGGCTGAATAAGCGCCCGGTCCAGACCGAAAAAATCCGCGGCTTTGACGGCAAATTCAAAAACACTCATGCATTCCGGCCCGGCGATATGAAAAATCCCTTGAGATTTTTTCAACGCAACGTTCAAGCAGGCATGGGCCAAATCATCGATGAAAGTCGGTGTTCGTATTTGATCCGTGGCAATGCGCAAGGGACGATTATTTTTCAAGGATTTCAAAACCAAAATCAAAATATTGGAACGGCTCATATTCGGGACCATGCCGTAAGCAAGGCATGTCCTGAGAATTGTCCAGGAGCTTTTGGACGAGGCGGCTTTTTTTTCCGATTCCCATTTGGTTTTGGCGTAATGACAGAGGGGATGGGGAAGATCGGTTTCCCGGTAAGGGCCGTTTTTACCGTCGAAGATAAAATCAGAAGATAAATGAATCAAATGAGCGCCGTATTTTTCGCAGGCAAGCGCGACATTTTCCGTACCCTGAGCATTCACCTCCCAGGCCTGGTCCGGATTCTTTTCGCAAAAGTCCGGTTGAGAAAGCGCGGCCGTGTGAATGACTGCTTCAGGACGAAAGGAAGCCATCACGCGACGAACGGCGGATTCATCGGTAATATCCAAGACTTCGTATCGTGTTTTTTCGAAAAGAGAAGCCCGGTTTTCACCGCGGGAAGTGGCGAGGCATTCAAAATCATCCCGAGTAGAAAAAATCCGGATCAGCGTTTGACCGAGCAGCCCGTTACTTCCCGTGATTAAAACTTTTTTCATGGCTTTTAGTCTCTGGTGATTTCACTTACAATACCTCACAAAACAAAAGGAGCCAGGCCCCTTAGTGCCAGGCTTCTTTTGGGAGAATTTTCCAATGAAATATAACACAGATCAAGCAGCAGAAACACTCTCATTGTGGGATGTGGCGATTGCCGGCGCCGGGGCAGCCGGTTTGATGGCCGCTATTCAGTGCCGCCGCGCCGGCTTAAAAGTTCTTCTGCTTGATAGCAAAGAAAAAATCGGTGCCAAGATTTTAATGTCCGGCGGAACCCGCTGCAATGTGACCAACCGGAGGGTAACCGAAAATGATTTTGAAACTGAAAATTCACGCGTCCTCCGCCATATTCTAAACGCTTTTCCGGCCGACAAGGCCGTGGAATTTTTTGAAAACTTAGGGGTCAAACTTGTTCTTGAAGAGGGCGGAAAATATTTTCCTTCCACCCATTCCGGACGCACCATTCTCGAAGCCTTAATGCGCGAAATTAAAAATACGGGCGTGAATCTGGAATGTCCGCGCAAGGTGAAAAATATTCAGTTTAAGGGAGACCATTTTTTGATTTTCGGGGATGAATTTTCTTATCGCTCCAAAAACGTAATTCTGGCGACCGGGGGACTCTCTTATCCTGCGACGGGGAGTGACGGAGGGGGATACCGTATCGCCGAATCGTTTACTCATTCTCTGATTGAAACAACCCCCGCGCTGACTCCTTTGGAAACCGATGATCCCGATTGGAAAACGCTGAGCGGCCTTTCACTGCCCGTGCGGCTCAGCTTCTCGGAAAACGGCAAAAAAACCGCCGCGTACGAAGGTGATTTTCTTTTTACCCATTTTGGATTCAGCGGCCCCGTGGCTTTGAATGTGAGCCGCCATTGGATACGCCGCCGCGGCGAAGCAAAGTTAATCGCGAATTTCCTGCCTTCCAAAAAAGAGCCGGAGCTGCGCGAAGAATTGATAAAGTGGACTCAAAAGGAACGGAATCGAACCGTCAAAAAATTTCTTTCCGCCAAACTTCCGCTTCGTTTTGTCGAAGTTTTTTTAAAAAAGACCGGCCTTCCGGAATCCCTGGTTTTAAATCAATTGAAAAGGGAAGAAAGGCAAAGACTTATCACAACCCTTTTTCATTTTCCACTTAAAGTGACGGGGGTCGTGGGGTATCAAAAAGCGGAGGCGACGGCCGGAGGGGTTGATTTGAATCAAGTGGATTCAACGACTTTAGAATCAAAACTTCAGCCCGGACTTTTTTTTGCGGGAGAAATCCTGGATGTGGACGGCCGTATCGGCGGTTTTAATTTTCAATGGGCCTGGTCGAGCGGCGTGGTGGCCGCCCGAGGTGTGATTAAGCAATAACTCCGCAGCCTATTCTTCCTCCCGCATTGCCGGTGGGCTGCCCGAAGTCATCTTCTTTTTCATGCAAAATAATCGCTCTGTCCACTACGGCGAATTTATCTCCGGCTACCTTGAGGCCCGGGACCGTGACTTCCAATTTCCCTTTGCCGTCAGGTCCGATTTCAATATTGCCTAAATCGCCGGCATGAGTTTTGGAAACACCGTCTTTGAGCGCGTTACCGTGAGGCAGGCCGTCCGGATTGAAATGACCGCCGGCATCTTGTCCGCTATCATAGCAAGATCCTTTTTCATGAATATGAATGCCGTGTTGTCCCGGAGGGGCATCGTGAACATTGACCGCAATTTTTAACCCTCCCTCGGTATCTTCAAAAGTGGCTTCACCATCCAGGGTGGAAGTGGCGGATGTGCCGTGGATGTGAGAGGTTGCCACCGCCGCTTGAGCAAGTGGAACGAAAAGAAATGTGAGGACAATTAAAGAAAGAAAAGAAAAAGTTTTCATAAAAGACCTCCTCCGTATGAGAATCGTCATTCTGAGGCCGGAGGCCGAAGAATCTCATGAGTGAGATCCTTCGCTTCGCTCAGGATGACGATGATTTAGTTTATCAAATTTTAGCTTCGACCCAAAGAGTAAATTTGCATGTTAGAGCATACTCCCGTATAATGCGCGCTCTTTCTTAAGGAGGATTTGTGGTTCAGCAGAAAAGACGTCCCGACATACGAAACGTTGCGATTATCGCCCACGTCGATCATGGCAAGACCACCATGGTGGATGCCCTATTGAAGCAAACGCATGCTTATGACTTCAAAGAGGGGGAAGAAACGGTGATGGATTCCAATGATCTTGAAAAAGAGCGCGGCATCACGATTTTTTCCAAAAACGCCTCGCTCAAATACAAAGACATTCAAATCAATATTGTGGACACTCCCGGCCATGCGGATTTCGGCAGCGAGGTCGAGCGCATTCTTAAAATGGTGGATGGTGTTCTCCTTTTGGTGGATGCCTTTGAAGGCCCCATGCCTCAGACAAAATTCGTTTTGAAAAAATCCCTCGAACTTCATCTAAAGCCTATTCTGGTGGTCAATAAAATCGACCGGCCCAATGCCCGGCCCAATGAAGTCGTTAATATGACTTTCGATCTTTTCTGCGAACTCAATGCTACGGATGAACAACTCGATTTTCCCATTGTCTTTGCTTCCGGGCGCGAAGGCAAAGCCACACTTAATTTGGATGAACCCGGAGTCGATTTAAAACCGCTTATGGAAACCATTGTCCACCGGGTGCTTCCGCCCGTAGCGGATCCTGATCTGCCTTTTCAAATGCAGGTGACCATGCTTGATTATGATTCTTATGTCGGACGCATTGCCATCGGAAGAATTTTGCACGGCAATGTGAAAGTGAGTGAAACGATTGCCCTCGTAAAACGAGATGGAAGCATTCAGCGCGGCAAGGTGACTAAAATTCTAAAATATGTGGGCATGAAAAGAGTCAGTGCCGAAGATGCGAAGGCCGGAGACATTATCTGCCTTACCGGGATTGACGATGTCAAAGTCGGAGAGACGCTGGCCCATACTGAAAATCCCCACGCACTTCCGCTTTTAAAAATTGACGAACCTACCATCTCTATGAATTTTTCTCACAATTCCAGCCCGCTGGCAGGCAAAGACGGTGGACGTTTTCTTACCTCGCGGCATATTCGCGAACGTCTTGAACATGAAGCCATGATGAATGTGGGAATTAAAGTGGAAGAAGTTGAAAATGGAGAACGCTTCAAGGTTTCCGGCCGGGGCGAGCTTCATCTGGCTATTTTGATCGAAACCATGCGCCGTGAAGGTTATGAAATTGAAGTTTCCCGGCCCAAAGTGATTCTCAAAGAAATTGAAGGTGAAACTCTCGAGCCTGTGGAGGAATTGGTCGTGGAAGTTAACGCCGAATATCAGGGAGGCGTGATTCAAGAGTTGGGCGGCCGTAAAGCCGATATGAGAAATATGCAAACCACTTCCTCTGGAACGACGCGTTTAGAGTTTCTTATTCCTTCCCGTGCTTTAATGGGATTTCGCAGTCTTTTTATGAATATGACGCGCGGGACCGGGGTCATGTATCACAATTTTTTCGAATATCAAAAATTCAAAGGAGAGCTGCCCGGCCGTATTCAGGGGGTTTTGGTATCGCAGAATTTGGGTACGGCGGTGGCCTATGCCTTATGGGGGCTTCAAGAACGCGGCGAAATTTTCATTCATCCCGGCGATGATATGTATGAAGGCATGATCGTGGGAGTAAACAATAAAGGCCATGATCTTGTGGTCAATGCCATCAAAGAGAAAAAGCTTAGCAATATGCGTTCTACGGGTACGGATGAGGCCATTCAACTTATTCCGCCGCGCGACATGACGCTCGAATTTGCCCTCGAATTTATCGATGATGATGAGCTCGTGGAAATTACTCCAAAAAACATCCGCCTGCGAAAACGCTACCTGACCGAAAATGAGCGCAAATCCGATTCGCGCCGCGGCCGGTAAAAATCCCCGCTTACTTACCTCTCAAAGCTATCTTTCATATCAGCCCTCGAAAAAAAATATCTGACACCCTCATTTTAGTCCTCCAGAGGGCCAGGCCTATGGATATAGATTTCTTCGAGGGTGAAATAAGACATTTCCTCCTAAGTCCTTGCCTTGACTAGTGCTGCAAAGACAACGACACTTTTTAGCAAGGACATCATTGGAGGGATATGGCGCATATTCTGGTAGTTGATGATATTCCGGAATTGATCGAAACGGAGAAAGAACTTCTTCAGGAAACAGGGCTGGATTACCGGGTTTCCATGGCGAAAAGTTATGAACGGGCCCTGGAGCTTTTGGAGGCCGAACCCTTTGATCTTGTGATTCTCGATTTGATGCTTCCCGATCACAGCGGGGTTGAAATTCTCGATCATATCAAACGGAAATTTAAAATTCCCGTCATGATTTATTCGGCTTATTTGGAATGTGTTCCGCCTTATCTTTTGATGCAAAAAGGCGCCGATCAGGTTCTTGCCAAACCGGCGCCCCTCCATGTTTTTATCAATGCCATTAAAAATCTGGTGGAATCTCATCATGAAAAAACCACGCTTACCCTGCATGGTTTTAATCTCAGGCAAATCAAAACTCAAGTGCTTGGGGCCATGATTAACCGGGTACTCCATAAGACAAACTGTAATATTGCCCAAGCGGCCTTAACCCTGGGAATTAGCCAAGCATGCCTCGAACGCCTGATCAAACGCCTGAAAATCGCTACTCCTTAGGCCCATTTGTAACCTTCCTAGTTTACCAGCTATACTCTATTCTGACATTTTGTCTGCACGGTTACCCGTGTGTTTTATGAAAGAAGAGGCGTATGTTTGAGCATTTGTTAAACCCTGTGCAATATGCTTTGAATCCTTATGCGATCCCTCCGTTCATCGTGGGTCTGATGTGTTTTTCTTTGGGCGCCGCGGTTTACATTCGCGAAAAAGGTTCTGTCCTCAGCCTTCTTTTCTTCATCTTAACCACAAATGCTGCCGTATGGCTGCTCGGATATTGCGGCATTTACTGTTCGGTCAATGAATCAACAGCTTCCCGCTGGGCCATTTTGACCAACTCTGCCGTTATCTTTATTCCCACCACCGTTTATATTTTCACTCTTGCGGCCGTCGGGCGTTTATGGCAATTCCGTCTAACGGCGTTGATTAGTTTTTTATTGTCCGGAATTTTTTGTTTTGCCCTTATTTCCACCAATTGGTTCTTGACGGGGCTTTATCAGTATCCTTGGGGATATTACGCCCGCTTCGGATGGCTGAGCGTGATCTTCCTTATATTTTTCTGCGTCATACTCTCCGAAAGCCTGCGCCTTTTTTGGAATGAATATAAAGGACTTATTCACAGCACTAAAAAGCAAAGAATGAAAAAACTCATGCTGGCCTTTTGTGTGGGATATCTGGGATCCATCGATTATTTTGCCGCTTACGGCATTCCTGTTTATCCTGCCGGGTACTTGCCGGTTTTTGCTTTTTTGATGATTGTCGGCCGGGCAATTGCGGTTTACCGGCTTGTGGACATTACCCCTTCCTTTGCTGCCGAACAAATTATCAAGACCATGATAGACGCCCTTTTGGTGATTGACCGCGGAGGGATTGTCCGGGTTGCCAATCAAGCCGCTTTGGATCTCTTTCAACACGGTGAAAACAAACTGATCGGCGGGCCCATCATCAATACGGGAATTGATTTGTTTAAAAAGGATAAATTGGCCCGTTTGATTGTTACCGGTTCGGTGCAAAATTCTGAAATTGTTTATGAACATCCTCTGAAAGGGGAGCTGGCTCTGGAAATCTCAACTTCCGTGATTCGTGAAGCTGCCGGGCATGGAATCGCGGTGGTGGCGATTGCCAAAGACATTACGTCCCGCAAAAAAGCCGAACAGGCCCTGCGTGAAAGCGAAAGGCATTACCGGCTGCTGGCGGAAAATGTTTCGGATGTGATTTGGATCATGGATTTGAATTTAAAGTTTACTTACATGAGTCCTTCGGTGGAACGCCTGACGGGTTATAGCGTGGAAGAGGCCAAGGCTTTGTCTTTGGAAAAAACTTTGGCGGCCGGATCTTTGAAAGATGTCTTAAATGCTGTCTCCAAGGAAATGGCGCCTGAGAATTCGTCTAAGACGGGGAAATTTCAATCCCAGACACTTCAACTGGAATATCTCACTAAAAAAGGAACAACGGTTTGGGCGGAAGTACAAATTACTTTTTTGCGCCAGGAAAAGGGCCGCCTCACAGAAATTTTGGGAGTGACGCGTGATATGACAGAGCGCAAAAAAGCCGAGGATGCTTTGCGCGAAAGCGAACGCTGCTATGCAGAACTTGTGCAGCAAGCGCCTGACCCCATCATCACGCTGGACCGTCTTGGCTATCTTCAGTCCATGAACCCGGCCGCAGAATCCTCGATCGGTTATACGGTGGCTGAGTTGAAGGGTAAGCATTTCGCAAAAACCGGGGTGGTGGCTCCGGAATCGGTGGCAAAGACCATTCAAGAATTCACTCTCACGATTTTAGGCTGGCAGAGAATGCCTTTTGAAATTCAAGTGATTCGTAAAGACAGCATCAAGCTTATTATGGAAGCCAATCCCAAATTGATACGCCGCGACAAAGAAAGCTTCAGAGTGCAGGTTATCTTCCGCGATATTACCGAACGCAAGCGTATGGAGCAAGACCTCCTCAGCGCTTAAAACCAAAAGGGGCCAGGCCCCTTAAGGAGCCTGGCCCCTTTTGCTTTTGCATTTCATCCGCTATAATGCGCCTCATGTCATCTTCACAATTTCAGCAGGGGAAAACCGCCCTTGTCACCGGCGCATCCGGGGGAATCGGTTATGAACTCGCCAAGCTTCTTGCTCAGGACGGCTATTCGCTCGTACTTGTCGCCCGGAGCCGCGAAAAACTCGAACAAATTGCCCGCGATTTGGAAAGGGCTTTTTCAATTTCCATAAAAATCATTACGAAAGATTTATCCCAGCCCCAGGCCGCCGAAGAAATTTTTCAGGAACTAGAGCGCGAAAGCATTCCCATCGATATTCTGATCAACAATGCCGGTTTCGGTCATTATGGATTTTTTTCGGAAATCGATTGGAAGCGCCAAGAGGAAATGATCGCCTTGAATGTGACGGCCCTCGCTCATTTGACCCAATTATTTCTTAGCGGGATGATGCAAAGAAAACAAGGCCGTATCCTGAATGTCGCTTCCACCTCCGCTTTTCAGCCAGGGCCGCTCATGGCCGTTTATTATGCGACCAAGGCTTATGTCCTTTCCTTTTCAGAAGCGATCGCCAATGAATTAAAAAACACAGGGGTGACCGTCACTTGCCTTTGCCCCGGAGCCACGAGCACGGATTTTCAAAAGAATGCTGTCATGGGGAATAACTGGCTTTTCAAACTCAATCTTATGAAGGCCGACGTAGTAGCACGGATAGGGTATCAAGGGCTGATGAAAGGAAAGACCTTGGTCATCCCAGGATGGACCAATTGGCTGGGAGCTTTTTTGGTGCGTTTTGGGCCGCGAAAAATGGTGCCCGAAATTGTGCGCATGATTCAGCAGAGCCGGTAAAATCAAAGGGGAGAATATGGCAAAAATCACGGTTTATCAAAAACCCACATGCACCACATGCCGGCAAGTTCACGCCGCGTTAAAGGAAAGCGGCGTTGATTTCAACGCCGTCGATTATTATCTGGACCCTATCCCCAAAACAAAACTGAAAGAACTTCTTAAAAAAATGGGAATCAAGGCCCATGGGCTTTTGCGTAAGAAAGAAGATATTTATAAAAAGCTCCGGCTGGATGAAAAAGATTTTTCGGAAGACGAAATCGTTGATTTGATGGCAAAACATCCCGATTTAATCCAGCGTCCCATTGTCGAAAAGGGGACGAAAGCCATTTTGGCAAGACCGGCCGAACGGCTAAAAGAAATTTTATAAAAATAAAAGGGGCCTGGCCCCTTTTGAGGTAAGTTATGTTTTTATCAAGCGAAATTTGGTTTAACCCTTGGATTTGGCTGGCCGTGACGCTCGGGGGCTTTGGGCTTTGCACTTTTTTGCCGATAGGGATTAAAGATGCCCGCACGCGAAATTTTGTCAATCGCGTGGTTTTGATTCCCGTGAGTTTGATTCTAATTATTTATGCTTATCCGGTGGGGTTAGAGCTTTTTCGCCGGCTGGCGATTCGATTTTGAGGAAAAAATGATGAAAAAGAGCCTGGCCCCTTTTGCTTTTGTGTTTTTAATTTTATCAGGCGTGACTTTTCATGCTGAGGCCGAAGTTCCCGCGCAAATTCAATTAACCAGCCCCGCTTTTCAATCCGGTTCTGAAATTCCGCAAGAATGTACGTGTGAAGGCAGGGATGTTTCGCCGCCGCTTGTATGGAAAGAAATTCCGAAAAAAAGTCAAAGCCTGGTGCTGATCATGGATGATCCCGATGTCCCTGCGGGAACTTGGGTTCATTGGGTGATTTTTAATTTACCTCCTACCATTCACTCTTTGCCGAAGGGAATGCCTGCGCTCAAGCAGCTTGCGAATGGAGAAATGCACGGCATGAATAGTTTTGGCCGGTACGGCTATCGAGGCCCTTGTCCTCCCAGCGGAAGCCATCGTTATTTTTTCAAACTTTACGCTTTGGATATTCCTCTGCAGGAGCGGGAAAGAATGACCAAAGAGGAAGTCGAAAAAGCCATGGAAGGACATGTGCTGGCCAAAGGGGAATTGATGGGAACGTATGCAAAAAAGAAATGAGGTTCGCTCAGCCGATGCTGGCGGCCTGAAACGTTCCCTGGGGACTATTGCCCTCATTATTTATGGCGTGGGGGATATTCTCGGCGCGGGAATTTATGCCTTGGTGGGAAAAGCCGCCGGAATTGTGGGGCCCGCCTGCTGGATTTCTTTTGTGATTGCCTTTGTTGTCGCCTCACTTACCGGGCTGACTTATGCGGAATTAGGCTCCCGCTATCCGCGTTCTGCAGGGGCCGCGATTTTTACGCTTCGCGCTTTTCAAAAACCTTCCCTTTCTTACGCTGTCGGTTTTCTGGTGATGGTCTCCGGCATAGGGTCGATGGCCACCGTTTCGCGGGCCATTGTCGGCTATATTCTGGCCGTATTGCCCGATGTTCCCGCGCCGCTTATCATTATTATTTTTTTTGGAATCTTGACCGTGATCAATGTTTGGGGGATTGAGGGATCATCGCTGGTCAATATTTTCTGCACGGCGATTGAAGTGACCGGCATTCTGATCGTGATTGTGGCCGGCATGAAATTTTTCGGCACGGTTAATTATTTGGAAATTACTCCGCCTTCAGGCGTGACGGCGGTCGACACACTTTTGAGCGCGGGAATTTTGGCCTTTTATGCTTTCATTGGTTTTGAAGATATTGTGAACGTCGCTGAAGAAACCAAGAATCCCTCCAAGATAATGCCGCAAGCCATTATCATCAGCCTCGTGATTATGGCCGTGATTTATATTGCGACGGCCGTTGCCGCCGTTTCCGCGGTTCCGGTTTCGGAATTGGCGTCTTCTCAGGCCCCGCTGATGGCCGTGGTGAAAAAAGGGTTCCCTAATTTTCCGCCCATGCTCTTTACCCTAATCGCTTTATTTGCGGTTACAAACACTGCCCTGGTCAATTACATCATGAGTTCACGCATTCTTTATGGCATGTCGGAAGAAAAGCTTATGCCGGCCTACCTTAGCCGCGTCCATCCTAAATACCGGACGCCCCACTGGGCCATTTTAACCGTTCTTGTCATCGTCACGCCCTTGGCGCTATCCGGAACCATCGTACGGCTGGCTCAGTCCACCAGCCTTATTCTTTTAATCGTATTTTCTTTGATGAATCTTTCCCTCCTGTTCATCAAATGGCGGGATAAAGAAAAGCCGCCGTTTTCCGTGCCGTTTGGAATTCCGGCGGCGGGGCTTGTGTGCTGTTTAAGTTTGATTTTTTATGTCAAACCCGAAGCTTTTATGACAGTGGGAATATTAATTTTGATCGGCTTTGTGCTCTATGGGGTGACGAAACTCGGAATTTTAAAATAAGGATTTTAGCAATTGGACTCCGTCATTCAAAAAATAGCGCTGGTCAGTTCGGTGATTCTTCCGCTTTGGAATATTCCTCTGATCGTCACCATGATGAAAAGAAAGTCCTCACGGGATATCAGCCTTCACTGGGCGGTGGGAGTATGGACTTGTCTGCTTTTCATGCTGCCTTCCGGATTGTTATCCAAGGATTTGGTCTGGAAGGTTTTTTGCGTGGTGAACTTTTCTCTTTTCAGTCTCGTCTTTATTTCGGTACTGTATTATCGCAAAGGCGGTCCACGAAGCTGAAAAAAATTATTTCTTTTTTTCTTTAATGCTTCCGGCAATGACAATATGAAGTTTATCGGGATGAAAATATTGGCGCAGGGCTTGATTGGCTTGGGGAAGGGTAACGGCCTGAATAAGATTTTCGAATTCATCAAGATATTGAAGGCCCAGCCCTAATTCTTCGGCCCGAAGAATTTGACCGGCAAGCCCGCCGGTGGTGGCAAGGGCGACTTTGAAATTTCCCGTCAGGGTGCTTTTCTCGTCTTCCAATTCTTTTTCCGTAATACCTTCCGCGATAAAAAGCCGGGTTTGAGCCGTGGCGGCATCAATGCCAGCTTCCAGGGATTTGGAATTAAGAATCATATTAATTTCCCAATGTCCCTGGGTTTTCTTTTCAATGCCGTTTAATTGCGACTGAATATGATAGGTGAGGCCTTGATCGTCCCGGACGGTGTTGGAAAGCCGCGCGGAAAAATCGCCTCCTAAAATGCCGTTGGCCAAATAAAGCGGGAAGTAAACCGGATCTTCGCGGGTGACGGAAAGGCCGTGGCCCAGAATCACATCGGCTTTGGTTTTATCGGCAACAAAAATGACTTTTCTTTCGGCGGCGCGATCTAAAATTTCGTGAGGATAATCCGAAGTAATTTTTTTTACCGCCCAATCGGCGAAGCCTGTTTCGATGCTCTTTTCTAGGGTCTCGGAATCGACATCGCCCACGGCTACCACGGTCATTTCCATGGGGCCGTAATGGGTGTCAAAAAATTCTCGGACGTCCGGGAGAGTAACTTTCTCAACATTTTCGAGCTCTTTTTCAAACGGCAGTTCGTAATGAGGATGGCCCGGAGGATAAATTTCACGCGACAGGGCCGCAGCAGCCTGCTGGGCCGTCTCGCTCATGGCCTGATAAATGCCTGCGCGCTGATTTTGTTTGGTTTTCTCAAATTCCTCCGGATCAAAGTCGGGATAACGCAATTGTTCGGAGATCAAACGAAGGACAAGCGGCACATCTTTTTTAAGGCACCGGGCATTAAACCCCACACGCTCATGATTCAAGCGAAAACCTACTTGGGCGCCTCGGTCTTCCAGCAATTTGGCGATTTCAAATTTGTCCATGTCTTTGGTGCCTTGATCGAGCATGGAAGCAGCCATGTCCGCCACGCGTGAATTCTTCGCGAAAACGCGTCCCGGTCCTTTAAAAGAACCTGCCAGAGTCACAACATCTTTAACCCCGGTTTTAACCGTAATGACTTGAACCGGACCGACTTTTTTGACCTTGGCCCGCTGCGATATTTTCTTTCCGGCAGGTATTTCCTGGCTGGGGAGAGAAAGAATTTCTTCCAAAGGAATCTCGGTATCCGGAACAATGACAACTGATGAAGCCGGCTTTTGGGCCTTGAGGGGAATTGTCTTATTGGGTTTTTCAGGGTGCTTGGAAATAAGACGGCCGTGCGTCAGAGTGGATTCGATTAAATATTTTTGGGCGACGCGCAAGACATCGGCATTCGTGAACGATTTGATTTTTTGAGGATATTCGGTGAAAAGTGTCCAATCGCCGGCAGCGATGGCGGCACTTAATTCATTGGACATGGAAAAAGAACCATCGCGCATGAAAGCCATTTGGGCGTAAAGCTGATTTTTGGCGCGGGTTAATTCTTCTTCGGTGACACCTTCTTTTTTGATTTCGTCAAGAATACGGAAAAGTTCTTTTTCGGCCTCTTCATGTTTGACGCCCGGCGTTAAAATGACAAGGAGTTCAAAAAGGCCGGGATCAAAGGTTTTGGACGCTTCGCTATAAACCTGTACCGCAAGTCCCCGGTCAATCAAAGCACGGTAAAGCCGGCTGGTTTTTCCATCGCCCAGGATTTGGCCGAGCAAGCCCAAGGCAATGATGTCAGCGTCCGTTGCGGGCGGGGTTTTATAAGCCAATTCGACGGCTTGAACCCTGTCTTCGCGTTTGATTTCGATAAATCGTTTTTCTTTTTGTTCCGGCTCCTGAAGATCCAGCGAAGGAATAGCTTGAGGCGAAGCGGAAATAGATGCGAATTTTTTTTCGATCAGGGCGAGAATTTTTTTGGTTTCAAAGTCGCCGATGATGGAAAGGACGGCATTATTGGGCCAATAATACAAATCATAAAATTCTTTAAGGCCGGCGGCGGACATTTCTTCCAGATGCTGCCGGATGCCGATAATCGGAAAGTGATAAGGATGCACTTGAAAGGCTTTTTCCCACACGCCGTGTTGAAGCGCAAAGAGAGGGGAATTGTCCAGCCGGTCAAATTCACTTTGGACCACGGGCATTTCGGATTTTAAATCTTCTTGCCGGATCAAGGAGTTGCGCATGCGATCGGCTTCGATGGAAAGGGCAAGATCCAATTGGTCGCTGGGAAGAAGTTCAAAATAATTAGTGCCGTCCTGCCAGGTTCCGGCGTTCATCATGGCTCCGACTTGCTGCAGAACCGAGGCGATAGACGTTTGGGCTTGTTTGTTATAAGCCGGCGTTCCTTTGAACATCATATGTTCCAAAAGATGGGCGGAACCCCGGTAGCGGTCATTTTCATGCCGGGAGCCTACCTGATAGGTCACCATCACCGTAGCGACAGGGGCGGAATGATCCTCCGCTAAGAGAATACGCAGGCCATTGGCCGTCAGCTCATATTCTTCAATTCCGTTTGATTTTTTGATGAATTTATAGTTTGGCATCGGTTCCTCGTCTTGAGGCCACGCCGCAGGGATGAGGCTGAAAACAAAGACAGCCATTACCAGAAAGCTCAACCATCGGCACTGCCTCCTAGGAAGTCTATGATTGGACAAATTCCTCATCTCCGCTCTGACTTTAGCGAGATAGTGTACTCGAAAAATTAAAAAGGTACCAATTCAAAAGGAACCTAGCCCCTTTTCTTGATTTTCAGTAAAATAACCCCTTATGGTAGACAAGGAAGAATTTGAAAATTTAAATGCGGAACAACAGGCAAAAGTTTTTCGTCAGTCGTCGCTGCGGGAAAAAGGGGAGTTGTTTCCCCGCTGCCACGATCCGGAACGCATCGCCAGATCGCTTACCGGCGAAGAGTTTTATCTGATTGCCAAAGAAATGGATAGGGAGGAGAAAACCGAAATCCTTCAATTCGCCACCCTGCCTCAACTTTTTTTCCTTTCAGATATCGAATGCTGGCGCCATGACAGGCTTTCTGGCTCAGGTTTTTTGGGATGGCTCGAGACTTTATATGAAGCGGATGAGAAAAAACTCTTGGCCTGGCTGCTTCATATGGATTATGAAACCGTGGTGTCCGGCCTTAAACAGGTGATGCAGGTGATGAAGCCGGAATGGGAGTATGCCACCGACGAATCTTTGGGCGACATGCCGTCGTCTACTTTGGATCAGTTTTATCATATTTATGTCAAAGAAGAGAGTTTTGAAACTGTCCGGCGTGTTCTCGAAGTTCTTTTTGAAAATCACCGGGGACGTTACACCGCACTGCTCGAAGGTGTGCTCGGAGAGATTGATGACGAAGTGGAAGAAGAGGCTTTTCTCAAGCGCGGACAAAGGTTTGAAGAGCACGGGTTTCCTGATCCCGAAACCGCGCGCAAAGTTTTTCACCCCATCTCGAAAGAGGAATTCGAAAATTTTTCACGGAAGACCCCGGAAAATTTTCAAAAGACCGGAAGAAAAACAGGAGAGCCAAAGCTTTCGCTCATTTCTTTTGAGGCAGGTAAGGAAAAGCTTTTTCTGGATGATGTCCTGCTCATGGTCCGGGAAAACGATTCCGTCAGCGCTGACGGAATTGGGGAAGAGCTTGTCTGGCTTTCCAATAAAATTATTGCGGCGGGAGGCATTGATGTTGTGGCGGAGGAAAGGCTCCGCCGCGGGGTGGAGCAAACCCGGCGCCTTCTGAATCTGGGACTTGAAATCGTCAGCGGTAAGAATATCCATATTGCCACACGTTTTGCGCAGGAAAGATGGCTGGAGACTATTTTCAGGCTTGCCGTGACCCGGCTTTATGAAATCCGTTCTTCGGCGGAATCCATTGCGGAAAAGTATTGGAAAAATGAACCCAAACGTCTTTTGGAATTTCTCGACCCGCCTTACGAAATGATTTTCCGCGGGATTTTTTCCGCCATCCCGCAGTTTTTTGATCAATCCCTGCCGGAAAGCCAGGATCAAACCCGCGATTTTGAGTCCCTGGAAGATATTTCCCGGGTTATGCGTTCGGTGGAACAAATCGCCTTGATCCATCAATTTCTGAAAGACAAAATGCCGAGCGGTTTTGACGAGCTTAGCCGCGGTAAACAATTAAGGCTTTTCGAAGTGCTTGCCACAGGGTATGCTTCCTTTGTTTTGAACGGCACGATGTCTTCCAGGGCCTTGAGCGAAAGCCAATTTCTTAAATTTATGGAAAAAGGTTTCGAGATAAAAAACGGGGAAAGGGTTCTTGACCCCCGGATTAAAAAAGCCTTTAGCGATCACTTTTTTTCGCCGCAGGAGCAGGAACTTTTGCGGACCTTATGGGTTTTGGTATTTCAAGATATTGAATCGGAGCTTGGCCGGCTTAAAGTGGGCAAAAAACTCGACCCCCGTTTTGTTTCTGTTTTAAGGATTCATTACAGCCGGGGAGAGATTTGATATGGCCATTCTCAAAGTGGCGCGGCTTGGCCATCCCGTCCTGCGTCAAAAGGCAGAGCCTGTCGGTGAAAAAGAAATCAAATCCCTTCCGATTCAACAATTGATTGATGATATGACCGAGACCATGCATGAATATGAGGGCGTGGGGATTGCGGCTCCGCAGGTGCATGTCTCCAAACAAATTGCGGTCATTGAAGTCCGTCAAAATTCCCGTTATCCGGAAGCCCCGGAAATTCCGCTGATGGTCCTGATTAATCCTCGGGTTGCGTCTCGCTCCAAAAAAATGATTGAAGGCTGGGAAGGCTGCCTCAGCATTCCGGATTTGAGGGGGCAAGTTCCGCGGCATGAATCTTTAATTTGCGAGGCCTTGAACCGCGAAGGCCGGTCCGTGCGGATTGAAGCCAGCGGATTTTTCGCCCGTGTGATTCAGCATGAATGGGATCATTTGCAAGGATGTGTTTACCTGGATGCCATGAAGGATTTAAAATCACTCGCGCATTTACAGGAATTCGCGAGGTTTTGGGCGAAATGAAAAGCGTAAACACCAATGTTTTAGATTTTGAAATATTTTTTTTCGAGCGGCTGGTGAAAGAGAAGCCGGATTATTTGGACGCCCTTCTTCCTTTGGCCGAGGCCTACACGCGCAAAGGGCTTTACGAAAAGGGCCTTGAAATCGATAAAATGATTGTCCGGCTTTGCAAAAAAGATTCCACGGCCTATTACAATTTGGCTTGCAGTTACGCGCTGGTGGGACAAAATCGCGCGGCCCTGCAAACGCTTAAGCAAGCCATTGAATTCGGTTATCGCGATTTTGAACATCTCAAAAAAGACGCTGATTTTAAAAATCTCTATGAAGATCCCGAATTTCAGAAGTTAATTGCCGGCAAACGTCAGAAACATTCTTCGCAGTGATAAAAACTGTCAGAGATTGCTTCGTACTTACGCCGGCTTTAATTCTTCTCGCAATGACAATATTTTCACCTGATATTTCCGCCAAAGTTTCTCCCGACACGCTTGTTCTGACCACTTCCTCCGATCCTAAATCTTTCAATGCCATGGTGGCGCAGGAAACGTCCACCACGGAAATTACCGATTTGATGTTTGAAGGCTTGACGCGTTTGAATCCCTTGAACGGGGAAATTGAGCCCAGCCTTGCAGCAGGTTGGGAAATCGATCCAACCGGCCTGGTTTGGACTTTTTATCTTCGTCCTGAGATCCGGTGGTTTGACGGGATGCCGTTTACCGCTCAGGATGTGGTGTTTACTTTTAAGGAGCTTATTTACAATCCCAAAATCATTTCTTCATCGCGCGATATTTTTTTATTGGAAGGCAAAGAAATACAAGTTGAAGCCTTGGATAAAAATACGGTTCGCTTTACCTTGCCGTCGCCCTTTGCCCCGTTTCTTTTGGCCATGGCACAGCCTATTTTTCCGGCCCATATTTTGAGAGAAAAGGTTCAGGCCGAAAAATTTTCCAGCGCATGGGGGATTGACGAAAAGCCGGAAAATATTATCGGGACCGGGCCTTTTCGTTTGCGTTCTTACGCTGCCGGCGAGCGTGTCGAGCTTGTGCGCAACGACCATTATTGGAAAAAAGATGCGGCCGGACATTCACTGCCTTATCTGAAGCGCGTCATCTTTCTTATTGTTTCGAATCCGGAAGTCCGGCTTCTCAAATTTTTGGAAGGCGAAACGGATTATTATGGCGTGAGCGGAAAAGATTATCCGGTTCTTGCGCCTCAAAAGGAAAAAAAGAAATTCAATCTCTATGAAGTCGGTTTGGGCCTGGGATCCAGTTTTGTGGTATTCAATCAAAATACTCCGCGCGAAGAGCCTAGGGCCTTGTTTCGCAATACGGTTTTTCGCCAGGCCGTAGCGCATGCCCTGGATGATCAATCCATGGCCGATATTATTTTTAACCGTCTGGCGGCCCCTCAATGTTCTCCGGTCAGTCCTTCCGTTCCGATTTATTTTAATTCCAAGACTCCTTGCTATGATTATGATCCTGAAAAATCGAAGACTCTTTTGGTTTCCCAAGGATTTCAGGACAAGGATGGTGACGGGTTTCTGGAAGGTACAAACGGACGCGCTTTAGAATTTGTCCTTTTAACCAATGCCGAAAGCCCTGAGCGTATTCAAATGGCGGAAATGGTGCGGGAAGATTTAAGCCGTATCGGTTTAAAGGTTCATTTTTTGGCGCTTGAATTTAACAGCCTGGTCTCAAAACTGGTGGCAACGGGGGATTGGGACGCGACGGTGATGGGATTGACCGGGGCAAGTGACCCGCATTTTGGGGCCAATGTGTGGTTGTCGGCAGGCAGTCTTCACTTTTGGAATCGTGTGTCTAAAGATTATCATCCGGAGTGGGAAGCGCGAATGGATGAAATTTTTCGCCAAGGGGTCCGCACTTCAAATCCCGAAGCCCGAAAGGTCCTGTATGATGAATGGCAGATTTTGGCGGCGCGGGAACTGCCGATGATTTATCTTGTTTTGCCGAAGGTGATTTATGCCATCCGCGACCGTTTTGAAAATCTTAAGCCTTCGGTTTTGGGCGGACCTTTTCATAACATTGAAGAAATAAAGCCTGCCTCATGAAAAATCTCGGCCCCATTATTTTGCGCCGGTTTTTGACGGCCATTCCTTTTCTTTTCTTCCTTTCCATGATCACTTTTTTTCTCATGCATTTTGTTCCCGGCAATTATTTCGATGCCCTGCGCATGAATCCTCAAATTTCGGAGGCAACGATCAAGCAATATGAAAAGCTTTATCATCTCGATCAGCCTCTTTGGATACAATATCTCCTCTGGATTAAAAATTTATGCCGGCTGGATTTTGGCTATTCCTTTGCCTACCGCCGGCCGGTTTTTGAGCTTCTAACCTCACGCTTGGCGGCGACACTTCTTTTAACCGGCACATCCTTTCTTTTGTCTTGGTTTTTGGCGGTGGCGGCGGGGCTTTGGGCAGGGCTTAAATCCGACGGTTTTTTTGACCGCATGGGCAAAGTGATTGCCTATTTCGGTCTTTCCATTCCCAATTTCTTTTTATGTCTGATTTTGCTTTACAGCGCATCCCGCTGGGGCGGCCTGCCGCTTGGAGGAATGAGATCGGTGGAATACGATTCATTTTCCTGGTTTGGAAAAATTATGGATTTGATCCGTCATATGGCTATCCCTGTATTTGTTTTAACGCTCGGTTCTTTTGCTTATCTTTTTCGTCTGATGCGTGCGCAAACACGGGAAATTAGAGATAAGGATTTTGTTCTTTTTTTGCATGCTTCGAGAATTCCGGAAAACCGGATTATTTTCCGGCATATTGCGCGCAATGCCATCAATCCCATGATCAGCCTTTTCGGCATGGAATTACCGGCGCTTTTCAGCGGGGCGGCGCTGGTGGAAATTTTCACGCAGTGGCCGGGGCTTGGCCAAATGATGCTGCAGGCCGTGCGCACCCAGGATTTATTTTTGGTTTTGGGAAATATCGTCATGATCGGCGTTTTGCTCATTGCCGGAAATCTCCTGGCGGATGTGCTTTTGATGGCCATGGATCCACGCATCCGTCTTGAAGGGGCCCGAGAATGAAGCCGCGCGCTTTTCTCTTTTATCCGGCACTGGGCGCCATTTTACTACTCATCGCGGCCGCAACTTTTGCCGATTGGCTTGCTCCTTATTCTTCCCAAGAAGAAACGCGGGAACACTCATTTCATCCGCCCAGCAAAATTTATTGGGATTTTTCGCACGTTCATCTTTTGCCGCGCCCTTTTGTCTACGCGACCCAAATGCATTTTGACGCGAATTTCCGGAGGTTTTATGTGGAAAATCAAGACCGGAAATATTTTATTAAATTCTCTCTGCCGTCATTGCGAGCTTCGAAGGGGCGAAGCAATCTCATTTCTGTCGATTCTCCCGCCAGAATTTATTTGCTAGGCACGGACTCGAGGGGAAGGGATTTATTTTCGCGTATTCTTTACGGAAGTAGAATTTCCCTTTCTATCGGATTTCTCGGAGCTTCGCTGGCCCTCGCCGTTGGACTTTTGATCGGGGCTTTGGCCGGCTATTTTGGAGGCCGTCTCGACCAGCTTCTTATGCGTCTTGCCGAATTTTTCATTATGATTCCCGGTTTTTATTTCCTTTTGGCTCTCCGAAGTGTTTTGCCGCCGAGTCTCGGTTCCCAGCAAGTCTATGCCTTAATCGTGGTGATTTTAAGCTTGATCGGCTGGGGAGGAATCGCCCGTGTGGTCCGGGGCATGGTGTTTTCGATCCGGGAAAATGATTTTATTGCTCAGGCCAAAATATTAGGGCGAAGCCATTTCGAAATTATTTTCCGCCATGTCCTGCCCCATACTTTTTCTTATCTGATTGTGGTGATGAGCGTTTCCGTTCCCGGTTATATTCTGGGGGAATCGGCACTTAGCGTTTTAGGGCTTGGCATTCGGGATCCCGATGTGAGCTGGGGGAATTTATTAACCGAATCCCTTTCCATTGCCCATATCACGTTGCATCCTTGGGTCCTGGTTCCGGGTTTTCTTATTTTTGCCGTGTTTTTTTGTTTTCATGCTATCGGCGATGGTCTGATGGCCGATCAAAAGGAGCTGGGTCCCTTTAACTTTTAAATATGAGTTTAATCGAGATTAAAAACTTAGAACTCGCTTACGGCCGCCCGGAGAAATTTGTGAAGGCGGTGGGGCCGATTTCCTTTTCCCTTGAAAAAGGGGAGGCCTTTGGCTTGATCGGAGAATCCGGCGCCGGAAAAAGCACCTTGGGCCTTGAGCTTTTAGGCCTGCTTGGTTTTAAAGGGGGCTTTCGCCGCAAAGGAGAAATCATCACCGCGCTTCCCTTTCAAAAAATGGCTTATATCCCTCAGGATCCGGGCGCCGCCTTGGATCCGCTTTTTTCCATTGGAAGCCAATTGCGCGAAAGGTCGAATCATTTGGGGGAAATTGAAGAAGCCCTTCGAAAAGTCCATCTTTCGCTGGATAAAATCAGCCTTCAAAGTTATCCGCATGAGCTGAGCGGCGGCATGAAACAAAGGGTGTTGATCGCCATGGCCCTTTTGCAAAAACCGGAATTGATGGTCATGGACGAACCCACATCCTCTTTGGATGTCACCTTGCAGGGGGAAATGATGGCGCTTTTTCGTGAAATCCGTTTGCTCGGCATGACCTTTCTTTTTATCACCCATAATTTACCGCTTGCGGCGAATTTCTGTGGCCGTGTGGCCATCATGCGGTCCGGGGAAATCGTTGAAATGGGGCCCGCGCCGGAAGTTTTTTCGAAGCCGGCAAATCCCTACACGCAAGCGCTGATTGATGCGGTGCCGAGATTGGAAAAATGAGCGGCGAGATTCTTTATCAAATTCAAAATGTTTCAAAATCTTTTTTTGTCCGGCAGGGGATTTTTAAAAAGGGGCCGTCTTTCAATGCCCTTGACGGAATCACTCTCGATATCCGGGGCGGGGGATTTTATGGTCTGGTCGGAGAAAGCGGATCGGGCAAAAGCACGCTTGCCAAATTACTGGTCGGACTTTCAAAACCTACGGCAGGGAAAATCATTTTTGAAGGCAAAGATCTCGACGGGGTTTTAAAAAATAATGCCAAGGCTTATTATCAAAAGGTTCAGATGATTTTTCAAAACCCTTATCTGGCGCTCGATCCGAAATGGAAAATCAAAGAAATCCTGGAAGAGGGAATTCAGGATTTGCCCGGGCCTGAGAAAAATGACAGAGTCAAAGAAGCGTTGGAAAAAGTACGGCTTAAAACTGAATACCTTTCCCGCCGGCCTCATGCGCTGAGCGGAGGCGAAAGGCAAAGAATCGCCATTGCCCGTGCCCTTGTGATGCGTCCGGAATTTTTGATTTTGGATGAGCCGACTTCCCAGCTTGATGTTTCGGTGCAGGCGCAAATCGTGAGACTCTTAAAAGAGCTGCGCCCTTCCTTTAAAGCGGGAATTCTCTTCATCAGCCATGATCTGGCGCTTGTCAGCCAATTGACGGAGGAGTGGATAGTCCTTTACCGCGGCAAGATTGTGGAAATGGGAAAGAAAGAGAAAATTCTTAATGCACCTCGGGAAGGGTATACCCGCCGTCTCCTCGAATCGGTACTTGCCTGGCCTTGAGGATTACAGGCTCCTTAATATGAAATAGATACATCCCACAAGAATCAATGCAATCGCGATGAAGATGATTTTTGATTTTTCTTTCATCGGATTGTCTTCTTTTTCTTTGCCCCACTTTTTCCATTTATCCTTCGGATCTTCAGCAGCCATGATATTCCTCCCTGGTTTAATGACGTGGTTTCCGTTATTACGAATCATAAATTTTATCGGCCAGAGGCATTAAAAACTTAGGGGTGTTTGCCGTTAATAAGGGTGAACCGAAAGGGAGGATATCTATGAAAAAGTTAATAGCCGTGATGTTTGCAGCCGTGTTAATGCTAAGTATTCCGGGAATAGGCTATGCCGCCAGCCCCTGGACCGAGGAACAAGGATACGCCAATCAAGTGAAAGGAAAACTTGATTTTGGGGTTAGAAATTTGCTCGGCGGCTGGACGGAGATTTTCCGCTCGCCGATGAAGGCTCATGATGAAAAGACCTGCCCGATCCGGGGTACGGGAATAGGGATTGTGAATGCTGTCGTTTATACGGTGGGTGGGGCGCTTCACACCGTGACTTTCCCTTTTACCTTTATTGATGTTCCGCTTCCCAATAACGGGGTTCAATTCTAAATAAAATCAAAACCAATCCAAAAGGGGCCAGGCACCTAAGGTGCCTGGCCCCTTTTGTTCTTTGTCGTGCTCAGGCGGTAGGCTATAATGCGTCTACTCGCCATGGAGCAAAGCACCCTAACCGAACAAAAATTAAGCCCGATGATGGAGCAATACCGCTCCATCAAAAGAACCCTCAGTAAAGACACCGTCCTTTTTTTCCGCCTCGGCGATTTTTATGAAATGTTTTTTGAAGACGCCGTCCGTTGTTCGGAAATTCTAAATATCACCCTGACGGGCCGTGAAGGCGGCGAAGTCGGCCGTGTTCCCATGTGCGGCATTCCTTATCACGCCTTTCATGAATATGTCCGCACCCTTCTCGACCATCAGCTGAAGGTGGCTGTTTGCGAGCAAATCGGCGATCCCAAAGCCGCCAAGGGTTTGGTGGAGCGAAAAATCACGCGCATCATAACCCCCGCCACTTATTTGGATGATGACAATAAAGGGAAAAATCTTGAATACATGGCAGCACTTGTCCGCCAGGGGAAAAATTACGGGCTGGCTTACTTGGAGCTTGGAACCGGAGAGTTTTATGTGCGCGAACTTGCCGAAGACCGTCTTTTGGGCGAATTGAGCCTGCTTTCGCCGCGCGAAGTGATTCTGCCCAAATCCCTTAATGAAGAAACTCATCTTCCTTCATTTATTCGTGAAGGGCTGAATGCCAGCCTGAGCGTTTATGAAGATTGGATTTTTGAACCGGAAGAGGGCTTCAGGCATTTACTCGAATCTTTTCGCTTCGGCTCCAAAACGAGTATTCCTTTTGCCGATCGGGCACTGGCTGTGGGAGCTGCCGGCGCAATTTTGTATTATCTGAGAGATCATCTCCATTCCGGAATCGAACATCTCCACACTCCCGTCCTTTTGGACACCCGCGATTTCATGACGCTTGACCGGCAAACTCAAAAAAGCCTGGAGCTTGTTTCCAATTTAAGCGGGAAAAAAAGCAGTGCCACCTTGCTTGCAACCATCGATCAATCGCTGACCTCCATGGGCGGAAGAATGTTTTATCAGTGGCTGACACATCCTTTGCTTGTCCGTGAACAAATTGAAGAAAGACAAAACGGAGTCCGGGAATTTGTGGAAGATCCTTCCTGGACACAATCGGTGCGCACGCTTCTTCACGGCGTTAAGGATATGGAGCGAACCCTCAGCCGGCTCAATTACGGCGTGGCCAATGCCCGCGATCTTGTGAATCTCAAATTGTTTTTGGAACGGGTTCCGGAACTTCAGGCGGCGCTCAAAAAATCCAAAAGCCCGGTTTTGAAGCAAATCTTGAAAACGCTGAATCCTTTTCCCAAATTGCGCCAGAGAATTACCGTATCGATTGTGGAAGCTCCTCCGCTTTCGTTAAAAGAGGGCGGGCTGATCCGTGACGGTTTTCGCCCGGATTTGGATGAGCTTCGAGAGATTTCAAAAAATGGTAAAAACTGGCTGCTCGAGTTTCAGCAGCGCGAAATTGAGCGCACCGGCATCAAATCACTTCGGGTTAAATATTCGCAAGTTTTCGGCTATGCCCTTGAAGTCAGTAAATCAAATCTTCATCTGGTGCCGCTGGATTATATTCGCCGTCAAACCTTGGCCAACGCCGAACGGTTTATCGTTCCTGAACTAAAAAGCTGGGATGAAAAAATTTCCGGGGCCGAAGACAAAATCAAAGCCCTGGAATATGAAATCTTCAATCAAATCCGCGCCGAAGTGTTGGAAGAACTTGTTGCGCTTCAGGCCATGGCCAAGGCCACGGGGACGCTGGATGCTCTTGCCGCGCTGGCGATCACGGCCATTCAAAAAAATTGGGTGAGGCCCGAGATCGTGGATTCACGCGAACTTCACATCCGTGCCGGCCGTCATCCGGTGGTGGAAGCCATGCTTCCGGCAGGCCAATTCGTGGAAAACGATGCCTTTCTTGATACTGGGGATCATCAGCTTATTGTTTTGACCGGTCCGAATATGGCCGGAAAATCAACTTACATCCGCCAAGTGGCTCATATTGTACTGCTTGCTCAAATCGGTTCTTTTGTTCCTGCGGGGTCCGCGCGTGTGGGTCTTGTCGATAGAATTTTTACGCGCATCGGCGCAAGCGATGATTTGGCGCACGGCGAAAGTACCTTTATGGTGGAAATGATCGAAACGGCCCATATTCTTCAATCGGCGACCGAAAGAAGCCTTCTCATTCTCGATGAAGTGGGAAGGGGAACTTCCACGTTCGACGGCGTGAGCATTGCGTGGGCGATTTGCGAATATTTGGCCGGCGGAAAAATCCGGCCCCGCACCCTTTTTGCCACGCATTATCATGAACTGACTCAGCTGGAAGATCATTTCCCGGGAATCAAAAATTACAATATCACGGTCAAGGAAACCAAAGACGGCATTGTATTCCTCCGCAAAGTGGTGAAGGGCGGCTCAGACCGCAGTTACGGCATTCATGTGGCGCGCTTGGCAGGCATTCCCGCTCAGGTGACCGAGCGAGCGGACGAAATTCTCCGTATTTTGGAAAGCGAGAACACGGAAGCGACCGAAATTATTGAAGGAAAAACCAAGAATACTAAATCCAAAAAAGCGAGTCACGAGCCCACGCTTTTTGATTTGCCCAAGGATCATCCCTTATTGGGGGAGATTAAAGAATTGAATTTGGATGCCTTAACCCCGCTTGAGGCTCTGAATAAAATTTCCGAATGGAAGAAAAAGCTAAAATAAAGAGGGCTTATGGGGATTATCAAAATCTTATCCGAAAAAGTTGCCAATAAAATCGCCGCCGGGGAAGTGGTGGAAAGGCCGGCCTCGATTGTCAAAGAGCTTGTGGAAAATTCTCTGGACGCAGGGGCCACGTCCATCGAAATCGATATACGGCATGGCGGAAAAAGTTTGGTGCGGGTCTCGGATAATGGTTCAGGCATGGCCTCTGACGATGCCGAGCTTGCCTTTGAACGCCATGCGACGAGCAAGATTTCCAGCGCCGATGATTTGATGCATGTGGAATCTTTCGGGTTTCGCGGCGAGGCGCTGCCCAGCATTGCCGCAGTTTCGCGCACTTGTCTTGTTACAAGAAAAAAAGGCGCTTCGACGGCGATTGAAATTGCCATTGAGGGAGGCGCGAAAACCAAGGCCAAGGAAAGCCCGGCCAGTGTAGGAACGACCGTGGAAGTGCGCGATTTATTTTTCAACACTCCCGCCCGGCGCAAATTTATCAAAGCCGATTCCACGGAACTCGGTCATATCATGGATGTTGTCTCCCGCATGGCCCTTTGCCGGCGGGATGTCCGATTTGTTTTAAAGGACGGCGGAAAAACCATTTTTGATTTTCTTGCCGGCGAAACCCTTTTGACGCGCGCTTTGAAAGTTTTTGGCGAAGATATCAAAAAGAAAGACTTAATCGAAATTGACGAGAAAGAAAACGGGGTTCATCTTCAAGGCCTTCTCGGAAAACCTCATGTGGCCCGTGCCACGCGCGCCGATCAAATCTTTTTTATCAATCATCGCTGGGTTCGTTCTTCGACGATAAGCTTTGCGCTTCAGGCGGGATTTCATGGGCTTCTGATGCATGGCCAGTATCCGGCGGCGATTCTTTTTCTCGAAGTAGATCCGGCCCGTGTGGATGTGAATGTGCATCCCACCAAGCAGGAAGTAAGAATTTCAAGCGAAGCTCAAATCAAAACGTTTATCAAGGAATCCATTCGTGCCAGAATTCTTAAAGAAGGCGATTTGGCGCCGGAATTAAAATCCTCTACGTTTAGTGCCCCTTCACTGGCGAAGCCCTCCTTTAGGAATGAGGAAGTAAAAAATATTTACCGGCAATCCGATTTCCCTCTGCAAAAAAATCTGGCTGTTGCCGAACCTCCGGCACGCATTCAGAGGGCGGAAGAAACAGAACAGTGGCAGGCGCCGATTCGCGTCAAAAAACTTTCCATCAGCAAAATTCTGGGCCAAATCCATCACACTTTCATTGTGGCGGAAACCGAAGAGGGCCTGGTGATCGTCGATCAGCATGCCGCTCATGAGCGCGTCATGTTTGAGGCCTTGCTGAAGGGATTAAAATCCAAAAAACCGGACCGGCAGAATCTTTTAATGGAAGAAATCCTTGAAGTTCATCCTAAGCGCCGGCAAACTTTGATACGGGCGCTCCCCATGCTGGAAAAAATCGGCTTTGAGATCGAAGAATTCGGAGAAAAAGACTTTGTGATCCGGGCCTATCCGGCGATTTTCAAAAACGAAAGCCCCGCGGCCATTCTCAAATGTTTTCTGGAAGAAAAGGAAGAAGGGCATATTCGCAGTTCGGTTGAAGGACAGGCCGAAGAAGTGGCGGCGCTCATTGCCTGCAAACGACGGTCCGTGAAGGCTTATGATGTCATGACCTCTCACGATATGAGGGCGCTTCTTGAAAGCCTCGGGGAATGCGAGAATCCTTTTAATTGCCCGCACGGCCGGCCGGCTTTTTTCAAACAATCTTTTTCCGATTTAGAAAGACAATTTAAGCGAAAGTAAAATGGCGAAAAAAATCCTGATTGCCGAAGATGAACCGGACATCGCGCAAATGCTCGCTGTCCGTCTCGAAGACCACGGCTTCGAAGTCGTGATTGTGCATACGGGGCCGGAGGCATTATCCAAAGCACGGACGGAAAAACCCGATTTGATGCTCATCGATTACACTTTACCGAAACTTAAAGGAGACATTGTCTGCCGCGAACTCAAAAACGATCCTCTTTACGCTCACATCCCGATCATTCTTCTGAGCGCCTACCGCAAAGACCAAATCAGCGAAGCCGACCGCGCGGATTTTTACATTTCCAAACCTTACGAAGCAGAACCCTTAATTCAAAAAATCGAAGAACTTATTGCTGAAGCAAAATGAGGCGGCAAAAGCTTTTCTTTTTTCTTCTTTTATTTCCTCTATGGATGGGCGTTGTCCAAATTGAAACCGCCCCCAGTTACGATTTCGGCGAAGAATTCGGAAAAATCATTACCCAGGCTTCCATCAAGCTGCAGCAAGTTGCCCCGAAACGTTCCTTTAAGCTCAAGGCTTACAACGATTCCTTAGAAAAAACCGCCAAAGCTGCGCTCGGCATGGCTTCGCGGGAAAAACCGGAAGTGATCGGCGCCTTACTGGATGAGGCCCTTAAAGATTACGATAAAAATTCTTTTGCGATTCTTCTCAAAGCCATTTTGGCAAGCGCCCGTCAGGATGAGCAAGGGGCGACCCGGCTTTACGAAGAATTCTTGCTGAAAAGCCGCACTTTTTCCGAATTCGAACAAGCCTTTTTGAAATGGGGAGAATTTCATTTTCTGCGCCGCGTGGCTTATGGCATTCTTTCTTCGCGAGGAATTTCTTTTGCGGGACGTGAGCAACAAATACGCGTAAGAACCCCTTACGAACAATTGGCTTTTTACGGGCTTCGTCCCGGCGGTTGGGACCGGTTCATGAATATTGCTTTTCTCGTGATTATTTTGGGCGGGGCCGTCGCCCTCGTTTTCTGGGCCTTAGCGGGCGCTCAATTTTGGGAAACTATTCCGGGCGGTATTTTAGGGCTGTATGTCGCCGTGTGGGTTTCTTACGGCACATGGATTTTTGATTTAGCTTTTGGGCTTCCTTGGGGATGGTCGCGTTTTGTGGTGGTGCCCGTTTTTCTGGGTTCCATGTTATTCATTTTTTTGGCCTCGGTGACCAGGGAAATATGGGAAGAAAGACTTCGCCCGCTTGAACAAGGTTACAAACGATGCCCTTATTGCCGGGCCGTGATCGAAGAACTTCTTATCGAATGTTCTGTCTGCCGCAGGAAAATTTGAAAACGCCCACAAGTTCCGAAAATCACTTTCAGCATTTGAGAAATCTTCTGCGGCTTGAAGAGGCGGAAGAAATTTCTCAATTCAAAAATGAATACCTCAATCTCAGCCTCGAAGAACGCGAAAAAAGAGGCAAGGCCCTCCTTAGGCTCAAAATTCTCGAATCCCATTACAGTCCCGGCGGGCATCATTTACTGACCTTCGGATTTGCCGACGGCCGGAAAATTCCTCTTTATACTTTTGATGCCGGGGATGTCCTTCAAATCGAGCGCGAAGGGGAAGGGTTTTTGGATCTTCCGCCGGGAACGGTTTATGAGAAATCTTCTGATTCCATTACGGTTGCCTTTGATTGGACAAGACCTGAGGAAATCTTGGCCGAAGATGCTCTTTATCATCTCACTCCTTCGCCTTCAAAATATACTTATCGCAAAATGTTTGATGCCCTGAAAGAAGTCTCCGAAGCCAAGCACGGCCGTTTGGCTTTTTTCCGGGATTTGATTCTGGGATTAAAAAAACCTGCCGAAGGCGATCCGATTCCGCTCGAAAAAATCCCGTTTTTCAACTCGCGGCTGAATGCCTGGCAGAAAGAGGCCGTACGCAAGGCCCTTGAAGCCCCCGATGTCAGCCTTGTTCACGGTCCCCCCGGAACGGGAAAAACCACTGCGCTTATCGAAATTATCCGCCAGGCGATTTCCGCCGGCGATTTTGTTTTCGCGACAGCGCCCAGTAATACGGCCTGCGATCATTTGCTCGAATGCCTTGTGGAAAATGGCATTGCAGCGCTGCGGCTTGGCCATCCCGCACGCATTATGGAACATTTGCGCGATCACACTTTGGATTTTAAACTCGCATCCCATCCCGACACAAAACGGGTGGAAGAAATGGAATTTGATCTGGAACGGTGTTATCTGATCCGCCAAAGGCATAAGGACCGCCGTTCCTTGGGTCGCGAGGAAAGAGAAGACCTTAGCGATCGCATCAAACAATTAAAATCGGATATTCGCGCGCTGGAACATTCTATTTTCGAAAGAGTTCTTGCCGAAGCTCCGGTCATGGTCGGCACGCTAACAAGCGCCAGAGACCGCATCTTCGAAGAAAAGGCCTTCAACCTTTTGGTGATGGACGAAGCCACTCAGGCCACAGAACCCAGTTCCTGGATTCCGCTTTTGCGGGCCAAGAAAGTGGTGTTGGCAGGGGATCATTTTCAACTTCCTCCGACTGTCCTTTCTAAAGAGGCGGAGGCGGGCGGCCTCGGCATTACTTTATTTGAGCGGCTTTACCCTTTGCTCGACGAACGCTTCAAAACCCTTCTCAAAATTCAATACCGCATGCACGAAAAAATTATGAATTTTTCTTCACAGAAATTTTATGGCGGCGAGTTGATTGCCGATGAGTCGGTGCGCCGTCACAACTTAGCCGATCTTGCCCATGTCGAGCAGGCTCCGGAAACCGAAGAGGTTTTTCTTTATTTGGATACCGCCGGCCGGGGTTTTGAAGAAATGCTCGAGCCTGCCAGTGAGAGCCGTTACAATCCGGAAGAAGCCAATCTTGTGCTGGGCGTTTTAAAGCGCTTGCTTGAGCTTGGCGTGAAACCGGAGGAAATCGCAGTCATCAGTCCTTACAGTGCTCAGGTCCGGTTACTCGCAAGCAAAGCCCAATATCCCGGGCTGGAGGTCGATAGCGTCGACGGCTTTCAGGGACGGGAAAAAGAGGTGGTAATTTTGTCGCTCGTGCGCTCCAATGTCGAAGGAGAAATGGGTTTTCTTACGGATGTCCGGCGCATGAATGTGGCCATGACGCGAGCCAAGCGGAAACTCGTCGTCGTAGGGGACAGCGCAACGCTTTCTTCCATCAAGTTTTATCGCGATTTCATCCAGTATTCGGAATCCATCGGGGCTTATCGAAGCTCTTGGGAAATGCTTTAGAAAATCGACTTGGCGACCGATGCATGAATTAATGTGAATAACACCTCTCAAATAGCGGGACCATTCCCCAAAATACTCTTGATTGTCATCATTCTCCTCTTGGGGATAGGTTTGGCTTATTTGGCCTGGACGGCCTATCACCTTGAAATCGATTATTCCGACGCTTATGAGACTTTTCTGAGCGTCCGTTCCCTCGCCAATCTGAATAATACCGGGTATTCCTTTAAACGGCCGCTTACTTTCAGTTTGTTTCTGGTGCCTATGTTTGCGGCCGAAAGATTTTCCCCTGCCTTTCATGCCGTTCGGGGATGCCATTTGATGGCTGTTAGTTTTTTCATCTGTTTGCTCGTAACACTCTATCGGCTTTTCAGGCTCGACTTCAACCGTTCCGAAAGCCTTTTTGCCGTTTTTTTATTTTCTCTATGCCCGGTTATGATTCACATGGCGCCTTTTTGCAAGGAAGATATTCCAGGGGCGCTTTTTGTGACTTTAGCTTTTTATTTCTACCGGCGGGGAAGAAAGAAAAAGGCCTTGAGGAATTTTTTGCTCGCGGGATTCTGGATGGCTTTTGCCATGGATACGCGCCGTTCGGTTATCCCGCTTATGTTCATGGTGATGGGGCTTTATGAAATTTTTACGCTCAGCATAAAACGTGATTTCGTTTTAAAAGTTTTAGCTCTGGGAGTATTGTCCGCCGCGCTGTTTTTTCTTTTCCCCATGGTGGTTTATCCCTTGATCGGGCGTGCTTCGTTTTTCGGAGCGCCGCAAAAACTTATCGAAGAAATCACATGGCATTACCGGATCTTCAGCGTGGCTTATGAGCCGCCGGTCACCAATTACATTTATATGTGGCGATTGGTCGGCATTCCTTTTCTTTCTTTCGCTTTGATCGGTGTGATCGTCGGGATCAAAAACAAAGTGCCGGGCACGCTCTTTAATGCCCTTTGGTTTTTTTCCTTCTTTTTGTTTTTTACTTATTTTGTCCGGCATAAGGAAATGCGTTATCTGATGGCGCTTCTTCCCCCGTTTTACTTTTTTGTAAGCCGGGGAATAACCTTCGTTCTTTCTAAGCTTCAAAGGCCGTTTCAAATCGCGGCTTTAGGCCTTCTCCTTCTTTTCCCAGTTTCACGTGCCTTTATCGAATACGGAAGGCTTTTGGATCCCATTTACTCTTCCAAGATGACGCAAGAAGTCAGCCGCTATGCTCAAGATTTGGCGGGGGATAATCATTCGATCAGCTGGGTGGGAACGATGTATGCCCTGAATCCTAAACAATATGTGTTCGAAGCGGCTGATGATTTTTTTTATATTTATCATTTTTATTTTCATGTAATGCGGTTCTATACTAAGCGGACGGTTTGGGGATTGCAGGATGCTGAACTGATCCCCCGTGAGAAAGGTCAAAAGGAAATCTTTGTGGGGCCGCAACTGGCGAGGTTCCGGAAAAATGGGGATGTGATGGTGATTAATCCGGAACCGACTGTTTATGAGAGCAGCAATATGGTGAAGGATCGCATGCCCATGATTGTCGAAAGAATAAGAACTGCAATTTTCAAATCCGCGGGAGTGGATGTTGACGGGGCGAAATTATTTCAAAATGATGAATGGCCGGAAGCGAAGATCAAAACGCAGTTTATCAATTCCAGCTTTCGTGTGGCGGGCGAAAATCTTCCGGACGGCCGTTATGAGCTTTATCTTGAGCTGGAAGGCATATCCTATCCGCTGCAATTTTCATTCTCCAAAGTGGAAGGAGGAAAATTCGAAGCCCTTAAAGCTGAAGTAAATTCCGATCTCCCCGTAAAAAGTCTTTTCCTCCTTTATTATGATTCTGTCCGCGAATTTTCCGCATGATAAAAAAACCTCTTTTAATTTATGACGGAGACTGCGGCTTTTGCCGGCGCTGGATTGACCGGTGGCATGCGCTGACAGGGGACCGGATCGATTATGAACCCTATCAAAAAGTCACCGGCAATTATTCTCAAATTCCTTTAACATCATTTCAAAAATCCGTTCAACTAATCGATCAGGATGACAACGTTTTTTCGGGAGCGCACGCGGTTTTTCGGACTTTGTGGCTTGCCGGCCGTTATCCCTGGCTTCTTTGGCTTCATCAAAAATTTCCTTTCTTTAAATCGATAAGCGAATGGTTTTATGCCTTCGTCGCGAATCACCGTCCTCTTTTCTCGCGTCTTACCAAAATAGCCTGGGGTGACGCTATTTCGTCCCCGACTTATTTTTATTCCCGGTCCTTTTATTTGAGATTGTTGGGCGTGGTTTATCTTATTGCGTTTATTTCCTTGGGATCACAAATCAAGGGGTTAGTTGGAGCTAACGGCATTCTCCCATTTGGGAAATTTTTAGATGCCGTGTCTGCCAATTATGGGGTAGAGCGCTATTGGCTTCTGCCTACGCTGGCTTGGCTTTTCAAAGGCGACGCCATGCTGCTTTTTTTGACCGGCGGCGGCGCTTTACTGTCTTTGTTTTTGATCGCAGGTCTCTGGCCATCTGCGGTTTTATTTTTTCTTTGGTTTTTTTATTTGTCTCTGGTCAATATCTGCCGGGATTTTTTGAGCTTTCAATGGGATGTTCTTCTTTTGGAAGCGGGCTTTATCGCCATTTTTCTTTCTCCTGGCGGCAAATGGCTTCATCAGTCTGAAAAAAAATTGCCGCCTTCGCCGGTTTTTGTTTGGTTGACCCAGTGGCTTCTTTTTCGATTGATGTTTTCTTCCGGTATGGTCAAGCTCCTTAGCGGCGATCCGGCCTGGAGAAATTTAACGGCCCTGGCTTATCATTATGGGACCCAGCCGCTGCCCACCTGGATTGGCTGGTACGTTCATCATTTTCCGCCGGGATTTCACAAATTTTCTGCTTTAATCATGTTTTTAGTTGAGCTCGGAATGCCCTTTCTTATTTTTTCGCCGCGGCGGTTGCGATTGTTAGCAGCCTTTTCATTTATCAGTCTTCAAGCGGTGATCGGCCTGACCGGCAACTACTGTTTTTTTAATTTACTGGCTATTTTTCTTTGCTTGTTTTTGGTGGATGATCAAACCTGGCAGAAGATTCCGAAGCTGAAGGCCCGGGAACCCGATAAAAACTCTCCGGTTCCTCGGCTTCGCGGGATACCTAAAACGGCGGCGGCACTTTTGATTTTGTTCTCCGTCACGCAAATGATTAATTTGACGGGGATTCCCATTCCCGGATCACGGGCGGTTGGGGCCCTTTACCGTGTTTTTTCGCCTTTCCATTGGGTCAATAGTTATGGGTTATTCGCCGTCATGACAATCCAAAGGCCGGAAATCATGATCGAAGGTTCTAATGATAAGGAGAATTGGGAGGCTTATGAATTTCGTTATAAGCCGGGAGATTTGAAAAAGAAACCGGGCTTTGTCGCTCCGCATCAGCCAAGGCTTGACTGGCAAATGTGGTTTGCCGCATTAGGCCATTACAAACGCAATCCCTGGTTTGTTAATTTTTGTGTCGGTCTTCTCCAAGGTTCCCCGGACGTTTTGGCCTTGCTGAAAAAAAATCCTTTTCCCGATACGCCGCCGCGCTATATCCGTGCCCGTCTTTACGATTACCGTTTTACCGATTTGAAGACACAAAAACAATTCGGTTTTTGGTGGGAGCGCAATTTACAAGGCCTTTACTGTCCCATCATGTCTTTGAAACAGAATCCGTCCTAAAATTTCTCCGAGTTAGCCGGAGTTTTGCCGGCAAGCGCCGGGAGTGAAATCCCTTTGATCTTTTGATATACTCTTTTTCAATGCATCCTCTCAAGAGATTATGAATGAAACACTTTGATGCTATTGTCGTGGGCGCCGGGATTTCTGGTTTTGGTACCGCTATTGCTTTGGCCAAAAGGCGCAAAAAAGTTCTTATTCTCGAGAAAAAGGGAATACGGGGAGAAGCAACGCCCCGTTCAGCCGGCATTCTTGATCCGGTTCTCGAGCTTTATCCTAAAAGCCCTATCTTGAGTTTAACTTTCAAGGCCTTTCGCGAATACCCCAAATATCTCCGTCATCTCGGAAAAAAAATATACCGGATGATCGACTTTGAGCAGATGGGGATGCTTTATATTGCGCGGGATGCCAAGGAAGAGAAAGCTCTTAAAGAAAAATTTCTGTGGCAGAAAAAAATCGGAATGCCGGTGAGATGGCTAAGGCGTGATGAGGTTTTAAAATATGCGCCGGCGATTACACCGTCGGTTTGTTCCGGCCTTTTTTATCCTACCGTGGCGAAGCTGAATCCTAAAAAATTACTTTTTGTCCTTCACCATTACGCGCGGAAATTGGGAATTCAAAATCAAAAAATTGTGCAAGAACCTAAATTAGCCCTTCATAAGGGAAGTCTCCAGGGAATCACGAGCGGAAAAAAGCGTTTTGAAGCTCCCATCGTCATTAATGCGACGGGAAGCTGGGCGGGCACAGCCAAAGATGCCAAAATGCGCCTTCCCATTTCGCCGGCCCGGGGGCAAATCCTGATTCTCAGAGGCAAACTGAAAACCAATACGATTCTTCATTCTCTCGACGGAGCCTATATTGTTCCCTGGGGAAAAAATGATTATTTGGTAGGTTCTACGGTTGAGTTTGCAGGTTATGAACCGTATGTCACCCGGAGCGGGCTGAAGGGAATTCTTTCCCGCGCCGAAAAATTGGCGCCGGGGGTTCAGAAAATGAAGGTGGTGAATTCTTGGGCAGGGCTCCGGCCTTTTCCTGTGGACCGGTTACCGGTGATCGGTCCGGCAAAAATCAAAGGGCTTTATCATGCCGCCGGATATTTTAGAAGCGGTATTTTGATCGGTTTTACGGCCGGCGAGCTTTTAGCTCAGGGAATTATGCGTGGGAAAATGCCGAAACTTTTAGCCGCGTTCAACCCTCAGAGATTTCAAAATGGAAAACACTAAACGAATCATTCAAACTTCCAATGCCCTGAAATTATCTATCGCAACCGGAGCGACTCTTTTTATCCTGAAATTTGCGGCCGGGATTGCGACTCATTCCATGGCCGTCATGGCTTCGGCGCTTGATTCGGCGATGGACGTGGGAGTTTCGACGGTCAATTTGATTGCGGCCCGTCAGGCGGCCAAACCCCCCGATGAGGATCATGCTTACGGCCACGGCAAAATCGAAAGCCTTGCCGCACTCTTTCAAAGTCTTTTTATCAGCGTGAGCGGGATTTATATTGTCTTCGAATCGGTAAAACGTTTGATTTTGGGAAGTTTTGTCAAAGACGTTCCTGCCGGCATTATTGTGATGATTTTTTCCATCGTCGCGACCTTTCTTTTGGTGTGGCGCTTGCGCGTGGTTCAAAAACGAAGTCATTCCATGATTCTGGCCACCGAAGAATTACATTTTAATACCGATATTTTAAGTAATGGCGGAGTGATTGCGGCGCTTTTCCTGGTGAGAATCACCGGTTTGATTTTTTGGGATTTGGTGATTTCCATGCTTGTGGCGGGGACTATTTTCCGGGCCTCTTACCGGATTTTGCGCCGGGCTATCGACGAATTGCTGGACCGGAGCCTGCCGCCGGTTCCTAAAGAGAAAATCGAAAAACTGATTTTGGAACATCATAATTCTATTGTAGGATTGCATAATTTCCGCAGCCGGCAAGTGGGGCATCAAATGTTTCTGGATTTTCATATTGAGATTCGCGGGGAAGAAGATTTTAAAAAGGCCCATCTCATGACGGAATCCCTCATTCGTAAAATTCAGGACAAATACCCCGAGTCTGATGTGACGGTTCATTACGATCCGGAGGGTGAGATGTGACATGCGCATTCTGATTGTTGAAGATGAAAAAAAACTGGCGAGTTTCATTGTCCGCGGCCTCAAAGAGGAAGGCTATGCCGTGGACATTGCTTACGATGGCGAAACCGGCTGGGAATATGCTTCCACCAACGATTACGACGCCATCCTTTTGGATTGGATGCTTCCGGGAATGAGCGGTTTGGAGATTTGCGCCAAATTTCGCAAAGAAGGTTTTCTGACGCCGGTCCTTATTCTCACAGCCCGGGATCAAGTCGAAGATAAAATAAAAGGTCTGGATCAGGGGGCGGATGATTATTTAACGAAGCCGTTTTCTTTTGATGAACTGTTGGCACGCCTTCGAGCCCTTTTGCGGCGGCCGCGGGAACTTGCCAAGGAAAAAATCCTTGAAGTGGGCGACTTAAAAGTGGATTTATTGACCCGCCGTGTCACGGTTGGCCGCGAAGAGATTTCTTTATCGCAGAAAGAATTTTCACTTTTGGAATACCTCATACGCCATAAGGGGGAAGTGGTTTCCCGAGTTCAAATCGCCGAACATGTCTGGGACATTCATTTTGATCCTCTGTCCAACACCATCGATGTTTATATCAATTTTCTCCGCAAAAAAATTGACGGCAGCCGCTCCAAAAGTAAAATCGAAACGATTCGGGGGCAAGGCTACCGCCTCTTGGAATCATGATTCCTTTTAAATCGGTCAAATTCCGCCTGACGTTGTGGTATGCCTTTATTTTGGCTGTTCTTCTGTCCGGGTTTGCTTTTTTGATGCATTCTGAACTTGCCCGAACCCTTTATCGGGATATGGATAAAAATCTTTTTATCGAATCTCAAAATTTGAGTGAAGCCTTACTGAAGTCTTTGGGAGGGAAATTACAACGGCTTCAAATACCACAACCTGATTTTTCAGGCCAAAGCCGGTCGAATTTAACCCCGCACACGGTTCCGAAACTCCGTAAAGAAATCGAAAAATGGGAAAAAAATGCCCGGCATTTAACGCGAAGCACTTTCATGATCCGTATCATCGGGCTTGATCATGAAGTGATTATTTCCAATCTCAAGGGGTGGCAGCGAGAAATTATTTTTCCTGATTTTGAACGGGACAACGTTTTCATGGAAAACGGCGCTTCCTTTCAGACCATTCATTTGTACGGCAAACCGGTAAGGCTTTATTACCGGTTGATTGTGATGGAAGACAAGCCCCTCTTTATCATTCAATGCGGTAATTCCTTGCAAGAAGTCAAAGCAACGCTCCATCGGCTCGTATTGATCATCCTGCTTCTTATTCCGATCGCGGTGATTGCTTCCTGCATTGCCGGATGGTTTTTGGTGAAGCGGTCGTTTCGTCCTGTGGATTTGATGATTCGGGAAGCACGTCAAATTACAGCGGCTTATCTAAAAGGAAGATTGCCCCGGACCGCTGCGGGAGATGAACTTGACCGGCTTGCGGCCACTTTAAATGAAATGATGGACCGAATTGAATCTTCCACACGGGCGGTGCAGGATTTTAGTTCTGACGTGTCCCATGAATTTAAAACGCCTTTGGCCATTATTCGGGGCGAAATTGATTTGGCCTTACGCAAGACAAGAACGACCGATGAGCTTGTGCAGACTCTTCGCGTGATCGGAGACGAAGTCAATGAACTTATCCGTTTGGTGGATGATTTGATGCTTTTGGTGCGAAGCGACGCCAAACAATTACGATTTGAGAAATCGAAAATAGCATTTAAGACGCTTTTGGAACAAGTGGTGGAGAGGTTTCGGAAGCGGGCTTCAAACAAAAAAATAATCCTTTCTTTCACTGCTTCTAAAGATGTTTTTCTTTGGGGTGATCCGGTCTATTTGAAACGTCTCTTCAGCAATTTGATCGACAATGCGATTAAATTTACTCCGGATGGGGGAAACGTCGAGGTGACACTCAGAGATTCCAATCACGAAGTTCTCATTGAAGTCGCGGATACGGGGATAGGGATCGTCCCAGAAGTTCAAAGTAAGGTTTTCTCCCGGTTTTATCGCACCGACCAGGCCCGTTCTTATGAAGGAGCGGGTTTAGGACTTAATATCGCAAAGGCGATTTGTGAAGAGCATGGCGGAAGTCTCAAAATACAAAGTCAGCAGGGCAGAGGCACGCGTGTGATTGTTTCTTTTCCCGTCTAGTTCCCACTCTGATTCAAAGTCTAGATATTTCAGTAAGCTGCATGATTGAATTAAAGCCACTTTCCTTAAAAATTTTTAATCTTTTTTTAATCTTATTTTAATGTTGTATTTGCTATATTGCGTTCGTCAATTTAACACTACTGTCCCGTTATAAGTCGAATAACGACAGTTGGTTGTGATTTTGAATTTCTGACAATGGTTGTGGATCGTCGTGTAAGGCTTGATAAATGGGCATTTTTTCGAAAACCGTAACGCTGATAATCTGTAAAAAAGTGT
>JACPXK010000040.1 GCA_016196565.1 Candidatus Omnitrophota bacterium | reverse complement strand
GGAAAAGCTGCGCGTCTTTTTCATCCAGTATTTTGTCATTATTAAAATCTGTGATCGCGGCTTTATTCAGGCTGTCCAAAATTAAATAATCGGTCCCATTGATCGTGCCGTTCCCATCCACATCCACGGTCAATGAAAGTTCTTTGGCAATGTCCGGCAAAGCTTTTATTTGCTGATAGCGGACATTGTCGATTGAAAGAAGCGTCTTTTTATCCGTAAAAATTCCCAGATGACCGCCGGCGAGCGACAAATCACTCACGCGCATCAATTCTTTATTATCTACGGAAATCCGGATCAGGCCGCCTGAGCGTTTGATTTGAATGTGATAGGCCTGTTCATTATTTTTGATTCCGATAATTCCATAACCAATTCTTTCGTCCTGGCCGTCCACATGACGGAATAATTCCACTTTGCTGGCATCCGCGTTGATTTCCAGGCGATAGCTGTTTCCATCTTTGGATGCAAACAAAATTCCCGCTTTGCGTCCTTCAATTTGTCCCTCGACCGAAGCGGGTGTAATTTGCGAACCATTCAGCGTGATATCGCCTTCAAAGACAAAATCTTCTACATTGTTCGCCTGCTGCCAAAGCGTGTAACGGCTGCCGCCGGCATTTGTCTCGCTCAATTTGCCGTCTTTAACTTTCCAAACTCCTCCATCGACGGCCGCCTGCCATCCCGTTATCGCTTCAGTACTGAAATCCGTCACGCTGAGCGGCTGAAGCAGCGCCAATGCGGCGTCTACATTTTCCTGGCGAGCCGATTGAATGGAAACGCGGTCAAAACGTCCGATCGTGCCCCGTTCCGTATAGAGGGCCGTTTTTCCTCTTTCAAGTGAGCCGTCCATCACAGAAATCAAACGGTTTTCTCCGTCCAAAATCACTTCAATCTTGTCACCGACCGCTTTAATCGTTATATCGTGATAGCCTTCGGCAAAATCATAAACCGCAGCGCCAAGGACTTGATAATGACCGGCGGTCTTTTTACGCAGAACAACCGTATGCCCCATCACAGCCACGTCATAAGAATCTCCGGTTGCCGCATTCTCACGGAAAATAATGCCGCCGCGGCCGAGCGCGGCACCTTCTCCGGAATCAAAACGGAAACGCACCGTCATATAAAAATCTTCCACCTCGCCCGCATAATCGGCCCGGGAAACAACATCATCCTCACGCATTCTGTCCTGGACCAACTGATCGCCTATGCGCTTCCAATCGCCATTGTTATCAAATGTCCATCCGTCCGTATTGGCGGTGAATGGTTGTTCGTAAATATTCTGGAGAATCAATCGGGAAGATTTATCGCGGTAAATCACATTATTAAGGCGGCGAAGAGCTTCGCTAGCGGCGCGGCCGTCCATCGCCGTGAGACCGGTAAGCGCATTGCTGGATTGGCCGACAAATTGTTTAATGCGGTTAATCAGGGCTAAATCATCCTGATTGACCACTCCATCTTCGGTAATGTCTTTATAAAGGCGCAGGCCTTTTTCGAAAAGCGCCACATCTTCTTCGCGAATGAATCCGTCTTTTTCTCCGACGCCGTCCCCATTTTGATCAATGCCGGTAAGATCAGCACGGCCGATGATTTCGCCGGTAATCAATTCTTTGGAGTAAAGCGCCTGCAAAATTCCTTCGAGGCGCAAAATATCAAGTTCGTCCACCGAGCCGTCGCCCGTAATGTCACTGGCTTCATAAAAGGAATTGGCCTTGAGCAGAAGATCGATATCCACAAAATTGACCACGCCGTCATCATTAATATCTGCCACGGCTTGTTCCTGTGAACTCACGTTCAAACCAAGGTAGAGAGAATCCAAAAAGCCGCGCAGATTTTCGGCGTCGAGATTAGAAACAAGTCCGTCACGGTCAATATCGCCGGAGGGAATACTGCGGAACAGCGAAAGAGCGGCGATTTGTTTAATCAGGGCGGTATCACGATTGTCTTTAATTTGATCGCCGGTCACATCCTGCATGCGGCGGACGGCATCCCGCACCATGGAAGCGTCGGTGCTATTGATCACGGTATCATGATTCACATCGAGCATTCCTAAAATGGCGGGCTCATTCGCGCTGCTCCACGAACTATTGGCCACCACCGTCTCGATAATTTCGAGATCATAGGACTCCACCACGCCATCAAGATTGATATCTCCCACGGGATTGGCAAAAACTTCGCGGACTTGCATGCGATGTTCCTCACCGCGCGGAAGACGGCTGACAAATTCAATCGTTCTCAAGCCTTGGCTCAAATCGAGCTCCAGAGAACCACGCTTAAAGTCTGTATAAGATCCTTCCACCGAAATAGAACCGGCATATTCGCCGTCGACATAAATATCCATCGGATAAACAAAACCGGCGGCAACCATTTTGTCATAACTCTTAAGCGCAATACCGACTTGATACATACCGGATTCAAGAATATTCATTTGATACCGGAACGAACCGTTTACAGCATTGGAAATTAAGGTAGGACCTACGGTGTCGAGCGCCGTATGCCGAACTGCCTGGATTGCATCCTGCCGAACGGCCTGCGCGCCCAGCATTCGGCGGACGAGATTAAGATCGCCTTGTCCAATTTTGCCGCGGAAAACCAGGTATTGGGCAAGCGCAACATCTTGTTCATTCACAGCCCCGTCGCCGTCAAGATCGCGGAAAGCATCAGCAATGGCAGCATCCTGCGAATCCACCCGTCCGTCCTGATCCAAATCAGCCAGCACCAGGGTTTCCGGGGAATAATTCGCATTTTGATAAACATAGTCGATCAGGCGCTTGGCGATTTCCAAATCTTTGGAATTTTCTTGGCCGTCCTTATTTAAATCCTTAAAAACATACGAGCCCAAATTTTCCAGGAATTTCCGAACGTCTTGAATATCAACTTTTCGATCGTTATTGAGATCGGCCGGGTCCCAAGTTTCCACAGGAGGCTGGAATGTCTGAATCTTGCGAACATCGGCCAAAAGCGCGTCCAGCATACCGGCATCGGCTTTCCCATCGCCGTTCACATCCACTAAAGCGTTCAAATATTCGAGCGCCAATTTTGCATCGCGCTGATCAATAATATTGTCGCCGTTCAAATCGCGCGTAATGATCGAAGAAGGCTGTATTTGCTGAATGACCTTCACAAGGTCCAAAACGGTTTTCAAACGGTCAAGGTCTTGCTGATCCAGCTTTCCGTCGCCCGTCACATCCACCACACTGAATTGCGCGACATTTTGCTCGAGAATGGTCTGATCGGCGCCGTCCACTCTGCCATCTTTATTGAAATCAACGCGCTTGAGTAAATCATCAAGATTCACATTTCCCATGAACATACGACGAGCTTCGACCAACTGTTCAAGAAGGGAAATATCATCCGCATCAACCCCGCCGTCATTATTGAAAT
>JACPXK010000039.1 GCA_016196565.1 Candidatus Omnitrophota bacterium | reverse complement strand
GCGCCATGTCTTGAGATTGCGGCGGAAATCCGGTTCATTCCATTCGCCGACAAGCTGAAGCGTGGAATGCCGCGCAAAGGCATCGTAGAAAGTCGTTTCAAGAAAATCCTTGTAGGAAATTTTTCCCTGCATCAGTTCAGGGTAAGTCTCGCGGCCGGCCAGCGACTGAATGCGTGGCATAATCACGGCGTGAGGATATCCTTTTTCTTTAAGCTCTTTCTCGAAACCTTCGCTATGAAATCCTCCGGCAAGCACAATGGCGGCGCCAGCCTTGCGGCGTTTTAAAAGATTCTCCAGATTTTGGTGAAATGCCCCATCGCGCTCCAGCGCAACGCGGTAATAGTTGAGAGCCGCTTGCAGAGATTCTTCGCCCCGTTGCAAAACTTGTTGGGGCTCAGAATGACGGCTTTCTTTCGTCACTGCGTTATAATCCTCCGGATTTTTCTGATATGCCGCTACTTGCTCGCGCGTCGCTTCCAGGGAAATCAAATCTTTCAGAAGGCCAAGCTTTCGATATTGATCCGCAATCTGACGCTCTTCAGGTGTGGTGATTAAACCGTTTTCAAGATCCAGAATAAATGCTTCCAGCTCATCAAAAACTTTTGTTCCTTTAATCATGGAAAGGGTTTGCTGAAGCCCCAGAAGTTTCATCATAAGCGGCGTGAGCTTGGGCTTAAGCTTGAGCTTTTCCCCGGTTTCCATCAAAAATTTTAAATACATTCCCGGTTCCATCTGCCCCGTCACAAACGCCTGATAATTTTTATGAAAAGCCATTTCGTCATTCATATTCAATTTGCCGGACATTTTTGCTTTCAAAGCGCTGGCCATATGCCGGATGGATGCGTCGAGGCTTTCTTCCTTCATCGAATCCTCTGCCGCCACAGATTCCAGAAGGAGCGCCAAATGGGGGTATTTTTCCGAGATTGCTTCGTCGGCCTTCGGCCTCCTCGCAATGACAGTAGAGTTATTATTCGCCCTTTTCTCAGTGAAAGCAGAGTTGTCATTGCGAGGGAGCGAAACGACCGAAGCAATCTCGGATTTGAGCATTGCAGATAAATACTTTAAGAGCTCCACCAAATGGGAGCGTTCTTCATGAAAGGACGTGGTCTGGTTATGAAAATCACTTAGCTTGGCCGAATAAACTTTTTTGCGTTCTTGATCGAGCGAGGTTTTAATCTGATTCAAATTCTCCAAAAGTTCTTCTTTAACTCCGGAAGCTTTGAGATAGGCGGCATAGTTCTCCTCATAAAGCCCCCAATTTTCAATTCCGTAATACTCCCCCTGCGATTGCCCGAAAATGGCCGCCATTTCAGGGCCGGTCACTTCTCCGCGCTCAAGATAACTGTTCATGATTTTATTTTTGACGATTTCATCCGGAAAGGTTTTGAGCAAAGTGGGATCAAGCTTGCCGCTGCCGCCTTCAAGCGCCACCAAATGAATACCGTATTTTTCCTGGAGGTATTCAATCAGCCGATGAATATTCTGCTGGGCATTTAAAATGGCGTGAGCATCCTGAATAAAGACAATAAAAGGCTTTTCTGAATTCTGGGCCTCGGGATGATAAAGCTCCTGAACCGTTCCCAGGTTTTCGGGAATACGGAAATCTTCCGTTTTAAATTTGATCGGGACAGCAGCGGGCAAAGACTCCGTAACCGGATTGGCCCAGCCGGTATTGGTGAGG
>JACPXK010000048.1 GCA_016196565.1 Candidatus Omnitrophota bacterium | reverse complement strand
TTTTGATCAGTGTATGGCGCTTCCTTATCATCTCTATGTTATTGCCACTCAAGTCCCGAATGTGAAGCCGCAAGTTCAGTACGGCACGGCTTTGGTTTTAATTTTTATGGTGCTTATTATGAATGTGATCGCGATTGTCATTCGCGCCCGTTTTCGAAAGAGGAAGCAATGGTAGAAAATAAACCGGCGAAAATCCAGAGCCAGAATCTCTCGGTTTTTTATGAAGAACGCCAGGCCTTAAAAAACGTGACTTTCGAGGTGAAGGAAAATGAAATTCTCGGAGTTATCGGGCCGGCCAACAGCGGCAAAACCTCGCTTTTACGTACGCTCAACCGTTTGAGCGAGCGCCAAAGTGAATTTCGCATGGAAGGCGAGCTTCTTTTAGACGGGAAAAATATTTATCAGAAATTTCCCGCCAATGATTTGCGAAAGCTTATCGGGATGATTTTTGCTTTGCCTGTTTCACTTCCGCTTTCGATTTATGAAAATGTGGCGTACGGTCCGCGCGTGCACGGCGTTTCAAAAAAATCGGAGCTGGACGGGATTGTGGAAAAAAGCTTAACGGCCTCCTTTTTATGGGATGAAGTCAAAGACCGTTTGAATCTTCCCGCCATGAAACTTTCCGGCGGCCAGCAGCAGCGGCTTTGTATTGCCCGCACGCTTGCTGTCGAACCGGCGGTGATTTTGTATGATGAACCCTGCAGCGGCCTGGACCCGATTTCCACGGCCAAAGTGGAAGAGGCCATGGTGGAATTAAAAAGCCAATACACGCAAATTCTTGTGACCAATAATACCAAACAGGCGGCACGCGTGAGCGACCGCACGGCTTTTTTCCTCATGGGGGAGTTGGTTGAAATCGACGAAACGGAAAAAATTTTTACGGTCCCGGATGATAAACGCACAGAAGATTATGTTTCGGGGAGGTTTGGATAAATGAAACCGGTGATTCAGGTCGAAAACTTCAATCTTTATTACGGCGATTTTCAGGCCTTAAAAAACGTCAATTTGGAAATAGGCGAAAAACAGGTGACCGCCATTATCGGGCCTTCCGGGTGCGGCAAATCCACTCTCCTTCGCTCCATCAATCGAATGAATGATTTGATCGAGCAGGTGCGCGTGGAAGGGCAGATCATTATTGAAAACGGCCCCATTTACGGCCGCAACGTGGATCTTATCAACCTTAGAAAAAAAGTGGGCATGGTTTTTCAACGCCCCAATCCGTTTCCTCTTTCCATTTTTGAAAATGTGGTTTTCGGCCTCAAAATTCATACGGGCCTTTCTCGAAGCGAATTAATGGACCGCGCCGAGCAAAGTCTGCAGGCGGTGGGTCTTTGGGAAGAAGTCCGCGACCGGTTGGACCAATCCGCCATTTATCTTTCCTCGGAAAAGCAGCAGCGGCTTTGCATTGCGCGCGTGATCGCCGTCAGTCCCGACATTGTGCTGATGGACGAACCTTGCTCCGCACTTGATCCCGCCGCGACCCAGCATATTGAAGAATTAATACGCACACTCAAAGAGGATTACACCATTGTGATCGTGACCCATAATATGGCGCAGGCCGCGCGCGTGAGCGATGAAACCGCTTATTTTTATTTAGGGGAATTGATCGAAATGGACAAAACGGAAAAAATTTTTACCGCCCCGCAAAAAAAAGAAACCGAAGATTATATTACCGGCCGGTTTGGTTAACGCAACGGAAGAGTAAAATAAAACTTCGAGCCTTTTCCAAGTTCGCTTTCGCAAGAAACTTTGCCGTCATGGGCTTCCACAATGTGTTTCACAATAGCAAGTCCCAAGCCGGTCCCGCCGGAATTTTTGTTGCGGGCTTTATCCACACGGAAAAATCTTTCAAAAACGCGGGGAACATCCGCGGCCGGAATGCCAAGGCCGTTATCTTCAACCGATATTTGAACATTGGTTTTTCCCGCGGAAGTTTTTAGAGTGATTTTCCCGCCGGAGCGATTAAATTTCACCGCGTTATCAATGAGATTGACGAAAACCTGCTGAATTTTGTCGGCATCAGCTAAAAGCTTTCCTTTGAGCGCGGGATCAATTTGATTTTCCACCGTAATTTGTTTTTCTTTAATGGAAGAATCCAGAAGTTTCACAGCTTTCGCGGCAAGTTCTTTCAAATCGATGGGTTCGCGCCGCAAAATAATTTCGCGCGACTCGATTTTTGAAAGCTCGAGCAAATCATCGATCAGACGCGCAAGACGCGCGCTGTCTTCTTCCATCATGCGCAGAAACGATTCAGCCTTTGCTGGGTCTTTCGCCGCCCCGCCTAAAAGAGTTTCAATAAACCCCTTGAGTGAGGTGAGGGGAGTTTTGAGTTCATGGGAAACATTGGCGACAAAATCCCGCCGCAGGTTTTCGAGTTTGCGCATTTCAGTCACATCCGTGACGACCAGAATACCGCTTAATCCTTCTTCATGCTTTGAAACGCTGACAGCATGAGCTTTGAGGCTTTTTTTCGCGGGCCTGGAAATTTCCATTTCTACGGTTGGCGTTTGTTCGCCTGCCATGGCCAGGTCCATCATCTCATCAATTTTGGGGTTACGCACAATTTCGATCAGGGTTTTTCCGACCGCTTGTTTTTTCTGAACATGAAAGATAGCTTCTGCGCTGGGGTTGATCGCGAGGATTTGCTTTCCACTGTCCACGGCAATGACCGCTTCCGTCATATTTTCTAAAATGAGGGCAATTTTCGCTTTTTCTCCTTCGCTTTCCGCAATGCGGCTTTTGAGCGCACGCTCGGTATGGCGCGTTTTCCGGCGAAAGGTTTCGAGTAGTTTATTTTTTTTGGAAAGGAGGACCAGGAAATAGATCAGGGCAAGAATTAGCCCAGCGGCAAAAGCCAGAAAAAGTGCAAAGGCATTAAAGCTCATAGTCGAAACGGTACCCTACATTTTTTACCGTTACAATGCGGCTGGCTTCATCCCCAATTTTTTTTCTCAGGGAACCAATGTGCATGTCCACGGTACGGGTTTCGATTTGCAGCGATTGATCATAGCCCCAAACGTGGTCGAGAAGATGTTCGCGCGAAAGGGCTCTGCCTCGGGCTTCCATTAATGTTCTTAGAAGGTCATACTCTTTGGAAGTCAGATCAACTGCCTTTTTTTTCAAAATGACCACATGCTTGTCCGTGTCCATTTCCAAATGGCCGGCTTTCATGACTTTTTCTGCGGGTTTTTCTTTGGAACGCCGGAGCACGGCTTTAACGCGCGCGACAAGCTCGCGCGGACTGAAAGGTTTTGTCAGATAATCATCCGCACCAACTTCCAGGCCGACGATTTTGTCCGTTTCCTGGCTTTTGGCTGTCAGCATAATAATGGAAATGCCGGAGGTTTTTTCATTCTGCCGCAAGGTTTTGCAAATTTCTACTCCGTCGGTTTCGGGCAGCATTAAATCGAGAACAATCAAAGAAGGCTTTTGTTTGCGGGCCAGTTCGAGGCCGGTATCGCCCCGCTGGGCGGTGAGCACATGAAAGCCCGCCTCTTCGAGATTGTATTTCACAAGCTCGAGTATGTTCTTTTCGTCTTCAATCACTAGGACGGTTTCTTTGGGCATTTTGGCGATATCTTAACCGCTCCTGAGTGGCTGCGCAATCCAGAATGTACACCGGGATAAAAACTAGTTGCGCCCTTTCTATTTGAATCTATAATAGCCCGCTGTGGAAAAGACCAACTGGATAGAATTTCTCGCTTTAAGGCTCAGGTCCCAAATCTCCCTAGAAAATGCTCAAAAGGCCCAGACTTGGGGGTTTGG
>JACPXK010000041.1 GCA_016196565.1 Candidatus Omnitrophota bacterium | reverse complement strand
GTTCCGGATCTCAAAAAAGTGATGGCGGATTCTTTCTATGAAACGCGCGACCGGCTGAACCGGTACCTCATCGAAGGAATCCGTTACGTCAAAGAAAAATAACGAACGCCATTTGCAAAGGAGATCGACATCATGAAAAAAATCTATACGGAATATAAAGGAATTCACGTGTTAACGGACCCAGGAGATTTGACGGATCTGAGGCTTGATTCCTGTGCCGTGGCAAGAAAAAAGGGGCAGATTTATGTCCGCTCCCTTGAGAGCTTGAAAGAAAAAGAGGTTGAGGAGAAACGCAGATCTGGTTCTGACCCCATTTTTGGATTTTACGGGGAAAAAGTGGAACGGTTTCTCATCGTGAACGGTGAGCGCCGTGACATCCGGTTCTGTGATTTCTGCAAAGACCGGTTAAATGGCATCACGGGCAATTGTTTCGACCGTTCTCTAAAAGCCAAGGGCTGTTCCTTTGACCCTGTGAAAAAACCGGGTGAATTCCGGATTTCCCTGGACGGCTGGCAATATCTGCCGCCTTCGCGTGTCAATGCAAGATCGCCTTTCAAAAAGCCATGGGGAACAAATTATATCAGCTTTGAAGGCAAGGTGATTGAACGCAACAAGAGAGCGCTGAAAATCCGGCAAAACTTCGGGGCGGAGCTTAAGAAAAAACAGAAGGAATTCTGCTCGCGCTGTATTTACGAGGGGCTCTGTTATATGGACAGCGTCAAAATCGCCGAGCGCTGTATGGTGACCGAAGAGAAGACTCAAAAACGCTGTCTTCTGCGGATCCAGAAACGGTTTGGAAGTGTGGAAGAATTCCTGAACCGCCTTGCTTATGCCGGAAAAGAGATCATCCACCGCGCGGGTAAAGGAAAGCGGAAAACGAGGTGGATCATTACCAAACCTTCCGGCCGGAATCAGTTCTTGGTCCGCAAGTATTACAAGCCTTCCAAGATGACTTGGGTTTCGAAGCGGAAGGTTGAGAAAATCGTCATTCCGGATGCGCTTCCCTGGAAGAACCGCGAGAAGATTGCATCGCTTGCCTGGTATTTCCTCGAGAAATATTGCGGGAAAGACCGGGAAGCTTACCGCGGTTACCGGGGACGAACGATCCGCATTCTCTGGGTTCTTCCGATCCCGAGAGGAATCGAGGTTTGTTATTACCCTTCCGGGTGGGGCAATGCCCGGCCGCTTACGAAGCGATTTGAATCGTTCAACGATATGCTGCGCTTTGAGCGTTAGTTTTCAATATTTCATCTAATTTAACCTGCAATGAACAAACAAAAAAACAAAGGAGAAGACTGTCCATGAATACCACTGATTTAGTGAAAGTTCTGAAGCAATGTTTCAAAGCGAGTGTAACACCTCTTATTTGGGGGCAGCATGGCATCGGGAAAAGTCAGATCGTGCAATCGCTTGCAACTGAAATGAAGTACAAATGCGTCGATTTGCGGCTTGGCCAGATGGAAGTGGGGGACCTGATCGGCCTTCCTTCAAAGGAAGACGGCAGGACTGTCTGGCTCAAGCCGTGCTGGTTTCCGAAAGAGGGAACGGTAGGAATCCTTTTTCTCGATGAGCTGAACCGTGCGCGGCTCGATGTGCTCCAGGCAATCTTTCAGCTCGTGCTTGAACGAAGGCTGCATACCCATCATCTGCCTGAAGGCTGGAAAATTGTCTGCGCCTCCAATCCATCGGGTAGTGACTATTTTGTGAACGAACTCGATCCGGCCCTGCTTGACCGGTTCCTTCATATTCAATTCAGGCCGGAGCCGAATGAGTGGCTCGGATGGGGAAAGGATACGGGCAAGATTCGGGAAGACATCCTTAACTTGATTGCCCGTTATAACCACCTGCTTGGTAATCCATCGAGTGATCTTCCGCTTGAAGTCCTTCCTTCGCCGCGGTCTTGGGAAATGCTTTCAAGAATGCTAAGCGGCCTTGAAGACCGGCTGTGGCTGCAATGCGCTATGGGTCTTGTCGGAAAAGAAGCGGGCATTGCATTTATTGAAAGCCTGAAAAAAGACCAGGAAGTGCCCATCAAAGCTGAGGAGATCCTTGCGGATTATGCCAAGGTCAAGACCCGGGTTAAAAAATATTCGAGCGGGAAAAAGGCGCGGCTTGATCTTTTAAGAATCACGGGGGATGAATTTCTGAGGATCCTGGCAAAAGAAGGCAAGGCGAAAGCTCTGTCAGCGCAAGAGAAAACTAACCTTGTGGATTTTCTCGATGATCTGCCGGTCGATCTTGCGTTTGCGCTTGTTAAGGAACTCGTGAAAATCCCGGAAGTGAACACGCTTCTTCACCAGCAGGAAAAATTCACGGAGAAACTTGCACAGGCGGCCCAAGCAGCTTAAGAACACAATCTCAGAAGAGAAATCAGGCGGGGAGAGTCTTCTACTCTTCCCGCTTTTTTTCTGTCTATTGAAAAAGGGAGGTATCAAACCCATGGGGTATTGCACGGATTTTTCAGGAAGCATCGATCTGCCCGGTCTCAAGGGTAAGGACATAAAGCGCCTTGAGGGTATCCTTCGCTGCCGATTCCCGAGTTCCTCAGACGAAATTAAAATTGAAAAGGGTGAGCATGGATGCAACCTTGCAATTTTTGGTTATTGGAAAAACTACAACGAGGAATTTCAGAAGCTCGTGATGGCGATTGTCCGGGCTTTTCCGAAATGCGCGACGGGATGGATCGATGCGTGTGGTGAAGAACGGGATGACAACTGGGCACTTGAGATCAGCGAAGGGAAAATAATGTTTATCACTTATGAACAGGTCATCAAAGAAAGAACGGTTTACTTTGATGCCAAAGGAGGAAGACATCATGATTGAGGAAATGGTTGTTTCGCTCGTGCAGACGAAACCTTTTTACGCGCATTTTATCCAGCAGATGAACCGGATTGAAACTGAGAAGATTCCCACGCTTGGGGTCAATATCAGGGAGCGCATCAACCTCTATTTCAATCCCCGGTTTCTGGAAGGCCTGCAGTTCGATGAACGGGTGGCGTGCCTGGAGCATGAGGTGCTCCATCTTTTGCACCTTCATCTTTTCCGCGGGGACGGAAAAAATCACAGGGTTTTCAATATTGCCTGCGATCTTGCCATCAACACCTATATCGAAAATCTCCCTAAAACCGCTCTTTTGCCGAAGCTTTTTGGGTTTGAGGAAGGCCAGACCGCAGAGTGGTATTACAAAAAACTGAGCGAGAACGCGGAGAAACTTCAGACCAAGATCACAAAGGCGGACTCGTCGCTTCTTGACGATCACGGCATGTGGAAAGACTCCAGTGAGGACCCTGAATATCAGCAGGAATTCCTGAGACGCGCTATCAAGGTATCGCTTGATGAAACGCAGGATTATGGGTCACTTCCCGGAAACATGACTGAAGAGCTGAAGGAATTCCTGAAGGGATCCGGCATTAATTGGAAAAGCGTTCTCGAACGGTTCTTGATCCATGCGACGCTCGTGAGATCCATATTCTCAAGAAAACGTCCGAACCGGAGATTCGAGGACTTTCCCGGAGAAAAGATAGAGCAAAAACTGAAGCTCTTGATTGGGCTCGATACGAGCGGGAGCGTGAGCGATCGGGATCTTGCGCTTTTCTTTGCAGAGATTGAGAAGATCAAAGCGCTCGGGATGGATATCACGGTAGCGGAATGCGATACGAAGGTGGGGAATGTTTACCGCTACAAGTCGCGTCCGAAAGCCGTTTCAGGCCGTGGGGGAACCAGCTTCAGGCCCATTTTTGAACTCGCTGAGAAACTCCGGCCGGACGCGCTTCTCTATCTCACCGATGGAGAGGGAGACTATCCGGAGCGATCAAAATATTCAACGCTCTGGTGCCTGACGCCAGACGGCAACTTTTCCGGATCGTTTGGGAAAGTCGTGAAATTACCGCAGGAAAAATAAAGCGTAAGACAAACTCAAAATCACGAAGTGGGGGGGGGGCTTTTAGTCCCCCCCTTGGGTTTTTCTAAAGGAGGGAATTCTCATGCCGGCGCTTACGGTTAAAGGTCTCAAGAAACTTCTTGAGCAATTATGTAAACAAAGAACGATTAGCGAAAATTCTGAAGTTTGGCTCTCCTCAGATGAAGAGGGTAATCGCTTCAGCCCCTTACTTGATGATTCGGAAATAAGTATGGGTGTCGCGGGGAAGAAAATCGTTTTCTATCCCTCATCAATGCATGAAGTAACAGAGCTGTAATTAAAGATCATTCTTCAATTCAAAAAGGGGGCATTCCCATGAATAGAACGCCATCACCAAGATCAAAAACGGAGATGATCGAATTTCTAAAAGATCACTTCCGATATCCCACAATGAATTCGTGGAACCGGGCCACGAGTTATGCCCGGAACATCAAGATCCATCGCTTGGGCCTTGATCATGAAACAGAAAACCGGTGTTTTGAGATGCTGGATCTTTCCGAAGCTTTCGACGATTTTTCCGCGGTTCTTCATGAATTTGCAATCCGCCATGACTACGCGTGGCAGATTGGGCAGAACGGAAGAAGCGGCGGGTATCTGGTGCTCTATCAAGGCGGAAAGAAAGATTCCGGCCATAAAACGCGCTGCGATACCTGCCGGATTCCTACCTGGTATGAGAATAAACAGCCGTGCCATGTCGCGGACTGCGGGGGGACTTTAGAGCCGCTCTCGGGCCCGCTTTGGCAAAGTTATACGCAGCCAGGTCTCGGAGTTGACGATGACGGCGATTACGAATCCATGAGCCACGAAGACCTTCGCCGGCGGATGGTTTTGGTAAAGGATTTTGACAAGACCTGTGAACTTGCCGTGCAAGCATTTGTGGATTTCGCCAAGTCCCATAGGGTTGAGGAACAAGAAATCATGATTCCGAAGACCGTTCGAGTGGCTGTCGAAGTCTAACGGATGCACATTATTAAATGGCGAATATATGAAGGGGATGCTCCGGTATCCCTTTTTCATTAACGAGAAAATCGAGAAGGAGGACTGCTTATGAACGAATGTGATATGGCCCTCGATATTTTGAAGACAACAAGAGATGGAAATGATTTATCGCCGGAACACCTTTGGCTTGTATCCAATGCCGTGAATGGATTTTTAAACGATCAGGGGAAGGAAAAATTCAGGGCGCTTCATGAGGAAGTGATTTCGGGAAGATATAAAAAGCCATACCTTCATGGGATTGAACACCTGACGATCGATCATGAAGGATTTGTGTATTGGCGCGGGAAGCATGTCGAGCACTACGAGATTTCTTTTGCCTTATCGGACAAAGGAAAAGAAGCGGCTCTTGAGCTTGAAAAGCGGTGCAAGCATTTGGAGCAAAAAGGAGTTGAGGTGAACGTCACCAACGCAATTTGGCACTGGAAGAAATACAAATAACCGTTCGCCTTCAATCAGAGGGGAAAATTAACCAATAGGAGAAGCGGCCTTCCGGGCTCTTCTCCTTTTTTATTTTAAAGGAGGCATTCAAATGGGATTTGACGTGATGGGACACGAACCGAAGACCGGGAAGGGGGAATATTTCCGGAATAATGTTTGGTGGTGGCGGCCTTTATGGGGCTATGTCGCAAAACATTGCCCGGACATTTTGACAGAAAAACAAATAAAGGGGGGT
>JACPXK010000046.1 GCA_016196565.1 Candidatus Omnitrophota bacterium | reverse complement strand
GCCGGGGGGCATATGCCGCTTGGGATCGGTGGGGCCAAAGAGGGCGACGATTTTTGTTTTCATGGCGCCCGCCACATGCAAAGGCGCGGTGTCTCCCGTCACAAGCACATGAATTTGTTTCATAAGCGCCGTCAAATCACTAAGTGAGGTTTTTCCCACCAGGTCGACGACCTTTTCCGGAAAACGGGTTTGGAATTCTTTGACGAGCTCCGCATCTTCACGGGCTCCGATCAAAACAATACGGCAGTTTAATTTTTTGATAAGACGGTCCGCCAAGGCGCTGAAATTGGCCATGGGCCAGCGTTTGGTCAGCCATTTGGGGCTGGAACCGATCACCAACCCCACCCATTTGCAGGAACGAATGGGGTCTATGGCGTCACAAATTTCCTGAATCCTTTTTTCCGATTCCGCTTCAGGCCAAAGTTCCAACTCATCGTCAAATTCCTTCACGCCGAGTTTGCTCAAAATGCGGAACTGATGACGCACCGGTTCGTCCCCGGCATGAAAATTTTTATCCGGCCGGTTTAACAAGAAGCCAAGTCCCCCGCGGGAAAATCCAAAACGCTGAGGAATGCCGGCAAGAAAAGCAATTAAATGAGTCCATTTGGAATTCTGCAAATCGACGGAAAGGTCATAAGTCTCGCCGCGCAGCCTTTTGGAAAGCTTGGCCAAAAATGAAAGGCGTGAGATTTTTTTTCTATCCACCGGAATAATTTCGTCCAAATAAGGACAGCGCGAAACAAGGGACGCGATTTTTTTATCCACCAAAAGGCTGATGCGGGCGTCCGGGAAACGGCGGCGGATCATGCGGAAACTCGGGACGGCAAGGATGAGATCTCCCATGGCCCCCAGCTTGATGACAAGAATATTTTTATAACGCCGCACTTCCTGATAAACCTCAAGCGTCTTTTCCGTCATTTGTTCCAGCGTAAAACGGTTTTTGACTTTTTCATGAAGATTTTCCGCCAGCCGTTTGGATTTGGCGCGGTCACTCAAAAGTTCGCGCATGCGTTCCGCCATTTCCTCCACATTGCCGGGCGTCACCAGGATTCCGTTTTCTTCATGATCGATAATGTCGAGCACTCCGCCCACACGGGTGGCCAGAACCGTTCTTCCCACCGCGCCGGCTTCCACCACCACGCGCCCGAAAGCCTCGGGGACAAGGGTTGAAAGCACCACAAGATCCGACTGGGCCATCAAATCGGCGATATCCCTGCGGGTGCCGAGCAATTTGACGGTGGATTGAAGGCCGAGCTGCTGAATGGTTTTTTGAATAAGGCCGGTGTATTTATTTTTGCCGCGAACCTCAGACCCCACCAGCCAAACTTCCAAATGCTGCACATGGCGTCGCAAAAGATGCACGGCTTTCAAAAATTCTATCTGCCCCTTGATCGGAGAAAGGCGCGCCACATTGATAATGCGAAAAGATTTTGGATTTGTGTCATAACGCCCCGGCACATAAGAAAACTGAGAAAAATCAATGCCTCGATGGACCAGGCGTATTCTTTCGGGAGAAACTCCGAAATCATCAATCATGTGGCGTCCGACCACACTGGAAATCGCAATCACGCGCTTGCCCCATCCCATGACCCGGCTGAGCAAATGCGTGGAATAATACCCGTGGCAGGTCGTGACAAACGGCACACCGGTTTGGCGTGTGGCAAACCAAGCCAGCCAGGCCGGCACCCGGCTCCGGGCATGAACCACTTCGATTCTTTCCTTGTCGATAATCTCCGCGATTTTTCCCACCAAAGCGAGCGAGAAAATGGATTTCTGATCCACGGGAAGTTTGTAATGGCGGACATTCATTTTTTCAAGTTCCGCCACAAGCTCTCCGCCGGATGAAATTACGACGATATCATCTCCCCGCTTTTTCATGGCGCGGGCAAGATCCACCACCCCGCGCTCCACTCCTCCGACATCCAGGGACGGAAGGACTTGCAATACTCTCATAAAATTCTTTCCAACCGGGCAATCAAGGCGCCGTCTTCATTTTCTTTAAGACGGCCTTCCGCCTGATTTTTGATCCACCGGATTTTGGCGGTCACCTTCATCGACATCGACCACTTCCTGATTTTCGACGTCATGACCTATCCCGGCATGCTGATCTTTCTGGCCTGGTCGCTGGCCGGCCATCATCCCCTGCACGGCGTAAGGGCGGTTATTTTCGCGCGCGAGGATAAGCAGCTGGCAGGCATTTTGGATTTTTAATTTTTCTTTAAGAAATTTTTCTAAAAATTCCGGGGTACGGCGGGAGGTCGTAAGAAGATAATCCCCTTCTTCCAGCGAAACCTTTTCCAAAATCGTGGTCAATTTTTCAACTTCGCTCAGTTCCATTTGAAAGCGCCGTGTCGGTCCGCCCAAAAAAACGGCGATCTTTACCCGGTCCGGATTTTTCAATTCTTTTTTAAGAAGACGGCCGGCTTCTTCCAAATCTTCCTCTTCCATCGCACTGGGCGTAAGAAGTGTGCGGAAGGCCTCTTGAGGAATAATGCCGCTATCGTGAACTCCGATCACGGCCAAATCATAACGGAATAAATTAAAAGGAAAAGCGGGTTTCATGAGAATCACGCTTTTGGCCCGCGATTCGCGCGCCAGGCAAAGATTAAGCGGTACAAGGCTGGAGCCGGCAGAAATAAAAAAATCAGCGCTTACATGCTCAATGGCCTTCCAGGTTTCGTCCGTAAAAAAGAAACGCAGCCACGGAATTCTTCCCTGCGCCCACGGAAGCAGGAAGAAAGCCGCGGCATAAAAAAGATTTTTATGCCAATCCGAACGGAATTTGACAAAGATGGTTTCGATCGGATATTCCATGCCCGGGCGTCCGTATTGAGTTTTCAAAGATTGAAATTTCATGGCGAGGGCTTCGGCTTGTTTGACATGGCCCGGTTTTCCGTCTGAGAGAATCACAATGCGCTTAGTCCAGCTATATTTCCATCGTTTGGTTCCCCAAAGCCATTGGCTGGGGAAACGGGTGATATAGCTTTCAAGGACTTCCAAATATTTTTTTGCCGGAGCGGTGTAATCCCCGTTTTCATTCAGGGAACACTCTATCGCTTCTTCAAAATAAAAATCATGATGAATTTGATCCGGACGGCGGACCAGAAAACAAGGGACAAGCAAACTTTCTGTGCGGGCAGCCCATTCAAACGCGCCGGTAGGAATTGTGGTTTTGCGGCCTAGAAACGGAAGAATCACGCCCTCGTTTTTGCCGGCGTCTTGATCGCCCAAAAGCCCCACCCATCCCTTACGCCTGAGAGCCCGCAAAAGTTCCCGCATGCCCATGCCGCGCCTTATCGTAAGAGAACCTTGGCCGCCGCGGAATTCATTAAGAATCCGGTTGAGGCTGGAAAATTTTTGGTCCCTCACAAGCACCCGCAGCGGCTTTTCGGAAAAAACGGGCAATTTTTGCATCAATTCCCAATTTCCAAAATGCGCGGTCAAAAAAACCATCCCCTGATCGCTTCCAAAAGTTTGCAGCACGCGGTCCCAGTTGTGGACCTTCACCTTTTTTTCAAAATCTTGTGCATTCAATTTTGAAGAACGCAAAAACTCACAGCCCATTTGACCGAGATTTTCATAATGTTCCCGGACCAAACGCCAACGTTCGCGCGCCGTGAAACGAGAGCCAAAAGCCGCTTTCATATCCGCATAGGCCACATGCCGCCTCGACGAAAAATAAAAAACACACCGTCCCATCCCCCTTCCCAAAGCAAGGGCTGAGGCCTCCGGCATCCGGCTTATCCCCCGGGAAAGCAGCCGCACAAAATGAGAGACGATAAAATCGAGTATTTTTTCGATCACTTAATCACTCCGAGAGACCGGAAAATTTGATAGGCCAAGATTTCCTCGTCTTTCAAAATCTTGAGGCGCACAGCCAGGACCAAAGGATTTAAAACCCGCGTGATAATTTCCGGGGCACGGTAAAAATCTTTTTCCGTGGTGATGATTTCTTCGCTGGAGGCCGATTCGCTGACTTTTTTGATTTCTCCCAGTTCTTTTTCGGAAAAATGATGATGGTCCGGAAATTCGAAATTACGGATGGGGCGGATTTGAAAATGGCTTAAAAGAAGCTGAAAGGAACGCGGCGTCCCCACGCCCGAAAAGGTGGTAACTTTATGTTTTTGCAACCTGTCCACCGAGAGCCGGGAACGTTTGTGGGCCCGGTAGAAAAAAAGCGGCTCCAGACAGGAATCGATCACTTGGGCTTTGGGAGCCAATTTTTGAATTTCCTCGCGCAGCTTCGTAAGTTCCGCAGGCGGTATGAGATCGGCATGCGTAATGACAATCACAGACGCTTTGTTCAGCATCGCGGCCGGTTCACGCAAAATACCGCGCGGGAGAAGACGGCGATTCCCAAAGGGGTTCAGGGCATTGACGGTGATAATCTCTAAATCACGTTCAAGCGGCCAGTGCTGGAATCCATCGTCAAGAATGGCCAGATCAATCTTATGTTTTTTGGCAAGTTCTGCAGCAACGGCCGCACGGTCGGCCCCGACTCCGATCATCACGCGGGGCAGATTGTTACGGAGCTGTTCCACCTCGTCTTTTCCGTAACCGCGGGTAAGGATTAAAACATTTTTATTGTGAGCGCTGGCCTTGCGGGCAAGGTATTCCACCAGCGGCGTTTTGCCGGTGCCGCCCCAGGTAAGGTTGCCGATGCTGATGACAGGAAACGGGAGGCGTTTTCTGGGAAGAATTTTTTTCTCGTGAAGCGAGCGCGCTACCTCAACCGTTTTTCCGTAAATTCCTTCCGCCAGCCAAAGAAAAGGAAACAGGATTTGAGAGAGAGTTCCATTTTCACGGCCTTCAGCTAAAAACCTCAGGTAATTTCTCACAGGGCGAATCATTATTTTTCCTTTCTACGGCTTGAGGGAATAAAAATTTCTGCATCCAATCCAAATGCCTCCCGGTCGCACCTTGAAGCCGATGAATAACCGAAAAGGCGTTTTCCCCCAGTTGCAAGCATTCGTTTGTGTTTTGAAGCAAACCTTTGAGGGTCATGGCAAGCTCGTCCTGATCACGGACCAAAACGGCCCCCGTCTCCTGATCGAGCGCACGGTACACAACTTCAAAATTAAAGGTGTAAGGGCCATGAACCATCGCCCGTTTAAAATAGGCGGGCTCGATGGGGTTTTGTCCCCCGTGCTTGATCAAACTGCCTCCCATGAACACAATGTCTGCGATTTGATAAAGATTTTTTAGAATTCCGATTTTATTCAAAATGAGAATATCAAAATTCTGCAATTGAGATTCTCCGTACGCGAGCACCGCTTGGAAGGGAGGCGTTGAAAACATCGTTTTAAGGGCCTCACTTCTTTCAATATGACGCGGCGCCACAATCATTTTCAAACGGGGAAATTCCTGCCTTAAACGGGCAAAAACTTCCTTGAGGATGGTCTCCTCTCCGAGATGAGTACTTCCGGCAATAAAAATCTGATCGTCTTTTTCAAAACCCCATTCCCGGCGAAGGGCTTCGAGATCCCGCGGGTCAGGCACCGGCAAATTGTCGAATTTCATATTGCCGAGCACAAAAACCCGTTTGGGTTGGACGCCCAAAGACTGGAAACGTGCGCCGTCTTCTTCGGTTTGCGCCAAAACAAAACTGAGGCGCTCGAAAAGCGGACGCGCGAGTGGAAGGATACGGCGATAACGTCTCTGGGACTTGGCCGAAAGTCTGGCATTCAAAATTCCCACCGGCACTCCGCGGCGGGCCGCTTCGATCAAAAGGTTGGGCCAGATTTCCGTTTCCACGAGAAAAAGGTATTCGGGATGCAGGGCTTCAAAAAATTTCCGCACCGACCAGCTCAGATCAAAAGGGAAATAACGGATCGAAACCCTTTCGGTTTTCAGCTGGCGGGCAACCTTTTGTCCCGTCGGCGTCACCGTGGTAAGCATCACGTGATAATAAGGAAACCGGTCTAAAAATCCCTGCAGGAATTTTTTTACGGCCATGACCTCTCCGACACTGACGGCATGAATCCAGATCACGCGCTTGTTTAAGAGTTTTTGCCGGCGTCCCAAAGAAAAAATCCCGAGTCTTTGCTTGATAAGCCTTTGGGGATCGGAAGACTGCCTGATTTTCATCAGAAAAACCGGCAGATAAAAAAGGCTGAACACGGCAAAAACGGCATTATAAAAATAAGGAGAGAAAAATCCTGCGCGCCACTTTTTAGGAGCGCGGGTGCGCGGCTTCATAGGCCTCCTTCAAACGCTTGGTGGTCACATGCGTATAAATTTGAGTCGTCGATAAATTCTCATGGCCCAAAAGTTCCTGCACACTGCGCAGGTCCGCACCCCGGTCGAGCATATGGGTGGCGAAAGAATGCCGCAGCGTATGCGGCGAGACTTCCTTATTCAGGGCGATACGCTTGGTGTATTTTAAAATAAGGCGGCGGATGCTGCGGTCGGTGATTCTGCCGCCGTAACGATTAAGGTAAAGCGGCCGCTTGAGATTTTCCGTGCCGTCTTTGGGAGGGCGGTGTTCCAAATAATCCCGGATGGCTTTGAGCGCAACGGAACCGACCGGAACGATTCTTTCTTTTTTGCCTTTTCCGCGTACGCGGACAAGCCCGCTGACCAAATCCACATCCTCGTGATTGAGTCCCACCAGTTCGCTCACGCGGAGGCCGGAACTGTAAAGCATTTCCAAAACGGCCTTGTCTCTTTTTTCATCCCAGGAATTTTTGGAAGGCGCTTCCAAAAGGTTCGTGACTTCTTCGATGGCAAGAAAAAGAGGAAGCCTCTTTTCGCGTTTGGGGGTCGCAATACCCGCCGCAGGATTGACTTTCAGTTGATTTTCGCGGGCGAGAAATTTAAAAAAAGAACGGATGCAGGCAAGCTTTCGCGCCACGGAACTTTTCGAATAATCGTGGGATTTGAGATATGCCAGAAAAGACCGGATGTCCAAATAAGAAATTTCTTCGGGGGATTTTTTCTTCAGAAATCCGCAGAATTCACGCAGGTCAATCGCGTAATTTTTAACCGTATGAGGGGATGCGTTTTTTTCTGTCCGGAGAAAATTAAGGAAATAAGCAACGGATTTATCCATCACGGCCCCAGGGTTTCACGATCCGTTTCCGAAATCTGCTCGTCCTCGCTGATGGCCTCCCCCTTGGTGGGAAGTTTGTTGGCGATGTAGGTGCATTTGGGATAATTCGAACAGCCGTAAAAGGTGCGTCTTTTTTTCGACAGTCTTTTAACCAGTTCCCCGCCGCAGCCCGGCTCAGGACAAAAAACCCCCAAAGGGATGGAGCGGGTGTATTTGCATTCCGGAAAACCGGGACAAGCCAGAAACTTTCCAAACCGGCCCCATTTGATCACCATATTTTTGCCGCAGATATCGCACTTGTATTCCGTGGTCACCACTTCCTGGCGCATATTCTGCATTTCTTTCCGGGCTTGAGTCAGGTCCGTTTCAAAAGGACCGTAAAAATCTTTTAATACGGCCACCCATTCCATTTCGCCTTCTTCGATTTTATCCAGCTCTTCTTCCATGACCGCGGTAAATTCAATTTCCATGACTTTGGGAAAATGTTTGACGAGCAAATCCACTACGGTTTCGCCAAGTTCGGTAGGAATAAGGGCGCCCCCTTTGCGGTTCACATATTCACGCACGAGAATGGTATAGATAGTAGGGGCATACGTACTGGGGCGACCGATGCCTTTTTCTTCCAAGGTTTTGACGAGGCTGGCGTCGTTATAACGTGCCGGCGGTTTGGTGAAATGCTGATAGCCCATGAGTTCATGCAATTTTAGAATTTCGCCCACAGTCAGTTGAGGCAATTCGTAAATGGGTTCGTCTTCTTCCCCTTCTTGTTTTTCTTTTTCTTCTTTTTTCTCTTTCTGGGCTTTGGCCTCGCTGAACACGATAGAAAACCCCGGAAATAAATTAATGCGGCCGGTAGTTTTGAAAAAATATTTTTCTTTGACGTCGATTACCACGCTCATATGCTCATCCACGGCCGCAGACATTTGTGAAGCCACGAATTTCTGCCAAATTAATTCGTAGAGTTTGAACTCATCGTCGGCAAGGTATTGACGCAGGGCCTGAGGTTCACGGCGGACCGAAGTGGGACGAATCGCTTCATGGGCTTCTTGGGCGCCTTTTTTGGCTTTGTAAACCGGAGGCTCTTTTGGCAAATAATCAGCGCCGAATTTCTGCCGGATGAATTGGACGACTTCATCCTGAGCGGATTTGGCGATATTGACGGAATCGGTTCTCATATAGGTAATCAAACCGGTACTGCCTTCATCTCCGATCTCGACGCCTTCATAGAGTTTTTGCGCCACACGCATGGTTTTCGCGGCCGGAAATCCCAAACGGTTATAGGCCTCTTGTTGAATTTTGCTGGTTGTGTAAGGGGCTTGAGGTTTTCGCCGGCGTTCACTTTTATCGACTTTAGAGACTTTGAAAGGATGATTAAGAATGTCCTGGCGGATTTTTTCGGCATCTTCCCGGTTTTTGATTTCAACCTTGTCTTTGCCGATTTTTTCCAGCTTGGCAATGAAAACTTTTTCGGCATTTTCTTTTTTCTCGGAGGAAAGTTTGGCTTCAATGGACCAATATTCTACCGGCACGAAACTTTTAATTTCACGTTCCCGATCGACGATCAGCCTGAGCGCCACCGATTGCACGCGGCCGGCACTGAGCCCCCGTCCGACTTTGCGCCATAAAAGCGGGCTGAGTTCATAACCCACAATCCGGTCAAGAATTCTCCGGGCCTGCTGGGCATTGACAAGATTCATGGCAATTTCACGCGGATGTTTGAAGGCTTCCTTCACCGCCTCTTTGGTGATTTCATTAAAAACGACGCGGCGGATTTGAACGTCCTTGCCGTTGGCTTCTTTAAAAATATGTTCCAAATGCCAGCTGATGGCCTCCCCTTCACGGTCAGGGTCAGGCGCCAAATAAATTCCGGTTTTCCCTTTTGCCTGATTTTTTAAATGGGTCACGGTTTTGCGGGCTTTTTTGCTGATAATATAGGAAGGCGTAAAATCACCGGCGATATCCACTCCCATTTTGCTTTTGGGAAGATCGCGCACATGGCCCATGGAGGCCTCCACCAGAAAATCATCCCCCAGAAATTTATTGATGGTTTTCGCTTTGGCGGGAGATTCGACGATGACAAGATTGGCAGGACCTTTCACGCGTGAAGTGCCTGATGCACTTTCTTTCTTGGCTTTTGCTTTGCGGGGTTTTTTCGGGGCGGCAGGTTTTGGAGTCGCGGGAACAGCTGCTTCCTCGATCGGAACTTCGTCGGCTCCCCCGCCCACAAATTGAACAATCTCGATTTGATCCCCTTCGGTCACCGGACACTCGGCTAGTTCTTGCCGCGCCACCACGTTTTTATTGCGTTCGACCACAACCGAGTTCGGATTGAGATGAAAACGCTCCAAAAGCTCATGCAAGGTCTTAATCGACTCAATCGTTTTGTTTTCTCCATTAATATAAAGCTTCATCCTGTCTCCTTTATCACGGGTGAACCGAAAAATGAAGGCATCATTCTATTCAAAACCCTTAAGCTTGTAAACGTTATGTTTATCGGACGTTTTGGAGGATTTCCTAACTTGAGGAAATAAAAGGGCTTAAAGCTTGAAAAAAATTACGGGGTCAGGAAATTTCTTCCCAGGGATCATTGCCGGAGGAGCCGCCTTGATTGTTTTTCTTCTCAGGCGGAACCGGTAATTTATAGAGGGATTCCAAATGCAGAATTTGAGAATCACGTATGGCTTCTTTTTCAATACGCTTGATCAGACGCTTGAGCACGCCTACCCTCATGCCGAATTTCTCAATGCAAAGGGTTGTCAACAAACGGGTTAAAAGATTGACGTGAATTTCCAGGTCTTGCAGTCTTTCATCCAGTTTGGATTGATTGCCGGAGACCTTCTCAAGATGTTTTTTGAACTGGGAAAGATCGGCGTAATAATGAAGCGATTCGGAAAAGGATTTTGAGGAACGGGTTTTGGACGATTTTTTAAGAGGTTTTTTTCTATTGTTCGGCATCTTCATCCTCTCCCCTGTTTTAAGGTTAATTAAAGGGTATCACTCTCCCCGGCAACATGCAACGGACAAAAAAAATACCCCCTTCTTAACCGAAGGGGGCATAAAGAGTTAAAGAAAACTTACGAGTAAATCTCCAGTGAAGCACGTAGCAATAGCAGTGAGATCAGGCCGGAGCCAAGTCCTCAGGATATTGCTGGGCGTAGCGGTGAGGCAGAAAAAACTCGAGGGTTTGGGGAGGAATCGGCCGGCCCCGGGATTGGGCACA
>JACPXK010000045.1 GCA_016196565.1 Candidatus Omnitrophota bacterium | reverse complement strand
GCATTTTCCACGGCATCCGGAAATCCATCGCCATCGGTATCTGTTGCTATGGCGGCTATTTGTCCGGGCGGCGTGTAATTTAAAGATGGGGTCCCGATTCCCATGGCGCCCATTAAAAGAAGCGCATTCTGGACCATACCCAGGTCGATGGCATCGACTTTACCGTCAAAATTGACGTCGACATAATTGCGTACGATTTTAGAATAAAAATCGATTTCGCCTTGATCGATTTTACCGTCGCCATTGAAATCGATTTGCATCGCAGCACCGGCCGCCAGCGAGTTCAAACCCGAAGTGGAAATAGTTTGGAGAGTCTGGACAGCCCGTTCTAATTCTTTTGCGTCAAAACCCAGACTGGAAAGATTATTAAAGGCCTGATTCCACAAATAGAGATCATAATCATTGACCGTTCCATCGTGATTAATATCGGCAAGCTTCTTTTTAACCAGGTCATAACCCACGGAACTTGCGCCTGTGATTTCTTTATAGGTTGTTGTGGAAACCAGCCGTTCCTTGCCGGCCATTCCGGAATATTGAGAAACCGCTTTTACGCTCAGCGTGTCCCCGTAATAACTAATGACTTGGCTCAGGGCGTCCTGAACATAAATATTTTCACTGGAATTCAAAATTCTGGGAGTTATATCATTCGCGGGATTCCCGTCTCCGTTTGAATCGACCAAAGGATCCGGGTCCGGATTTGTGGGTGAAGGAAAATATTCCACATTCTCAAACGCCAGATCATTTTGCTCAAAATCTCCCGTAACTTTGGCCGGATCGACGGTTTCGTAATTGTAAACTACGCGCGGACGGGTAGCGCCATTGGCAACTTCATAATAGACCAATGTGACTGGGAATATTTGATTTTGCGAACGCTGAGAACCTGGATTTGCTTCTCTGCGGTATTCAAAACTCAGTTCCGCTGAAAGCCGCGTACGGGGCGCAGTATCCGCGGCCCGGTCCACACAAACATTGGTCGCGATTAATTGATAATTCGCCGGCCCCCAAGTTCCTCCGGTTGTGCAAGAACGCTCATAAAGTTTGATGTCGATCGTCGCGAGCTTAAGCATTCCTTTATCATCGATTTTGTAATGTTCCACAAAATCCATGAGCTCTTCATCTTTAAGTCCTTTGAAATACTGTTTCTGAATAATGGGATTGTCGCCATTGGCCAATTTCTGCGCATACATCGTGGTGTCAATGCGAAGAAGCGCTTGATTAGCGTAACCGCCCGAGGTCTGATAAACATACCCATTGCCAAACATCAAAGTTTGGGAACCGTTCACTTCGCGCCGGAAAATTTTGACTTGTTTGATTCTTTCCTGCCGGCGAGGACCTTCATAAATGGTTTCGTTAATGTCCCCCGCTGCACTTTCAGCGATGGAGCGAAGGCGGACCCCATCTGCGTCATATTCAAAGGTCGTCAGTTCATTGACCATTCCATCCGCAAAATAGGTGGTGATGGAAGTTTCGCGCTCTTCCCCGGCCCGTCCTTGAAACTGCGTGACCGACAAAAGCCGGCCAAAACGATCGCGCGCCACTAAACGCCGTATGGCCGAGCCTTCATATTCATAGTCCGAAATAATGTCGGTAGTTTCATCGATGCGATAATTAATGATCCGATCGACCAATTCCTTGGTGGCCGGGCCCTGATATTCGGTGCGGCTTTTGAGTTTCCCATTTTCCCAATACTCGACGATTTCTCGTATGCTGCCGTCTATTCTGAAAGAATATTCACCCACGCTGGAAACCGTCTTTCCGTCGGGCCGATAAGTCGTAACCATATTGATTTTTTCATTACGCTTCCGGAGCCCCATATAGTCCGTTTCTTGAAACCTGACTTCCGCTCCATTAATAATTTTGTAGGTGGTTGCAGCTATTTTTCGAGTCCGGAATCCGCCT
>JACPXK010000036.1 GCA_016196565.1 Candidatus Omnitrophota bacterium | reverse complement strand
CGGTTGCGAACTTCCAAAGGCGGGGGTGGGAGTGAAATCTTTTCTATCTCGGCCATCACTTTCCTATCATCGGCCGGTCTTGCTTAACCCTAAGCCCTTTCTTGTCTTACATCCCTACGTGCTTCACTGAAGACTTACTTAGAACTTAAGCCTTACAGGTCAAAATAGGATTAAATCTTCATGATTGAGATTAGAGAATGGGTAACGCCGGTCGTCATTGGCGCCTACCCTCATGAGACGGTTCAAAAAGTCGTCCTCAGAATGCAGCAGCACCACATCGGCTCCGTCATCGTGATTGACACCGAAAAAAAACCCCTTGGCATTTTTACAGAACGTGACCTTCTCAATAAAGTAGTCGCCCAGGAAAAAGACCCCAAAACAACTCTTTTAAAGGAAGTCATGACCGCCCCCATTGAAACGGTCAATATCTCCCGCCCCGTGCTTGAAGTTTTCAAGCTTTTCGCAGAACGTGATTTCCGGCATTTGCCGGTCAGCCTTGACGACGGCCGTATCGTGGGAGTGTTGTCGTTACGGTCCAAAGCCTTTATCCAGGAAATTTGCCGCATCATGACCATGCTGCAGAATGTGAATGAACTAAAGTCCCATTTTCTTGCGAACGTTTCGCATGAACTCAAAACACCGCTTATTTCCATCACCCGCAGCGCCTCGCTTCTTTTAGAAAATCATAAAAACAGTGAAAAGGAGTTAAATAAGGATGAAATCCAGCATTTTCTTGAAATCATTGAACGGCAAGGCCATCATCTTCAACTTTTAATCGGCGATCTCTTGGACATCACCGCTCTTGAGGCCGGCAAAATGCGGTTGAAGAAACACAATATCGATCTCATGCCCTTGATTCAACAGGCGGTCAAAAATACAAAAATCCTGGCGGACCGCAAAGGGGTGAAAATCGGAATAGACGCTAAGACGCAAGACACGACTATTTTTGCCGATGAGTCGCGCATCATTCAGGTCCTCATTAACTTAATCGACAATGCCGTCAAATTCACGCCTCCGGGCGGACAAATAAACATTCATGTTCACACGGAAGATCAGACCCGCAAAAGCCTGCGCGTGGCCGTCAAAGATACGGGGATTGGAATTCCGGAAGAAAAAATGCGCCTTATTTTCGAGCGTTTTGAACAAGCTCATGACCCTACGATCGGCAATCAATCCGGGACCGGCCTGGGCCTGACCATCGTCAAAGAAATCGTGGGTCTGCACAGCGGAAAAATTTGGGTAGAAAGCGAAGAAAATAAAGGCAGTACGTTTTATTTCACACTTCCTCAGACCGAAGAAGCCACCGTTCCCTCGAACGGCAATATTTCAATGGCCTAATAAGACCTTTCACGGATTACAAACATCAGGCTGTTTGCAGCTTCCTCCGCCGCAAGAACTACCGTCAGAAGATTTTTCTTTGGATTTCGAAGGCGGAGGCGAATCTTTTTTGGAAGATTCCTGATATTTTTTTGAGCGGTAATCCGTTTGATAAAACCCGCTGCCTTTAAAAAGAACGCCGGCACCTCCGCTAATCAACCGGCGAAGTTTGGATTTTCCGCATTTCTTGCATTTTGTGAGCGGCTTGGCCGCCATGGAATGAAAGGCTTCGAACCTGTCCCCGCAAGCATCACAAATATAATCGTAATTGGGCATGGCTATTCGTAAACCGATTTGCGGAGATCAATAGTGATGACATGAATTTCTTTTTCTTGTTCCGAAATCCTATAGATAAAACGGTACCTTCCTACCCGATTTCGTTTTAATCCTTTAAAATGCTCGCCTTTCAAAAACGGGTCAGCGGAGTAAGTTTGCGGGAGTCTTTTAATGTGGTCAAAAATAATCCTGGCAGATTTAGGGTCCTGTTGAGCAATTTGCGCCAGCCGTTCCTTAGCTTCAGATGTGTAAAGAATTTGAAACAAAATTAACTCGCTTTTCTTTTTGGAAAAACCGCAGCTTCAACTTCATCCGCGGTAAAGAACTTTCCCGAGCGTTCTTCCTCAAGACCTTTCTGGAGAGATTGCGCCAATTCTATGGTTTCCAAACGCCTCCGAATTCCTTCCGCGATCATTTCCTGCAGCACGTAAGACTTCTTAAGATGATATTTTCTACAAAAATCTTCAAGTTGACGCAAAACCTTGGCGTCAAGTTTTGTGGAAAAAGTTTTAATCATGACACACCTTCCTTTCACCTAAAAGATAGCATAAAAGTAAGAAAAAGTAATCTTTTTATTTATTTTATAAGTTTTAGGCCGAAGGAATTTTTTAAAAAAGCCTCCATGCTATACCTCGATATGATCTTTGCCGTCAAAGGGCGGGGTAAAAATCGCATAGACTTCTACGGGCTCTTGGTCCGTTTGTTCTGCGGCATGAACCACGCCCCGGGCAAGCTCGATAACATCGCCGGGCTTCACCGGTTTGATTTCATTTTCAAAATGCATATTGGCTTTTCCTTTGAGAATAAAAACCACTAGGTCGTGGTCTTTATGAATATGAAGTTTTTCCGCACCCGTCAAACGGATCAAATGATAACTGGCTTCGGGTGTGACGTTTAAAGTTTTAACCGTAAGAACTCCCGAGGGAGTTTCGCCCGACCAATCAACTTGCGTAAGCGTTTGTTCTTTGGAAACAACACGGGCGGAAGGCCCCGATTGACAAGATGAAAATAAAAACACAATGCCAATGAGGACCAACATCGAAAAATTATTTTTCACGAAAAGCTCCTTTTTTTGAATTCGACACGAATCGTTTTTCCCTTTTTCCAGCCATGCATCATGGACTTACTGGTAAAATCCGCGGCAATTTTTCCTTCTCGGTCAAGACCGATGGCCCCCATATTTCTTTTTTTTGACCGGATTTCGCCGAATGTTTTCTTAAAAGTTTTTTCGAGAGAATGCCCATCCGCATAACGCACGGCAATCTTGACGGCCAGGCCTTCTTCCATAATTTCTTCTCCAATGCCCGTAGCGGCAATCGCGCACTGAGGCGTCGCGTAATTGGCAACCGGCATGCCGCTATCACTTACCCGGCCGGGGAATTCATTTCCCCTGCCTCCGGTGGACGTAGCACTGGCAAGATGGCCGAACCGGTCCAAAGCGCAGGCGCCCACCGTATCAAAACCTTTTTTCTTTTTTTCCTTCCACCGTTTAAGCGCAAGAGCCGTACGGGTATCTACGGTTTTCATTCCGAGTTTTTTGGCAAATCGGAAAGCGCCTTCCCCTGCAAGAACCCGGGATTTTTGTTTGAGCAAAGCCTTGGCGACAAGAATGGGATTTCGAATTTTCTCCAGATTAATCACCGCGGCAAAGTGCTCTTTGTAGCCTTCCATAATCGATGCCGAAAGACGTGCATGCCCGTCTGCCTGAAGTTGGGAACCCCGGCCGGCGTTAAAATCGGGGGCATCTTCCATCAATTTGACCGCATGCGTAACCGCTTCAAGCGCGTTCTTATGAAGAAGCGTTTGATAGGAAAGTTTCAGGATTCGCGCGAGTTTTTTACGGACACGTTCCGCGCGGCGCCTATCCTTGAATCCGTCTCCCGCCCCGCCATGAATAATCAAAACCGGTTTAGAAATCACAGGGAAAATTTATATCATAATTTCAAGCGCTCGGCACTATAATCTCGCATGCCGTTTGAACTCGACCCGTTTCAAAAAGAAGCCATTCAGTGGATTGAAAAGGAACATTCTGTTCTGATTTCGGCGCCGACCGGTTCGGGCAAAACCGTCATTGCCGAAGCCGCCATTGAAAAAGCCCTTTCCCGCAGTGAGCAAGTCATTTACACCGCCCCCATCAAAGCACTGAGCAATCAAAAATACCGCGATTTCCGCCAGCGTTTCGGCGATGAGAAAGTGGGAATTTTAACCGGGGATGTTTCCATTAATCCGGAGGCCCCCATCCTCATCATGACAACCGAGATTTACCGCAATTCCCTTTTCGAAAATGCTGAACGGATACGCAAAATCGGCTGGGTCATTTTCGACGAAATTCATTATCTGGATGACCCCGAGCGCGGCACGGTGTGGGAAGAGGCCATTTTGTTCACGCCGCCTGAAATCCGCATTCTCGCTTTGAGCGCGACGGTACCGAATGTGCAGCAGCTCGCCGAATGGATTCGTAATGTTCACAATCGTCCGATTGCGGTGGTGGAAGAATCCCACCGGCCCGTTCCCCTTCATTTTCTTTTTCAATGCCAGGGAAAAATTTTCGAAAATTTGAAAGTCCTACGCCGGGAAGGCTACTATAACCGCGACAACTGGCAATTAAGCCGCCGGGACAGGCACCGGGGATTCCGCCTTCCGCGCGCTAAGCCGAATCGCCTTGATCATTTGCTCGGAGAGCTCGTCGAAAAAAAACGTTTGCCGGCCATTTATTTTGTTTTCGGCAGGCGCCGCGCCGAATATTTGGCTTCGGAAGCCCTGCAATTTGATTTTTTAACCGAGCCGGAACGCCGCCAAATCCTTGAGAATTTCGACACCCTTATTGAGCGTTATGATTTAAAGGGTGAGCTTTCCGCCGAAGAACTCCGCCCCCTCGTAGAACGCGGCATTGCCTTTCATCACGCCGGCATGCTGCCCACTCTCAAAGAAGTGGTGGAGCAGCTTTTCACCAGCCGTTTGATCAAAGTCATTTTCACGACCGAGACTTTTGCGCTTGGCATCAATATGCCGGCACGCAGTGTTTTATTCGATGAACTGGAAAAATTTTACGGCAGCGGATTCCGTCCGTTGACCACGCGCGATTTTTATCAAATGGCCGGACGTGCCGGACGGCGCAGTCTGGATAAAGAAGGCTATGTTTATGTGCGCGTTCATCCTGTCGACCTTCCTTTTGCGGAACTCGAACGCATTCTTTACGGCAAGCCCGAACCCATCAGAAGCCAGTGGAACACGACTTATGCCACACTTCTCAATCTTTATCGCGATTTGGGACGTAATCTCGTGAGCATTTATCCCCGGACTTTTCATTATTTTCAGTCTTTTGCCCGCAAGCGCGAAGACGGCCTCGGACTTCTGGAAAGAAAACTCGATCTGCTTGAGGATATGGGTTATTTCACCCCGGAAGGATTGACTCCCAAGGGGGAATTCGGATCTTCAATTTTTGGTTATGAGCTTATGCTTTCCGAAATGCATGCGGATGGCGTCTTGGAAAAATTGGATGAAGCGGAGCTCAGTATTCTTCTGGCCTCACTTGTTTTTGAACCGAGAAAAGGCGATGAAACGATACGGCTCAATGCGAAAGCGGAAAAACTCAAGAAAATCGCCGAGCAGTACGCGCGCACCATTCACCGCCGCGAGTCCAAAGCCCGCGTGTTTCCCTATATCAAGCCGCCGCATTTTCATCTTGCGCCGGCGGTGGAGGCATGGACTTACGGACAAAATTTCGATAAGGTTTTGGGACTTACCACAGTCGATGAAGGAGAAATGGTCCGGGGTTTAAGAATGGTGGGCCAGCTTTTGCGGGAACTGGTTCATGCCCCGCATACTTCCAAGGAATTAAGCGCGCGCGCTTCGCATGCCCGTCAATTGATTAATCGTGACGTGGTCGACGCGGAAAAACAGCTCAGGGCTTAAGAAAACCGTCATCGCGCGATGACAGCCTCCGCCAGCTCATCGGCCTTTTGTTTTCCGATTAAAATTTCCACGATTTTTAAGGAAAATTCCATGGCCGTTCCCGGCCCGCGGCTGGTGACAAATTTTCCGTCCACCACCACGCGGTTTTCTTCGTACCGGCTGCCTTCAAGTTCCTTGTCATAACCCGGATAACTCGTCAGCCGAAGCCCCGCAATAAGCCCGGCATCGCGCAAAGCAATCGGGGCCGCGCAAATCGCGCCGATATGTTTTTGTCCTGCCTTCATTTTTTTGAGAATTTCGAGAACGCGCGGATCTTTGCGAAGATTATCCACCCCAGGTTGTCCGCCGGGGAGAATGATCATGTCGAAATCCTGATCTTTCACTTCCGCTAAGGCAGTCTCGGGAGTAAGCTTAATTTTATGCGCTCCGTTTAATTGGCCCGGCTTAATTCCCGCGACCGTGACCTGAATTCCCGCCCGGCGTAAAATATCGATAATTGTCACCGCTTCGATTTCTTCAAAACCATCCGCTAAAGGAATCAGCACTTTTTTCATTTAATATTGAGCCTTTGCCGCGGCAGTCCTTTCCGCCGACACTTTCTCTCCATATTCGGCGCTTTTTTTGGCCAAAAAATAGAACCCGGCACCGATAATCAAAACCGCTAACACAATTCCGATAATCACACCTTTCATTTGAGCCTCCCCTTTTTACGTCATTCTGCCCTAAAGGACTGTCCTGACTTCCCATAAACTATTTATGGAAGTCATGGGCTGAGGACGAAGTCCGAAGAATCTCTTGCGAGATCCTTCGCTACGCTCAGGATGACAGGATTAGGTTTTAAGTAATATTCGATCCGAAATCTTGATTCCTTTAATAAAGGCCGCACTGACAAAAGGCTGGGAGAGTTTGCCGGCAGCCACAATTTCTGAGGCGCCGGCATTAAGCACCGCACTACCCAAACCCGAAGTTTCCAGATAATCGTAAGGAATAAATAGAATTATTTTTCCGGATTGCGTGGCCGCTATTCCTTCATCTTTGCATTCAAGTTTTTGATAAGGTTCTTTTTCTTTCATTCTGTCGGCGGCCATTTGGGCTGCGTAAAGAATTTTTTTAGCATCCCAGGGACTTTTCGCGTCTTTGGCCTTTTTGAAAATATCACGGTGACCGGGGACTTCTTTCAATTTTTCAAGGTAAAAGCGGACATAAGTGGTTTCGCGCGGGGTATACAAAGGATGATTCAAAAATGCCGCAACTTCTTCCGGACCAAAACTGAGTGCCAGCAGGGCTTCTTGATTGAGATGGTACAAATCCCCGCGGCCTTTGTCATTAACAAGCCGGTCGGCCGCGCCATTAACTCCGCTTACCGTAAGTGTGACGGAGACAAGTCCGGCCACGGGAAGAAGTATTTTGCCGATCATGGCCGCCCCTTTGCCGCCCATCCTTGCTTTGGCCATGCGCCGCAGAAGCTCTTTCATATAAGGATTTGAGGTGTAAACATCCACGCCGAATTTTTCGGCAAGTTCACGTTCCTGGCCTCCCAGCATTTTTTCAGAAAATGTGGTTTTTTCCCCTTCCTCTTTGCTGCGAAAAATTCCGCCGACCTTGCCGGCTAATTTGCCGGCCGCTTTACCGACTCCTTTGACCGATTCCACGGGATGACCGACCAATCTCACAAATCCTTCCCCCGTACTGGAAAGCGAGTCGGTTATCCCGTCAAAAAAACCGCTGCCTGCGTCATTTTGGCGGATTTTTTCGATAACTTCGATTTCCTTTAAAAGTTTTTTAAGCGGCACCAGCCCTTCGGCTTCATAATCGGCATGAGGGGAATGAACACGGAATTTTAAAAAACCGGGCTCGGAGGCCCATTCCACGCTGGGCTGGACGGTGTAATAAAAAGTTTTCACCGCAATAAGCGGCGGGAGTTGAAGGTCTTTGAGTAAAAGGGCCTGTGCAGCAAAAACAGGAAAAGTAAAAAAAAGCGTAGCGACCACAAAAGGGGCCAGGCCCCTTCGGGTCAGGCTACTGGTTTCGCGATAAGATCCGGTATTCCCACGGCTCAAGTTCCACCATCATTCCTTCGTTATAAAGTTCTTCTTCGGAAAAAGAAAGGATTTTGCCCGTTATTTCATCGTGGAATTTTACACCGTTCTGCGCGGGAAAGGAATGCGGAATTTTCAAGCGTCCTTTCGACCGTACCCGCGAAAAATTGAGCATGACCAATTTAAAATCTTTCGCTGTCACCCAAACCCAGGCCAACAGATGCTGATGACTCATGCTGTGCTGGGCCGCCTGGCTGAATTCCAAAAGCTTCCATTCTCCGTCGTGAAAAGCATCATGACGGGTCGCCTTTAAAAGTTTTTCGTAAAAGGCCACCATATTGCCGTCCGCAGTTTTTTGGGGTTCGTGCACCAGCTGAATAGGAAGCTGAGTTGTCTGGCCCTCCAATTGCCCTTCATAAAATAAACGAAGGCCGGGCACTGTGCTTAAAATGACCGCGGAGGCACGGGCCCGTTCCGGCCCAAAAACATTGGCGGCACGCGGTTCGTCATGATTTTCGATAAATCTAAGCGAGCGGCGGTGATAAAGTTCTTCGGCCTGTAAATGATTCCAGATTTGAGAGGCGGTTTCATAACGCATGCGGTCATACAGGATTTTGTCATAGGCATAATCAAATCCCATTTCTTGAAGCGTCCATTCCAGGCCCCAGTAAGCCTCCGCGATGAAAATAAAATTTTCTCTTTTATTTTTCACGGTTTCGATGACCTTCGGCCAAAACTCTTCTTGAAGGCGCGGATGTTTTCCGAGAATATCCCCCCAAACCCTTTCGAAAACATGATTCAAGGCAAGCATAGCCATATCACAGCGGACTCCGTCACAAACTTCGCTGACTCGAATCAGTTCTGCCGTCAAGGCCTCGCGCATTTCCGTGGAAAAAAAGTTGACCTGAACCGTATCATTCCACGGCGGAAAATTAGGATCGCGCCCATGAGCGAGAATTCTCCCGTTCGCGGTTTTGAAAAACCATTCCGGATGAGCCTTCCAATCTTCCTGGGTTCCTGACACAAAACGTTCCGGGTAACGCATTGTCCAAGGGTGATCCATGGCAAGATGATTGGGCACAAAATCCAGAATCAATCCCAGCCCCATGCGATTAAGTTTCTTTTTTAATTCCTTGAGCTCGCCTTTTTGTCCCAGGGAAGGATCTAAGACATATTCATAAATGGCGTAAGGAGAACCCGCAATGTCTTTGGGACTTCTCTTCCATACGCCCATGAGCCACACGAGCTCAAAGCCAAGATCCGTGAGGCGTTTCCACTCGGAATCAGGAATGCTGGCAAGCGTCAGGCGTTTGCCATAATGATTTCTCAGGCGGTTTAACCAGCGCAAGGCATGAACTTCATAAAGATGTGGATTTTGGCGCATAGATTAATCAGGCATCCAAAGACGGCACGGCATCGCCATATTCGGCCTCGGTAGGATGTTCTTGAACATAACGCTGGCGGAAAATTTCAAAGGTTTCTTTGCCTCCTTCATTACCAACCCGAGCACAAGCATCATACGCGGATTCAATACGAAAAAGTGTGAACAGGCCCGGCTTAAGATCATAAACCTTCAAAAAATCATTACAGGCGTGTTCGTATTCTTTCAGACGTTCTTCGCGCGGCACTTTTTTGGTCCGCAGTTCATGGCCCTTCCAATAAGCATTTTCCGCCTGGAAGAGGTGAAATTTTGCCTTCCAATAATCGCCCGAACATCCCCCCGACATCAAAGCCAGCACCGTGATCAGCACTACTATTTTCGGCATTCGATTTTCATCCCTTAGTCATCCTGAGCGAAGCGAAGGATCTCGCTCATGAGATTCTTCGGCCTTTGGCCTCAGCCCATGACTTCCATAAATAGTTTATGGGAAGTCAGGACAGTCCTTTAGGGCAGAATGACGTTAAGCCCCGCCTCGATTTGCACCCGCCTGAATCCAAAGAGTTTGAGGCATGAAACACCCTCTTTGACCCACTTTTCATCATAAGGATCGCGCAAAAGGACCACGACACATTCCTTTGCAATCAGCTGAATTTTCTCAAGGAGCTCACGATTCTTGGGAAAAAGATGGGCATCATAACAAAAGAAAATGGTGAGATCGGCTTTTTTCGCCCGGTCCGTAATAGCATCGATGGCCTTATCGTCAGGCGAAATATCGATCACGGCGATTTCGGCCGGCGTGAACCCATGACGGCGAAAATAATCTTTGAAAAATTTTTCTTCATTCAAAAATTCATCTTCGATAAAAATAAGTTCATTAAGGGAAGAAATTTTAGGGAAGACAATTAAAACGGATCTGTCATCCTGAACGCAGTGAAGGATCTCAGTTTTAGATCCTTCGGTCCTCTGGACCTCAGGATGACGAATCCCCTTTTGGGCAATTTCTTGGGCCAATCGATTGCCTTGAGGATGAGCTCCCGGATGGCCTAGAGTAAAACGTTCGGGACGCTTGCGGATTAGTTTTCTGATGCGTTCCGTACTCGTTTCAAGATTTTGCGGGTCCAAACGTTTTTTTTCATAAGCCGCTAAAAGGCTTTGAAAAACCTCGCGTTGTGCGTCTGAACTCTTGCACACTAAGACCATATCATGGCCCGCTTCGACGGCACGTACCGCGGACTCTCCGATAGGACAAAGATTTTTTAAGGCCCCCATTTCGAGATCGTCGCTTAAGATGGCGCCCTGAAATCCAAGCTTTTGGCGCAAAAGTCCGCTCGTAATTTTTTTTGAGAATGTTGCCGGCACGCGGGAAGAATCAAGCTCGGGATAAATGGGATGAGAGGTCATGACCGTGTCAACGCCGGCTAGAATGGCGGCGATAAATGGTTTTAAATGCACCTTTTCCATTTCTTCCCATTTTGTGGCCAGAACCGGTAAATCCAAATGGGTATCAAGAGGTGATTGCCCCTGTCCCGGAAAATGTTTAGCGCATGCCGAAAGTCCGCCCTCTTGCATGGCACGAATACGCGCGGAGCCAAGCCGCGCCACAAGCTCGGGATCCTTGCCGTAAGATCTAATTCCGATATTGGGGCTAAAATCGGCGGTAAGAACATCTAATGTGGGCGCGAGATTTAAATCGATTCCGAGGCGGCGTAACTCTACGGCCTCGATTTCTCCCTGGCGCCGGGCAAAATCTTCACTGCCCGTATTTCCCAAAACTAAATTATCCGGAAAAATCGTAACTCCTTCGGCCAAATGAATCACGCGCCCGCCTTCATGATCGACAGCAATCAGAAGTTTTCTTTCGAGGGCTTGTTCTAATTCGGAAATAAATTGTTTGAATTGGTTTGCGGTTTGAAAATTGCGGCGAAAAACGATGAGCCCGCCGGCATGGATTTGGCGGAATAAATCGATGATTTCCGGCGTGACCTTGGATCCGGCAACCCCGATCATCATTTGAAGGCCGACCCGTTCTTCAAGTTTCATGGCGCAGTATTATATCAGAATAGCCGCAATTGCGGGCGGGCGGTCTTTATGCTATTCTCCCCGGCAATGAAACAAGTCAATTACGCCAAACTTCCCACGGAAAAAACCAATCCCCGTTCCCGGCAAATTGACGCCCTTCCCATCGAAAAAGTTCTGGCAATCATGAATCAAGAAGATCAAAGCGTCCCCAAGGCGGTTTTCAAAGTTCAAAAAGATATTGCCCGAGGAGTGCGTTTGATCGTCGCTTCTCTGGCCCACGGCGGACGATTATTTTTTGCCGGTGCCGGAACCAGCGGCCGTTTGGGCGTTTTAGAAGCGGCCGAATGCCCTCCGACTTTTAATACCTCGCCTTCGCTTATTCAAGCCGTTATGGCCGGCGGCAAAAAGGCCGTTTTCCGCTCCCAAGAGGGCGCTGAAGATAATAAAAAGGAGGCCGTCAGAATTTTTCGAAAAAAACTTCGTGCCAGTGATGTCGTTGTCGGCATTGCCGCAAGCGGCGTGACTCCCTTTGTGGCCGGGGCCCTGGAAGCCGCCAAAGAAAAAAAAGTTAAAACCATACTCGTGGCCTGCAATGATGCCTCCCCCTTCCGCCACTTGATCGATTGCCTTATTGCCCCGAAAGTCGGCCCGGAAGTTATCACCGGCTCCACGCGCTTAAAGGCGGGTACCGCCACCAAACTCATTCTCAATATGCTCACCGTCACTTCGATGATTCAGCTCGGCAAGGTTTATCAAAATTGGATGGTGGATTTACAACCTAAATCCAAAAAACTCACGGCACGCGCCCTTCGCATTATTCAAAGGCTTGGAAATGTTTCTTCCAAGAAAGCGGAAGATTATTTTTATAAAGCCAAAAAAAATGCCAAGCTTGCCATTTTAATGGCCCGTAAAAACTGGGATTATTCCCGCGCCCTGAATTCTTTAAAAGAGAACAAAGGCTTTCTTAAAAACGCCCTTCAAAAGAAGGGGCGTTGATGCCTTTAGCGCTCGGGCTGATGTCCGGCACCTCCGCCGATGGGGTTTCCCTTGTCCTTTGTCATTTTCAAAATCGTAAATTCAAACTCATTCATTATCAAACCTTCGCTTATCCTGAAAATTTACGCGCTCAAATTTTGAAGGCCCAATCTTTACGCACGCCCGAACTTTCGCGTTTGAATTTTTCCCTGGGTGATTTTTTTGCCGCATGTACTTTGAGATTTTTGAAAAAAACCAGAACAGCTCCTTCCAAAATCACGGTCATCGGTTCTCACGGACAAACGGTTTATCATGGCCCCGGCGATTTGCCGCCTAATACCCTTCAAATCGGCGAAGCCGCTATCCTCAGAGCACGAACCGACATTCCGGTAGTTTCGGATTTCCGTCCTTCGGACATCGCAGCCGGAGGCCAAGGCGCTCCCCTCATTCCCTTTTTTGATGATTATTTTTTTGGAGGGGGCCCTGTTCGCGCGCTTCAAAATATCGGCGGCATTGCCAATGTGACTGTCGTGGGAAAATCGATTTCTCCCATCGCCTTTGATACCGGTCCGGGAAATTGCTTGATGGATATTGCCGTGCAAAAAATCAGCCGGGGAAAATCCTCCTACGACGCGGGCGGAAAGCTGGCCTCACGCGGAACCATTCATGAAAAAGCCGTTCGCCAAATGCTGGCACACTCCTATTTCAAAAAAAACCCTCCCAAATCCACGGGCCGCGAGCTTTTTAATGAAGCTTTTATTCCCCGCTATCTTTGGAAATCAAAACCGTCGGATATTCTGGCGACCTTAACTTATTTCACAGCCGCGACGATCTATCATAGCCACCGGAATTTTGTTCCGGTGAAGCCTCGGGAAATGATTGTAAGCGGCGGCGGAGCGCTTAATCGAACTTTGATGAATTATCTGCGAGATCTTTTTTTGCCTGTAAAAGTCAAATCTATCGGAGATTGGGATATTCACGTGCAAGCCAAAGAGCCCATGGCCTTTGCCTTTTTTGCCCTGCGCGCCCTAACAGGAAAAATTAATCATCTTCCCCGAACCACCGGAGCACGCAAAGCCGTCATCTTAGGAAAAATCACACCGTGATGAATAAGAGTTCATATGCAAACGCTTGATTGGATTGTCGTCCTCATTTATTGCCTTATCAGTTTGTTTTTGGGCGTAGCCCTCACCAAAAAGGCGTCGGAAGGCATTGAATCCTATTTTGCTTCGGGGAGAAAACTTGCCTGGTGGCTGGCAGGGACTTCGATGGCAGCCACGGCATTTTCCTCGGACACTCCTCTTTTGATTACCGGCATTGTCCGCCGCCGCGGCATTTGGGGAAATTGGGAAGTCTGGGCGCTTGCCATCAGCACGATGTTTGCGGTGTTTTTCTTTTCAAAACTTTGGAAACGTTCCGGCGTTTTAACCGAAGTGGAACTGGTCGAGCTTCGTTATTCCGGAAAAGGGGCGGCCGTCCTGCGCGGCATTAAAGCCATTTACTGGGGAATTATTTATAACGTTTTCGTGATGGGTGCCTGGCCCATGACAGGGCTCACCAAAGTCATGCAGGAAACCACGGATTGGAACAAAACGCAGTCGATTTTTTTCTGCATGGGTCTTACCGTGATTTATTCTTCGCTTTCCGGATTTTGGGGAGTCATTCTCACGGATTTTTTTCAATATGTTATTGCCATGCTGGGCGCGATCCTGCTTGCCGTTTACGCCGTCAATGCTTGCGGCGGCATGGCTCAAATCGTGCAAAAACTGGAGGGCACGGGCAAACTCGCCATCATTCCTCCGCTTTACGGCTCGACCCCTGAAGAGGCCTTGGCCTCTCCCTTCGGCTGGTTTTTGGGCCTTATTCTTATTCAGTGGTGGGCTTGGAAAAATACGGACGGCGGCGGAATCATCGTGCAGCGCATCGCCTCCTGCAAAGATGAACGTCAGGCAACACTTGCCACTCTTTGGTTTAATGTGGCGCAATATGCTTTAAGGTCGTGGCCATGGATTGTCACCGCCCTGGCTTCTTTAATATTGATTCCCAATATGCTCGATCATGAAAGGGCTTATCCTCATTTGATTACGATGCTGCTCCCGCCCGGTTTGCGCGGACTCATGGTCGCATCCTTTTTCGCGGCGTTCATGTCCACGATGAGCACGCATCTGAACTGGGGATCTTCTTATTTTGTAAATGATTTTTACAAACGCTTCGTAAAAAAGGACGCCCCTGAAAATCACTACGTGAAGGTAGGGAAAATCGCGCCTTATTTCCTGGCGGCCGCTTCCATGATCGTAGCGTTTTATACGGAAAGCATAGGAACCGTTTACACTTTTATTTTGAATCTCACGGCCGCCATCGGCCCGGTTTATTTCCTCCGGTGGTTTTGGTGGCGCATTAATCCGGCCAGCGAAGTCATTGCCATGCTGGTGAGTTTTCCCGTTATTTTTGTGAAGCCCGTTTTTTTCGCCGCCCTCGGGCTCAAATCCTATATGCTCGCCGATCTTACTTATATTATTCTTGCCAGCGCTTTTTTCTGGCTTCCCGCCACTTTGCTGACTCCGGCTGCTTCGGAACAAACCCTGCGCAATTTTTACGACCGGGTTCGCCCCCCAGGATTCTGGCCTTTCCAATTTTCCCGACGTCGGGAAAATCTTGAAAATTGGTGGCCGTTGCTTCGCATGTGGCTTTGGGGGACCTTCGCCTTAATGGCCACAACTCTCGGTCCGCTGGAATTGCTTTTGGGAAGGAATACCGAAGGGATTCTTCTAAGCCTGGCTGCTTTTCTTGCCTGGATTCCTATTTGGCGCGGATTAAAGAGCTAAAAGGGGACAGGTCTTAAGACCTGTCCCCTTTTCCTGACTCCGATTTAGCAATATTTGTGAAGTCGTCTTTTTTTTCCGGGTCTTGTCTTTTTGCGGCAGCCACGGCTCCCGCCGTTCCTGCCGCGACGCCTGCTCCCGCCCCGGCAAGAGCACCTGCGCCTCCCGTTGCTCCTGCTCCTGTGACCGACGCTACCGGTAAAAGCGCGGCTCCTCCGATTCCGAGCGCGGCCATCGATGCCGCGAACACATAAACTTTTTTCCGGCTGCTATAAGGGCCTTCATAAGGAATGGTTCCTGATTTTATTTTGGGGTCCAGCATGCGATAATCGGGCCGGATTGAAATTTTTTTCATGCCGGCAAACGGCCCGCCACGATCCGCTTCACTGGCCGAAATAACCGCAACGTAAGGTTCGCCTGTTTTTGGATGTTCCCTCACCAACACTTTCGTATTCGTCTTCGGCAATACTTCAGTGTCTTCAGCATAAACATGGCCAAAAACCAAAACAAGAATCAACGTCAGACAGAATATCTTCCGGCACCGTTTGGCCTCAATATAAATGTCGGTTTGTGGAGGCCTCACTGCGCCTCCAGATATTCTGTCCGACTTTCGAAATTAGAATTAAAAAAATTGATTAGCGAGTAAAGCTTTTTGAAGGCAGCTCGCGGAGCCATTTGGAGCTTGGTCCGCCAATGTTGTTTTGGCGGTCCAAATGGCGAGCGCGCAGGCGGTCGTCGCCGCCGGAGCGACGAACCGCCGGTGCCGGAAAAAAGCTTTACGCGCCAATTCGTTCCGGAGAACAATTTGCAATGTTCTTTGAATTTCATGAATTTTGTTTCCAATTTCCGGTTGTGATTGAGTCTTGCAAATACTGCACAATCGCGCGGGCATTATTTTCGAGGGCCGCATTCAGATTCACTTCGGGTCCGCCCTTTTTAGAGAAAACCTTTTTGGCATCGCTGGAACCGGTAGAATGAAAACGGTTAATTTCTTTCAAATCAGAATCAAAAACCACGGTTTCAGTTTCGATCGCAAGCGCTTGACCTTTAAGGGTCACGCGATTGCCAAAATCCTTCACCCGCACCACGGCCAAGTAGGGAATACCGTATTGCTTTAAAATTTCAGGCGTGGGTTCCGTCTCTAAAAAAACGAATTCGTCAAAGCCGGATTGAAAGGCCTCCACCAGCATCGGGGCGAAAGATTCGCCCACGTGATAAGTTTGCGGGTCCGCCAACCGGCCGCCGCGTTCCTTGGATTGATAATTGTAAACGCTCGGTTCCGGATAAAGTGCAATACGCTGATCGAGAGGCTGAATTTGACGGGAAAAATCTTTAGAAAGAATTCCAGGCGCGTGAATGTCCCAGCCGAAAAGCGTCGCGCAACCTGTAAGAAAAATCACAAAAGGTACCAGGTACCTTTTGTTTTGAAAAATTCCGGTCATTCCAATTGATCTTCGAGTTTTCCGATTAAATCTGAGATTTGTTTGAGAAGATAGGAAGGCATTATTTTTTCATTTTCGAATTCGCGTTTGGCGGAATTCAGCATGGACACAAGCCTGCGAATCGAAGAATTACGTTTGGCCCTTTTGGCTTCGGGAGAATCGGTGTCTTTATCGTCCTCGAGCAATTGTTTGACTTGGGCCTTAATTTCTTTCGGCTCTTTGCCGGATTCCAAAACCGCTTTGCGAAGATCGGCATAATCATGCGGCGAAATTTTCTGGCTTTCTTTGGCAAGTCTGAGCAAATTTACGGATTCATAATTGGGAATAGACTTTGGGCTTTGGTTTTCGTCTTCCGTAAGTTTCGCGGAAGCAAGACGAGGTTCTTCCCTTTCAAGAAATGAATACGATTTTAAAAGTTTGGAAGCTGTGGCCTGTTTCATGCCAAGCTCCGACATACAGTAAGCTTCAAAACTGAGGAATCCCCAGTTCTTAAAATGTTTGTCCTTGTGAATGGTCAAAAGATACTGACCGAGTTCAATCCATGACGCACGGTGACGTTTTGCCACCTCGCGTGTTTTTTGCCTGAGTACATCTTCCTTAACTTCCAAAGTTAACGCCATACACCCTGCTCCTTTCTGAGCCGTAAAAGGGGGATATCATACTCCAAGACTCGTGATCATGGTACCCTCTTTTCATCTTCGCACAGTTCATGCCCGGATGGTTCTTCGCGGATCTTCGAGAATATTCCGTATCTCGAAATCCCCGGCGCCGAATTCCTGGGCAATGGCGACAATTTCCGCGCATTCCTCGTACCTCTCCTTGAGAAGTGCCTCTCTCAAGTACAAAAGAGCCGTAAGCTTCACCGGATTCCTTTTGACCAGCCTGATTCCTTCTCCTCCTGCCCTGATTCTGTTCGCTGCTGCTTCCATATTGGCCTCCTTTTCGCCATTAAGTAGGAGGGAGCGTTACCGCTCCCGTCCTCTCACACCACCGTACGTACGGTTCCGTATACGGCGGTTCGTAAAGTTTGTTGAAGTTGTTGCAGTTCTGTTAGTAGTGATACGAGATTCATGCGATCAAAGTAGG
>JACPXK010000018.1 GCA_016196565.1 Candidatus Omnitrophota bacterium | reverse complement strand
TTGGAATAGGAAATAGGTTGAGCACCCGATAGGAACCGGCGGGCTGTCGATAAAATCATAGTTCGTACATCATCGGAGCAATTTTTAAATTTAATCCGCCGGAATATATCTTGACCATTATCCAGCAGGATGGGTCCTAAAAACTCGTCTGAGAAACCTTGTGTGATTAAATTCGTTCCCTCGAAATCAATTACAACAGGGCCTTTAGCCAGTTTTTTCTATTTTGTCAAAGACTACGGAAAGACGCTTGCTGTCGTGTTTACTGCCGCGCAAATTAAAAAACTCTATAATCTCCCAAAGCATATAATAGCCAGATTCCCTATCGGGAAAATCCTCGTTCTCCTTATCTGTAAATACGGTTACAGACAAATCTTCTTCGTTTCTTATTAAAAAGCCATTAACCACCCGCTCAATAGTTATCTTCATCCTGCCCTCCAATCTCTTTTGAAACAACTCCGCTACTTCCGGATCGATTCTTTCCAAGGCCCGGGCATTTTCCAAACGCTTTCAAAATCTTTCTCCGCGATAATCGACTCCACTACCGGCTGAAGAAAATTTTCTATTACGGAGGCTGCCTCCTTCAATTTTTCCGGCGCATGAATATCATTCTTTTCCAAAAAGGCCTTCCAAATTCGATTTCTATCGGATTGCTCGTTATAAATTTCAGCCGCAAAAAACGGAATTGTCTTTGGCGGTTCTGTCTTTCTGTTGTTAAATGTTTTGGCAATCGCATTAGCCAAATTTGTCCCGTTAAAAGTAAACTGCCTTATCAGAAGCCAAACATCATAATAATCTTTCATCCGGCTATTAAGAGCTCCCAACTTGATCATCGCTTCAAATTTCTCGGCAACAACAGTTTCAAAGGTATAACCCACCAAATGAGGTTTTGGGAAATCAAGAATCACAGGATAATCAATCGCCGTGGGTTTGGGCACAACCGTATCGCCAAATCCAATGTCGATTTGCATAGAGATGCGAGCGGTTCCGAGATTCCCTCTAAATTTAACCCGCACCCCTTCATAATCCGCATCTTCTTTGATCTTTTCACCTTTGACGGATTTTGGGTCAAATACCACTCCGTCCGGAACAACTTCTGTCTCGCAAACTTCGCGGATGATATTTTCCATTTTAGGAATGGCATTGTCGGCATAGGCCAAGAAATCAATATCCACTGTCGTCCTTCTGGACTGAACATCCCACACGGTAAACATCAATGCTCCCTTCAAAATAAACCGCTGGCGATGCTCGGATTTGGAAAGCCTGTAAAGAAATCTTTCCATGCCATAGTATTGAAGCACTTCGGCAAATTGACGTTTGGTATTTTGGGCAGTATTTTGAAGCCGGCCGCGGACCGAGGCTTCGATATTTTTCACATTTTTCATAGCAGGGCCTCAAGATAAGGCTTCATCACTTTATCCACACGGCAAACCTTTGCATACTCGTAAATGATTTGGGGCTTGGCCTTTTTCGCATGAATCGCTTCTTTAAGGGCATTTGTCGCAACATCAAGTCCGATCCGGTTCCGGAACTTAAAACAATCCGCCAGGGTCTTTTCAAGTTTATATATTTTTACCGGATGCTTATCGAGTTGATAAATTTCGATTCCTTCCTTCCAGGCTTTCTCCGAAAAGTGAAAATACCGGATGGGAGGATGTTCAACTTTATTTTCCCAGCCGCCTTTTGGGAGAGCCATATCCACCCATCGGGGAATTTCATCCGTGACTTGATAAAACGAAAGCGCGGAAATAAGGCAAACCACTCCTTTAGGCACTTTAAGCGCAGCCGTCACGAGATCCGGCTGGGACAGCTCTGCGGCGTTCGCCAGACAGTAAATGCCCCTATCCACTTTTTTAAGCGTGCCTGATTTTACAAGGGAGTCGATATAGGCCGGATGAAACCCTTCTTTCACCACGTCCGAAAATTTCTTGGGTCCCTGCTGGGCTTTAAAATAATCGACCAGCTTTTTCTCTCTATTTGTATGCTTGGGCATATGTCTATTTCCTCTATACTTGTTAGTAAGTATAGTGACTAGATACAGCCCTGTCAAACAGGATTTTAAGGAGGGGCGGAAGAACCCGAAGAAAGTAGAAACTGGAACCTTTAGAGTACCCGTTTGTACCGCAGATTGTGTAACCTATGTCTCCGGTACAAACTGTTACCCATGTGTCCGGTATGGCCCGGAATATACCCAATTGGTCGGGGCGGCAGGATTTGAACCTGCGACCGCACGCACCCCAAGCGTGTGCGCTACCAGGCTGCGCTACGCCCCGATTTGAGAACGCAAAGTTTATCAGATTTTTATGGGGTTGTCATTTGCAAGTTCGCGGGCGGGCAGGTATCTTTCTCATAGATCATGAAAACAAAACATCAGGTTCTTCTTACCTTGATTCTTCCTATCGTTTTAATTTTCTTCGCTTCACCTCAAATTCAAGCTAAAGAATTTTCCGTGGAAGCAAAACTGCAGGCGTTACGCTCTCAACACGGCCAATCCCATCAAGTCGGACAAAACACGCTGGCGTCTCCGCTGATTTCGGCAACTTCCGAAGGTGCCACAGTGTTTAGTAATGCCTATCTCTCGGTAGAATATGGAAAAATCGAAAAACCGTCTTTTTCTTTCAATTTTGAAACCCCTCATGATTTGCGCAATCGCTGGGTGCGCGTGCGGTATTCCGGATTGGACGCACCTGAATTTCTCCGTTTTCGATTTGAAAACGAAGAACTTAAGAATTTTGATTTCAAAATTTATGTGGAAAGCTCGCTGAGTTCCCAGGAGGTTTTTTTCAAACTTCCGGACAAAGCGGACTTTTCAAATACAAATTTTTTAGATTTTGCCGCGATGCCTTCCGAAAAATCCACGCTTATTGATTTTCACATTGAAGGAATTGACGTGCTTCCTAAGGGAGAAGAACCGCTAGCTCTGCAAGCAAAAGCTACAGCCTAAAAAAAATAAGCGTTCAGTTTCGAATGCCGGTGGGGACATACGGGACTGAACGCTTATTTTTCTCGCTTCTTTTTCTACTTCATTATTTCAATAGGCCCTTTAATGCAGCGCCAGCGCTGAAAGCAGGAACCTTGCGCGCTTTGATTTGAATCGTTTCTCCGGTCTTCGGATTACGGCCCATGCGGGCCTTCCGGTTTCTGACCAAGAAACTGCCAAATCCAATGAGGGAAACTTTCTGGCCTTTTTTGAGAGAGCCCTTAATGGCGTCAACCGTTGCATTGAGGACTTCCCAAGCTTTAGCTTTGGAAAGTTTTGCCTTTTTCGCGATTTCATTGGCAAGTTCTGATTTATTCATTCAGGTGACCTCCTTTCTTTTGAATTTAATATTGTTTCCATTCTTCACGCGCATCACGGCTAAGGAGATCAATGACCGCTTGGCGGGCATCTTTGCCTTCAAAAAGAATATTGTAAACTTCACCTACGATAGCGAGGTCCACACCCACCTTTTTGCACAACTGATGAACACTTTGCGCCGAATCCACGCCTTCGGCCACCATTTCCATGCCGGCAAGAATGTCTTTGATTTTTTTCCCTTGGCCAAGTTCCCGTCCCACGCGGAGATTCCGTCCGTGCTTGGAAAAACAAGTGGTCACGAGATCACCGAGGCCCGAGAGTCCGAAAAAGGTATTGGGGTTGGCGCCCAGTTTAATACCAAGCCGCGTCATTTCAAAAAGTCCGCGGGTGATGAGCCCGGATTTGGAATTGTCTCCGAAATTCAAACCATCGCAAACGCCAGCCGCAATGGCGACCACATTTTTAAGCGCGCCGCCCAGCTCCACTCCCACCACATCGCTTTGAACATAAATCCTGAAATAGGTGTCCATAAACGCTTGTTGGACCAGGGCCGCTGCCTTTTCATCGCGCGAGGCAGCCACCACCAAGGTTGGAATATTGCGGGCCACTTCTTCCGCATGAGAAGGCCCGGAAAGAATGACGATAGGGGTTTTGTCTCCCAGAATAGACTGAATGATTTCAGAAGGCCGCAAACATGTATTTTTTTCAATTCCCTTGGCCACGCTGACCAGAGTTTTTCCGGTAAGCTTGTATTCTTTAAGTTTATGAAGGACATTGCGCAAAAATTGGGTTGGGATGGCCAGAACGATAATTTGGGCAAACTCAACGGCCTCTTTCAGATCCGAAGAAATCTTTATTTTAGGGTCGAGTTTGACGCCGGGAAGAAATTTGATATTCTCGCGCTTTTCGGCAAGGACTTTGGCGTATTCCGGAAAAGCGGACCAAAGCAAAGTATCGTTTTTGCGGCGGGCATTGACGACAGCAATGGCTGTCCCCCATCCCCCATCGCCTAAAACAGTCACACGGTATTTGGTTTCGCTCATAAAAAAATCCTCATGATTTATAGCATGGATTATCGGCAGGGTCAAAAAGAAACTCCAGGAAGAAAATGTGTTATTTGCCGAGCAAACGGTGTTCGGTCACGATGGCACGAATTTCATCCGGCATGCGGCAGACACGCATGTTGCGATCGACAAACACATGCACGGAAAATCCGGTGGAAAGAATGGGCGGATTGGATTTTTTAAGATCTTCTTTCTTAAAAATTTGATATTCGAAACGCATGGAGCCTTGCCGGAGTTCCGAAACACTCGTGCGGACCACCAAAAGATCGTCATAAGTGGAGGGCACCATGTATTTGGCCCCTGTTTCGACAACGGGAAGAAAATATCCCTTTTCCTCACAGACGGTATAAGGCATTCCCAGGGCGCGGAAATATTCCGTGCGGGCCGCTTCAAACCAGACAAAGTAATTGGCATAATAACTTATTCCCATTTTGTCCGTGTCGCCGTAACGCACACGGCATTCATAATCGTAATAGTTCATTTGTTTTTGCCTCGCCTTCGAAAATAATAAAAACCGGCCCCCAAGGAAATACCGGCCACATTGGCCACGGCATCGTCCCAAGAAGCGGAGCGGCCGGGCACAAAGGTCTGGCCCCATTCCAGCAGAAGTCCGGTCACAAAACACCAAAGAGCCGCCAAAAGAAAAGAATGCGGCTGTATTTTCTTTACGCCGCCATATTCAAAAACAGTACGGGCGAAAATAAAAAAAAGAAAGTAATTAAAGGAATGCAGAAAAAATTCGTTAACGTCGCGCAAAGAAGGCGGCAGATCTTTATAGGGAAGAAGGGACGCGCGGATCAGAAGACCGTTATAAAAAACAAATAAAACCCACAGAAAAATACGCTTCAGATTCCACCGCATGATCAAAGGGATTGCCGGAATTGTTCAAACAGGCTTTTTTTCTTGGTCTGGGCTTTTTCACCGCGGCTTTTGGCGAATTCCTGCAAAAGCTTGCGCTCGCCGTCGCTGATTTTGAGCGGAATCTCGATATCGATCCGCACCAGCTCATCACCGCGTACGGAAGGACGTTCCAACTCGGGAACCCCTTGGCCTTTGATGCGGAAAATTTTTCCGGCCGGTGTTCCGGCGGGAATTTTAAGAGATTCTTTGCCGTCAAGAGTCGGCACGGAAATTTCCCCGCCTAAAACCGCGAGGGTATAAGGAATCAACATTTCACAATAAATTTCGCTCCCGCGGCGTTCGAACGTTGTATGAGATTTTACGGCCACATTGACGTACAAATCCCCGCGCGGACCGCCGCGCTCACCGCTTTCTCCCTCACCGCTCAACCGCAAACGGGCGCTTTCGTCAATGCCGGGAGGAATTTTAATTTTAAGCGAGCGTTTTTCTTTGACCAGGCCTTCCCCTTTACAGCGGTGGCAGGGCTTTTCGATTTTTTCTCCCTCCCCGCGGCATTTGGGACAAGTACGCCGCAGCGTAAAAAATCCTTGGGAAATTCTCACTTCCCCGCGGCCGCCGCAATCAGGGCAGGACGTTTTTTTGGAACCGGGTTCGGCACCCGTTCCTTTGCATTCGGCGCACATTTCGCGCCGGGGAAGTTCAAGCTTGGTTTCATGTCCGGTTAAAACTTCCTCGAGAGTCACTTCGACTGTCACCTGCAAATCCGCTCCGCGGCGGGCCCGGGGTCCGCGGCCGCGCGAACTTCCCCCAAAAAAATCCTCGAAGAGATCGCCAAAAATATCCCCAAACCCGGAAAAATTTTCCGAAAATCCTTCGAAACCTTCAAACCCCCGCCCCCCGAGCGAATGGCCGAATTGATCGTACTGCGCCCGTTTTTCGGAATCACTTAAAACGGCATAAGCCTCGGCCGCTTCTTTGAAACTTTCTTCGGATTTTTTATCACCGGGATTACGGTCAGGATGATATTGAAGGGCCAGTTTGCGATAGGCCTTTTTAATTTCTTCGGCCGTCGCGGTTCTAGCAACGCCCAACACTTCATAATAATCACGTTTATGAGTCGCCATGAATAGATGAAACCTTAGGGTTAAGTGATTTCTTCCTGTTTTTCTTCAGGAGGGCCGGCAGCTTGTTTGGAGGAATCTTCGGATAAAGCTCTGACTTTGACTTTGGCGGCACGCAGCAGCCGGCCGTGAAGCAAATAGCCGGACTCTATTTCTTCCACCACATGGTCCGGCTTGCCGGATTCGTAGACATAGGCGATGGCCTCATGACGATGAGGGTCAAAAGGCTGTCCTAGGGTATGAATTCTTTCAAGGCCTTGTGCTTTCAAAATTTCGAGTAACTGTTTGCGGACCATTTCAATGCCGGTCAAAATCCCTTTCACAGCGCCAGAGGCTTGAGCGTCCGAAGGCACATGGGCAAGGGCGCGCTCGAAATTGTCCAGCACCGGCAAGAGGCTGCGAATTAAATTTTCCTGGCTGAAACGGGCGAATTCATCGCGTTCGCGCGCCAAACGCTTTTTGGCGTTTTCGAAATCCGCCGCAGAACGGAGGAGTTGATCTTTAAGCCCTTCCAGCTCTTTGAGTTTAGCTTGTTCTTTTTCGTATTGTTCGCGCGGAATCGAAATGGGATCATCCGGCTGATTGGAAGAAGAGTGTTTTTCTTTTTCATTCATGGGAGTTCAAAAATTCCTGCGGTCCAAGACCCTTTCCAAAAGTTTCGCCATCTCGGCAACAAGAGGCAGTGCGCGCGAATAGCGCATGCGTTTGGGGCCAAGCACGGCCACAGCGCCGAGTTTCCGGCCGCCGGTCATACAAGGCATCATGACAACGGCACAATCTTTCAAAGCCGCGGCTTCGTTTTCACTGCCGATGGAAACGGATATTTTTTCCTGGGCGGTTTGGCGTGAGAGCCAGCTTACCAGTATTTTTTTTTCTTCCAGAATTTCAAAAAGATTGCGGACTTTTTCAACATCCTGGAATTCGGGTTTTTCCAAAATGCGGGCCGATCCCTGAACAAAAAGCCGGGCATTGGAAAGCTCGGGAGAAATCAGAATCAAGCCCATTTCCTGCGACCAGGACGAAAGCAGCCGGGAAGCCCGTTCGAGCAAAGAATCGAATTCTTCGTGCCCGATCCAGGATTCCTCCGCAAGATCGCTAAAAACATGCTTGGGCATGGTTTCGTATTGCAAACTATGATCGACATAATAACGGTATCCGCGGTCGGTAGGGATACGGCCGGAAGAAGTATGAGGATGGGTCAAATAGCCTTGCTCTTCCAAAATTCCCATTTCAAAACGCACCGTGGCAGGCGAAAAAGTGGCGTGATAGCTTTCCCGGTACCCCTCCGTAATGGTGCGGGACCCCACCGGCTGGCCGGTCTCGATATGAGTGTCTACCACCCGGTTTAGAATGGATTGCTGCCGCGCGCTTAAGGTTTCCATAAGTTGGGTATTGTATCAAAAAACCCTTCTTAAGTGACAGGCACTTTTTTAGGGGACGGTTACCTGGGAACGGTCAGAATCGTAACAAGATCGAGTTTTCCACGGCGGAAAAGCTCGAGGTCTTCCCGGCCGAGGACGACAGGCACAGGTTCTTGCGGGATATTCAGGCTGAGGTATTGATAATCGCCAAAAGAATAACTGCGAAGGACATTCACAAATTCGCGCGAGACCAGGTCCAAAAAGTAAAGCATATCTTCATGGAGCACGACGGAGCCCTGCGAATAATGATTGAAGTCGCGCAAAACAGTTTCAAGATTCAGTGAAAAATAAGGTTTTTCGGGATCTTCGCGATAATCAAACTCAAGCTTGATATCGCGGAAAGTATTTTGAACCCTTTCATCGGAAGCCGCAATAGCTTGAACCCGCCGGCTAAGCTGTTTGGCCAGAAAAGGACCAAGCTTGATCTCTTCGACCTGGAATTCCTCTTCCGGATCTTCCATGATTTTTTCAATGGGAAGTTCATGCGGGAAAGGAATTTTTCGCGGTACACCGCGATCATCCACATATTGGAAAGGAATGATTTTGCTGATTCTCCATTTTTCACCCTGAAGCGTCAGAATGAAAAGGTATTCCAAATCCTGATCGGGCCCTAAAAGCTCCTTCAAACTTTCGGGGCGTACTTTGGCGTAAATCAAAATCTCATTTTTTTTCAAGGGAACACTGTTGATTTTTACAACTTCCCAATGCGTGTTCCAATATTGAAGGGGCACGCCGATCAAATGATCCAGATAGGCCTTGCCGCTTGTTTCAGCACTGCTCGAAGTCTGGAAATATTTTTCTTCAATCTTTGCCGGATGCAGAACCTCAAGGTCTTCAAAGAATTGCCGTACGGGCCGGTTCCAAACCACGGCACGGTTTAAGCGCATTTCGTGAATCACGCGCTTGCGGTATTCATTACGCGAAATATCCCATATCCGGACACGTTTGACGTCGTTGACATAACCGCTCAAAACAAGTTCCAAGCCGGTTTTGGAAATATCGGTGGCCTGGAGAATATAGAAATCAAGCGGCTTGTCCGTGCTCAAGATAACGCGGGAAATCGTAAAGAGAACGTCTTCGACTTTCTCCAAGGCTTCCGGTGAAGGCTCAAATAAGGTTTCGAGATTGCGGATTTTTCCCGTTTCGACGGCCGTTTTAAAATCATCCGCCGCAAAAAGTTTCTCCAGAGGCAGGTACACCCCGATGGTCTTGCCCGCGATTTTTACATCGAGTTTATCAATGCCGTATTCTTTACGGCAAATTTCAAGAAGGGCTTCTTTGATGCGTTCTTCGGGATAGGAAGATTTGTTGGCACATCCGCCAAACGGAAGGAAAATCAGACTTACAAAAAGAATAAATAAAAAATTTTTCATGGTCTCCGGGGACCGGCTCAGGCATTGTCGGAAGCCCGATTGGGTAAATCCCCTTTTTTCTCCTCCAAACCTAATTTAAAATGACGCGGATTGGCTTTGCCGTATTCCGCGAAAATCGCCTCGATCTCGTCGTATTCAAGCTCTTGTTTGACCAGAAGCTCATGGGCAAAACGTTCAAAGAGCTGATTTTCGCGGCGAATCAAATCTTCCACGTCTTTCAGACAATCTTTGACGATTTTATCGGCATCAACGTTAAGCCGGTTTTTGGTTTCCTCCGAAATTTCAGTTTCAGGAATGGCGGTGTAATCCCCGACCAAGCCCGAAGGCCCCATGCCAAGCCGCCATACCATATTATGCGCAATCAACATGGCCCCTTTGAAATCGCTGGCCACTCCCGTCGTGGTCACACCGTATTTGATTTTTTCGGCCACATAACCGGCCAAATAACTTTTAATATCCGCCAAAAGGACTTCCTTGTCCTGAGAAAACCATTCTTCCACCGCCTGAGGATGAACCACGCCCAAGGTTCCTTTACGCGGAATAATCGAAGCTTTGAAAACATCATTGCGAGGATGGATGAGATAACCCACGATCAAATGTCCGGTTTCATGATAGGCCGTCATTTCCTTCTCGCGCTCCGTCATTTTGATGCGATTCTTCACGCCGAGTTCGATACGCTCAATGGCTTCTGAAAGCTCCTTCAGCGTCACCACTTCTTTATGATTGCGAATGGCAATCAAAGCGGCTTCTTTGACAATATTTTCAATATCGGCCGGGCTTTTACCGACAGCTTTACGCGCCAGACGTTTCGTGTCTATCGCGGAATCATATTTCACTTTGCCGAGATAATATTTAAAAAGATCATTGCGGCCGTCAAGACCGGGTTTGGTGATATAAACTTTGCGGTCAAAACGTCCCGGACGAAGGAGCGCGGGATCCAGCACATCCTCCGAAGCATTGGTGGCACCGATGATAATCACGTTTTCGCCTTTTCCGGAAACCAAACCGTCCATTTCCACAAGAAGCTGATTTTGCGTGGAGTTTGTTTCCGATCCGCCGCCGAATTGATTGAAGACACGGTTACGGCCCATGGCATCCAGCTCGTCGATAAAAATCACGCAGCCGCCGAAACCGTAAGCAAGCGACTTGGCCTTGGAAAAAAGCTGGCGCACGCGAGAAGCTCCGACCCCCACAAAAATTTCTACGAATTCGCTGGCCGCCATGGATAAGAACGGAAGTCCGGCTTCGGTCGCAATGGCTTTAGCCAAATAGGTTTTGCCGCATCCCGGAGGGCCGATCATCAAAATACCGCGCAGGATTTTCCCGCCGATTTGTTTCAGTTTGGCATGGTCTTTAATCAACTGAACCACTTCCCAGCATTCTTCCTTGGCTTCCTCAATTCCGATTACATCCGAAAAACGAATGTTAACTTCCTTGCCCTTGACATCTTTTTTGTCCATTTTGCTGAATCCGCCGCGGAAAACCGCCATGTACATATAAACAAACACCACGGCGTGGACCATTCCAAGAAGAATGGTAATCGGCATTTGGGCAAGGGTAATATTCCGGTAATAGCTTTCAAGCGACATCATCCCCCATACGGAGAGAATAACGAGAAGAATAATTCCGAGGGTAATCAGAATTTTCGTGCGGTAATTCAAAAAATGCATCTTAAAACGGCGGTATGGATTCATCTAATGCTCCAATCTAGGTTTATCACGGCCTTTCACTATACCTTGAGTATAAAACCTTTGTCAAACGATCCTTCCAAAGGATGTCCTTTTGGAGGATTTTATTCGGTTTCGGCCTTTTGGCCGTCTTTCTTAACCTCATTCTCCAGAGCTGTGACTTCGCTTTCTTCTGCGGGATAATCTTCTTCCGGGTTTTCCGTCCACCAATTTTCTTCATTTTCGTCTTCTTCACTAATATTTTCCGGAATAGGTTCGCCCAAGTTAGGAATACGGCCTGAAGAAGTCGAAGTCCCGGCGTTAGGTTCGTTTTCCACAGGCGATTTGGCCAGGAATTTTTCTTTGGGATACAATTTCCAACTCGGCGTAGGCGCCCCTTTTTCCCCGTCTTTAATTTCTTCCATTTTCTGTTTGTGGAGAATGGGATCCGTTTGGGTATTACGGATAGGATCGTCTTGTTTTCGTATCGTTCCCGTCAAGAAAGTCAGGCAAAAAATGATGAATAAGAAACCGCTTATTTTCTTTTGAATCATTCCCATTTCTATTTTTTATCCTCCGGAATATTAAAGAATACACGGTATTGAAGGAAAGATCAAACGTGAGAAGGTTGGCTCGTTTTTTTTAAATATAGCTCTAAGTATTTGCCTGTATAGGAGTTAGGAATTTTAAAAATGCCTTCACGAGGACCGGAATAAACCACATGTCCCCCTTTGTCGCCGCCTTCCGGGCCAAGGTCAATAAGGGTGTCGGCCGAACGGATGACTTCCATATTATGTTCAATCACAATTAGGGAATGCCCGCGGGCCAAAAGCTCCTCAAAAACCTCCATCAAATAATGAATGTCATGATAATGAAGGCCGGTCGTAGGTTCGTCAAAAAGATAAAGGAGGTGCTGGGCCCGCCTTTCTGAAATTTCCCAAGCCAGTTTGATTCTCTGCGATTCTCCGCCCGAAAGTGTCATGGCGGATTGTCCCAATTGAAGATAGCCCAGGCCCACTCTTTCAAGAAGGTTGAGTTTTTCACAAAGCACGCGATGTCCTTGAAAAAATTGGGCGGCTTCACTTACCGTCATTTTCAAAATATCATCCAGATTTTTTCCTTCATACCGGATATCAAGGATCTCGGATTTGAAACGGCTCCCCTGGCATTCTTCACAGGGAACATAAACATCCGCCAAAAAATGCATTTCTACCTTAATTCGTCCGTCCCCTTTGCAGGCCGGACAGCGTCCACCGTCCACATTAAAGGAAAAATGGCCGGGGCCGTATCCCTGACGGCGCGCTTCGGGAATACGGGCAAAAATTTTTCGGATTTCGTCAAAAGCCTTCAAATAAGTCACGGGGTTGGACCGTGGGGTACGCCCCATGGGCGATTGGTCCACCAGCACCACATCATCGATCCCGTCAAAACCCGATACGGATTTGACTTTTCCCAGATCTTGCACCGGCCGCCCTTTGGCGCGCAGGAAATGATGATAAAGGATTTCATAAAGAAGCGTGCTTTTGCCGGACCCGGAAACGCCCGTAATGGCCACAAGCTGGCCGAGCGGAATTTCGACATCAATATTTTTCAAATTATGTTCCGAAGCATCATGAATGATTAAGGAGCCCTTTTTTTTAAGGGCCGCCGCATGGCGTCTTTTGACTTCCAATTTTCCGGAAAGGTATTGGCCGGTAAGAGAATCTTGCGCCTTCACGAGATTTCGGATCGGGCCTTGAAAAATAATATTTCCGCCGCGCTCGCCGCCCAGAGGCCCGAGATCAATCACTTCGTCGGCGGCCTCGATCATGGTCCGGTCATGCTCTACCACAACAACGGTATTGCCGAGATCACGAAGTTCTTTAAGAAGGCGGATCAAAAGGACATTGTCCTTTTCATGAAGTCCAATGCTCGGCTCATCCAATACATAAAGCGTATCCACAAGCGCCGAACCAAGCGAAGAGGCCAAATTGATGCGTTGAATCTCGCCGCCGGAAAGAGTGCGTGAAAGACGCTCAAGCGAAAGATAACCGAGCCCAACATCCTTTAAAAACCGGACACGCCTTTGGATTTCAAGATAGACCGGTTCTACGCGTTCCCGCTCGGGCTCCGAAAATTTCAAGCCGGCCAAAAAATCATGAAGCTCTTCAATGGTCATTCGCTGATAATCATGAATGTTTTTGGCGGCCACTTTGACCCAAAGCGCCTCCGGCTTCAGTCTCGTTTCACCGCAAACGGTGAAAGGCACGAATTGGCGGTATTTGGCCAGAAAAATGCGTACATGCATTTTGTAGGTTTTTTTTTCCAAATACTTAAAAAAGGCCTCGACGCTGAAATAATCGTCGCCTTCGGCGCCAGAAAGAATCATTTTCCTCTGTTCTTCCGATAAATCCTTCCAAGGCTTGCGTAAAGGAATTTTTTTTCTCTCACAAAATTTAAAAAGATGCTTGGCTTCCCAGGAAGCGCTCGGTTTGGTCCAAGGCTCAATCGCACCGTCGGCCACCGAACGGTTTTTATCCGGCACGACCAAATCCCAATCCAGCGTAATCACGCGCCCGAACCCTTGGCACTGGGGACAAGCCCCGAGAGGGCTGTTGAAAGAAAACATATTCGGCGCGGGCTCCCGGAAAATCCGGCCGCAGGAAAAACAGCTAAGCCCTTCGGAAAATTGCAGCCGTTTCCCGTCCACGTGCGCTTGAATTTTCCCATGGCCGTAACGAAAAGCAAGCTCCAGGGAATCGGTAAGGCGTTTTTTATTTTTGGGGAGGAGCGGCAAGCGGTCGGCACAGACGAGAATTTCACCTAACACCGTCATTCTGAGGTCCGGTTTTTCACGGACCGAAGAATCTCGCGAGATCCTTCGTCCGTCTTCGTCGGACTCAGGATGACGTGTTGAGAACGTCTCAAGTAACTCTTCCGCCTTCACGATCTTATCGTCAGCACAAAATTCCGTAAAGCCCTGGCGTTCCAATTCCGCAAGAAAATCTTTGAGATAGCGTTTGCTGGATTTTCCGATGGAAACGGAAAAAAGAAGGGCCCCTTCCTTATTTTCGTAAGATCTCAAAAGAAGATTGGCAACACTTTCCGGATGATTGGCTTCAACTTCGGTTTTGCAATCCGGACAAACCGTCCGGCCGATACGGCTAAAAAAAAGCCTCAGGTAATCATTGATTTCTGTTTGAGTCCCTACGGTAGAACGGGCATTGCTGATGGCATTTTTGGCTTCAAGCGCGATAGCCGGCGGGATACCGGAAACGGACTCTACATCGGGTTTCTCCATGCGTTCCAAAAATTGGCGTGCATAAGCGGAAAGGGATTCCACATAACGGCGCTGGCCCTCGGCATAAAGGGTGTCCAAAGCCAGCGAGGACTTGCCGGATCCCGAAACTCCGGTAAAGACATAGAGCTGTCGGTGCTTCAGGACCAAATCAAAATTTTTGAGATTATGGGTTTTTACCCCATGAAGAATGATGGCATCCATAACAATCAAATAAAAAGCAGAAGGGGCCTGACCCCTCAGGAATTAGGTTATAACTCTTGGCCCACAAACTCCGAAATGGATTGAAGCAGCTTATCTCCGCCAAGGACATGCTGCGAATCCTCGGCAAACGAAACTGAAGTTTTTCTGCGGTCCAGCCTTTGGATGAGAATATTGGCAAGCTGAACGTCCATGTCGCCCACTTTTTTAAACTGGACGTTGCGGACACGGATAATCCCCTTTTCCTTTTCGGTTTCTTCGACTTCCCATCCGTCCACATTTTCCAAGGCCTCCATGGCCCGCAGATAAACCAGGTCGTACGGCAGCTCAAAAACCAAGACTTCGTCATAGGTCGGAAGAATCGCTTTGGGGGCGTGCACGCATCCCTGAAAAGAAAAGGAAAAAACAGCCGTCATAAGGACTATCCAAGCCGCATTAAAACGTTTCATTTTACCCTCCATTAGAATTTTCCTGTAAGCCGGACATAAGGCCCGTGGCTGTCGTATTTATTGGTGCTACGTAAATCATCGTCAAAATCCGTAAAATTATAACCCAAACCAAGCCTCACATACTCATAAAATTCCCGGTCAATCTCGGCCAGCGCCCCGTGCCGGAAATTGTCCGCCGTGTCTGATTGCATAAGAAGATGATACTCCGCCGCCACATCCCATTTGCGCGTCACGTGAAAATTGAACCGGTGGGCCCAAAGAAATTGGCCGACCGTCAAAGGATCGGTCTCCGCGGTTTCAAAAATTCCGCGTTTGTAAGCGATTTTTTCGACGACCTGCAGGTATTTGAAAATATCATAAGCCAGGTCGATGGAAATAATATGGGAAGTTTCGTCGGTTTCAAGCCCGTTGAGAAGTTCGGTCTGGAATTGAAGGTCATTGGCAATATCTTTGACATACGTGTAGCGCGTCAGGACATTCAAACGGTCAAAATCCACGGGCCGGTAAGCAACTCCCGTGCTGAGCTCCATAAACAATCCGGAGGTATTGCCGGGTTCTGTAAACCGCGATTTTCCGAAATCCAATTTGCCCAAATAACTTAAATCCTGGCTGATCTGATATTGCACAGAATTGCGCGTCACCCATTGATAAAGCTCCGGCGCATCATTGTATTTTATTCCTTCTAAAGATGTCCTCGCTTTGAACTTGTCCCCGTCAGCATAACTTACTGCTCCTGAAGCCGCATTACTCGTATTATTACGAAGCTCAGCACCCTCAGACCTCCCATCAAGGAAATCCGAACGCTTGCTATCAAGATTCCGGCGTTCAAATTTGCTTTCAAATCCCCAATGATCCCCCTTTTTGCCTTCATAACCCAAAATATCCGCGTATCCGTCTTCCCCAAGATAAGTCGAATGCTGGCGCTCCGAAAAAACGCGCGATTTTTCGGTCAAAGCAAAGGCGTTACCCATCGTCGTGCTAAGTGTCGGATTGCCAATTCCGCGGTCTATCATTCTCACATTGGCATAACTCCGGTTCTTTCCATCATGAATTTTTTCAAAACCCAAAAAGGTGGAATCGCCCAAATTTCCAATCATTTCTTCCATGTAGGCGTAAAAATCCTTCGTCACTTGATAACGGACACCCCCTCCATATTGATGATTGGCCTTTCCATGAATAATCGTCTGAACCTTGACATAAGGAAGCAAACGCTCGTTAAGGTGATAACCGATTTTACCTGCCACAACATCGTCAAACTCAGCGATGGAAAGAAGGCTGGGGACATCTTCCCCAGGGCCTGGAAAATCGGTATTTTGGCGCTGGTATTCGGCTTGAGCCAGCCAACGCTGATCATCATAAATGGCTTGCGCAACATGAGTCTTTGTTTTTTCAAAGGTCGATCCAAAATCCTTCTCAAAAAACGGACGGAGCTGGCTGACTATTTCGCTGGTGTCATAACGGTATCGCAGATGAAAATAATCGGTAATCCGGTATTTTGCCGCCACCCCGTATTTGCCGATTCCTTCCTGCAATCGTATCCTGTCATTAGAAAAACCCGGTTGAACTTTTTGAACATAAGCACTGGTTTCAAGATTTTTCATGGGCTTGCTTTCGGCTTTAATCACAAAAGCCCCTTCACGCTCATCACGTTTGCTCCCGATCATCGGTGTATCGACAAAACTCAAACCTCCGTTATAGGAAAGGGCCGTTCTGACCTGTTGCAATTTGGATTCGGCGTATTCGGCGGTAATTTTGGAGCTTCGTCCGATTTTTAGCGTCGCATCAATGCCGCGCAGATCATAATCCTCATTGAGGCGCTGTTCTTCCACAACCGTAGCTCCAAGTTTTAAATGATCTCCCACATGGGTGTAGCCGCGAAGTCCGCTATTTTCATTTTCAAAAGCGCTTGCCGGACTGTCAAATTCATAGTCGGCGACCAAATAAACTGGATTCCCATCGAGAATATCAACTGAGACAAGCGTATCGGAAGCCGCGACCGAAGAAAGCGGACGCGAAAGAAGAATGCGGCCCTCGTCATAATCGATTTCGTAATCTTTGCCTTCCTGAAGATCATAACTGGCGATTGTCATTCCAAAATGGGACACTTCCTGAATTTTGTCGCGGACTTCCACGCGAAGTTTCTCGCTGCCTTCCACCAAACGGCGGTTGCGCAAATAATAAAGCGATCCGCCGGTAGCGGCAAATTCATCATGCGCCCCGCGCGACTGGGAACGGGCGCTGAACACTTTAAAACCGCGTTTGGGATCGCCGTAAGGCGTGGTGGCCGTGGTCTCGACATTGACCTTAAGGCCCGAAAGAGTTCGGTTATAACTGGAAAGTTCCGTGTCCGTAAAATTGGTTTGATAACTTCCCCATTTGACATAAGAACGGTCCATCTCAATGATGATGTAAAAACGCTGCAGGCTGTCGCGCCCTTCATAGTCGCGCGTGGAGCCGTCGCCATAAACCGGATAATAATCGTCGGGATCAAGATTGGTAAAAAGCGCGGAGCGTTTATCGCTCGTGTCATAATGTGATTTGACCAAAAATTTTCCTTTGATCTTTCCTTTCAAATAATAAGAAAGACGGCCGTCTTGATAAAAACCCTCTTTCAGGCTTTTGTCATCGCCCGCCGATTCCAGCACTCCCCGGGAAAAATTGACTCCCATCTGTTCTTCCCCAAGGGCCACGGCAAAAAAGGTGCTGTCGCGCACCTTGACGGTTTCCCGGTACGAAACAATTTCCCCTTCCGGAGAAGTCGTGCTCACGACAATTTCTTTTTCCCCGGGCGTGGTGTAAAACTCGGTTTGAAAAGCGCCGGTCTTGGACTCAACCGGAATGGGCCGCGAATTAATGGTTAATTTATAGCCGGGTTTGGTTTTTCCTTGAACGCGAAGCGTCGGTTTGGCGACAAGCGGAATGCTTTGTTTGCCGTCCTTAAAAATATTAAAATCCCCGACCGGCGGAATTTCGATCACGGCCTTTTGTTTGGCCTCATCATCGACTTTTGAAATGACGCGAAGGAATTGTAAAGGAGTCCAGTCCTCACGGCCTCTCGTATCTTCCACTTTGAGTTGATAAGAATAAAGGCCGGGGGCAATCATCAGGCCTGCATCGGTTTGTCCCTGCCACACCACTTCGGCCGGAGGCTCCGAAACGCCGAAGCCGGTCCAAACTTCCTGGCCCATTTCGTTACGAATTTCAAGTTTCCAGGTTTTTACAAATTCCGGATAATTGATTTTGAAACGAAAGGACGGCTCTTTTTCCAATTTCCCAAGCCCGACCCGCAAAATATCGGGTTCCATGCGGACTTTTAAAACCGGCCGGGACGTGTCCAAACCTTGCGTGATTACGACTTTTAAATCTTCATGAAATTGTTCCGGAACGGCGCTCGGCGGAAGCAAAACAGCAAAATTGGCCTTATTCAAAATACCGGGAGTGGTTTTAATCAGATAAGCTTCTTCGGTAATGAATTTCGTTCCCTGCGGCAGGGAATGCCCGTCGATTTTTATCACATGGCGGCCGGGTTTAACTCCAGGGATGTGATATTTTCCGTTTTCATCGGTGATAATGACAATGCCTTCTTCGGTGGCAAGTCGGACATACGGCACCCCTTTTTCTCCCTTGTCCTGAACGCCGTTTTGATTTAAGTCATTGAAAACTTTACCGATCACGGTACCTTCATCAAAAACCGGATCGCCTTTGACCGTAAGCTGAATGCTGGCTCGCTGGGAAAGATTGACATTCCCGGTGTTGCTGATGCGAATTCCGATTTCATAATTTTTTCCGGCCACCACACCCCCTGTCACCAGCACTTGGAAGGCAATACGAGCGGTGTTGTTGGGGGCAATACCTCCTACCGGAATAATCAGAGAACCTTCGCGGGAGGTTGCGGGATTTCCATTCACACGAATCGATTGAGTGAGAACATCCAAACCGCGCGGGAGATCAGCCACAAGTTCCACATTATTGAGCGCATCCCCCGACATATTGCGAAATTCCGAAAAGATGGTGACCACATCGCCGGCTTTCACACGATTCTTCGATGCACTCACCGCAAGTTTGGCGGGATTAATTTCCGCGGACATATCATCAAACAAGACATCTCCGTCTGCGCCTTGAGTTCGTAAAGTAAACACAACCAAATCCGTACCAGAAGGTGCTTGTCCACTTATCGTAACACGACGAAACCCTGTTCCAGGAGCATAGGAGTCAGCAATATCAGTATTAAGACGGTCTGACAACACGGCTCGAATTAAAGTATCGCCGCCACCTGGCAAATTCCTCTTAAACTCAATAACAAATTCTGCGCCGTCATCGACTCCACCCGGCGCTATATTCGATTCAACGCGTCCGGTAAAAACTGCGGAATCTCCTTCATGAACCGGTCTGCGAAGCTGAAATGTAAATTCATTTTCTGTTTGAAGTCCCAAAACAAAATTACCTTCTGGTGGCGCTGAAAATCCAAGTCCAAGAGCCGCTACTTGTGCTGCACTAAGACGCGTAGCTCCATTATCATTGTTCCAGTTTTCTTTGGTTCCGTCGCCGATATCCTGCTCAAATCCCGTATTGCCGAGCACATTGGCGAAGGCAGAGGGAGTAAAAACTGCGAGGACGGTAACTGCTGCCAATGTCATTGCGAGCGAACGAAGTGAACAATGACGGCTAAAGGGGAAAAAATTATTCATGATTAAAAACGTCTCTGCGAAACCGCAACGCCGATTCTGAAATCATAATCCGGCACGCCGTTTGGATAGGCATCCTGTTTGGTGTATTGCGCGCCGCCGACCCCGACGTATTCGATAAAGACCTTGGTTTTGGAAAGCCATTCATTTTCTTTGAAACGGTAATTGCGAAACGGCATCCAGCGCACGCCGCCGCCCACAAAAAGCCGGTTTTGATAATAAAAGGGATACTGCGTGTTATTGACATGTTCGAAATGGGCGTAAGGCATCATCACAAATTCATCCATAATCGGATTTTCAGGAACGGGAATGCCGGGCAGGATGATACCCACCAGCACGGAAGAATTAAAAATAAAGGCGTTGAATTGCTGGAAGGCAAAATCAGTCGTTTCATACCGGTAACTGCCGAAATATTCTCCCCAAACATAACGGCGCAGATAATCGGGAACCGTGGTGGGCTCGCCTTCTCCGACCGGCGGCAAATCCACGCCCCATTCGTAGAAAATCTGGACTCCGGCTTGAAGCTCATAATCCGGGCTTTCTTCAACTTCGTCTTTGAGATTTTTGCGGTCAAAATACTGAAAGTAAAAGCGGAAATTGCGCATAAATTCCAGAAGCGGCAAAGACCACGGCCTGAAATTGAGGAACCAGGGATTGCGGCCCAGCGGACGCCACTCAAGACCGACGCTCAGATCAAGATGCGAGGCGGAATCCACTCCGTTAGTTTCCAAAGCGGCAGTCGCTTCAATAAAAGGATCGATGGTGCTAAGCGGCGCCCGCAGGCCTTTGAAAACCATACGGTTGGTCCAAAATCCCACCTGATCGCTGAAATTTTTCTTATCCAGATTCGTCATGCGCCAGCTGGTTTCACCGAAGGATTGCCAAACAATGGGCTCGCCCGTTCCCTCGCCTTGAAACGGCCCGAACATTTCATTGCCGATATCAAGGTGATCGATAAATTTGAGCATGATTTCTTCTTCTTTTTCAAATTGGGCGGGGGTTTTGATTTCAACCGGTGGTTCTTCTTCGGGCTGGCTCACATAACGCGCGGCCTCCTGAATCATGGCATTAAAATCACGGCCCTCCTTTTCACTGATGGCCTTGATCATGGCAATTTCAGCGCGGGCCTCGTCCGCCGTGGCAAAACTTTTTTGCCCCACCCAATAACGGAATTTTTCTTCCCCCGACGGAACAGGAACGGGCACACGTTTAACTTCCACACCCTCAAAAACCGCGGACTTTACATTGTCTTTGACCCATTTGCGCACGTCTTCCACCGTTTCAAGTCCGGGGAGGATTTGGCTCTTCATGGCACTCGCGGCAAAATCCGTGACCAGGGAATAACGTGATTTTTGTTCCCGGTTGGGTGTTTCCATAAACACGAATCCGTTTGTTTCCCAGGTTTTATATTTGAGTTTGAGTTCGGGCTTCAAAAAGAAATGCTCGGCAAAAAGATTCGGCGGCGGTAGTAATTCTTCTTTAACCGGACGACGACGTTCCGGCACCGGCGCCGGTTCCGGAGATGGCACCGCTTCAATCGGAATAGTTTCGCCGGTGACAACCGTTTCGGGTTCAACAACCGGGACTTCTTCAACCGGTGCAGGCGATGGCGGCACTTCTTGCACTGCTGCCGGTGAAACTTCCGGCACAGGAGGCACTGTAGTAGAAACTATAGGCGCAGGAGACTCTACGGGAGATGGAGAAGGGCTCGGCGATTCGGCAATGAGAGTTTCGGTAACAACGGTTTCATCCGCAAAAAGACAAAGCGAATGGAGAGTCAGAAATGCCAGCAAACCAAGAAGCTGGGTAAGGCGGGGTCTCATTTTAATTAAGGCTTCCTTAAAGTTTAAAAAAAGTTGGCAAAAAAATAATTTTCAGGAAATGCCCAGCACTTGCTGCATATTATAAAAACCGTTCTTGCGCTTCGCAATGAATTTTGCTGCGGTTAACGCTCCTTGGGCAAAGGCATTGCGTGAAGAAGCCCGGTGGATGAGTTCAATCCTCTCGCCGTCTCCTAAAAAAGAAATCAAATGATCGCCCACCACATCTCCCCCGCGTGAAGCCAAAACCCCGATTTTTCCTTTCGGGCGAAGGCCTGTCTCTCCCTGGCGTCCGTAAACGGCATCTTTGCGGGCGTCGCGTCCCCGGGCCTTGGCTAAAATCTCAAGAAGCTTCATGGCGGTTCCGCTCGGAGCATCTTTTTTCATACGGTGATGCGTTTCGAAAATCTCGATATCATAGCGTTCATCCAAAATGCCCGCCGTCAGTTCCGCCAGGCGGAAAAGAACATTGACGCCGATGCTCATATTGGGAGATTGCACGATGGGAATTTTTTTGGAAGCCGCTTTGAGCAAATTAATTTGGGCATCACTGAGCCCGGTAGTGCCGATCACATAACCCACTTTGGCTTTTACCGCAGATCGTAAAGTAGCCGCCACGGCCGAAGGATGCGTGAAATCAATCAGCACATCCGCATTTTCAAGGCCCTTTTTTAAATCCTTTGTGACCATGACTCGCAGAGGTTCGCCGGAAACAATCACGCCGATATCTTGTCCCAAAGCGGGACTTGCGGAATGTTCAAACGCCCCGGTAATTTTAAAGGCCTTGTCTTCCGAGGCAAGATTCAAAATGGTTTTTCCCATCCGGCCGGCGGCACCCGCCATGGCAAGCTTAATCATGAAATAACTCCAAGACTTTTAAGTTCATCGGCAAGACATTTTGCATTTTGTTTTGACATTTCACAAAGCGGCAAACGCATTTCAGGTTTGATTTTTCCCATAAGACCAAGTGCGGTTTTGACAGGGATCGGATTGGTTTCGATAAAAAGAAGTTTGTTCAAACGGTAAAGCTCCCGGTGAATTTTCCGCGCCCGCGGGAAATCTTCCTCAAGCGCCGCATGAACCATTTTGCTCATGAGATCCGGCACCACATTGGCCGTCACAGAAATCACACCACGCGCTCCGATCGCGATCATGGGAACAGTCAAACCGTCATCCCCTGAAAGAACCGTAATATCGCAAAGATCCAGAATGCGGTCCACTTGATCGAGATTGCCGCTGGCTTCTTTGACGGCCTTCACATTATCAAACATAGCAAGACGCGCCACGGTTTCAGGGGCAAGATTGACTCCCGTTCGTCCCGGCACATTGTAGAGCACAATGGGAATATCGCTTTTGGAGGCGAGAAATTCATAATGGCGGTAAAGACCTTCCTGCGTGGGCTTGTTGTAATACGGCGTCACAAGCAGCACACCATCGGCCTTGATTTTTTGAGCGTAGAGCACAAGCCCGAGAGCCTCTTGGGTATTATTGGAACCGGCGCCGCAAATCACCGGCACGCGCCCTTTGACATAATTAACCACCATCGACATTACACTTTTGTGTTCTTCATGCGACATGGTGGCCGATTCCCCCGTGGTACCGCAGGGAATAATCACATCGGTTTTGTTTTTCAAATGAAAATCGAGAAGGCCGTAAAGCGCTTTTTCGTCCACACGGGTTTCGCGAAACGGCGTAACGAGCGCCACCATCGAGCCTTCAAAGGTTGATTTTTTATTTGTTTGTGCGCTCATAAAATTTTTCCTTCATAAACAAAATCGGCCTGGCCTTCGAGAAAAACGTCGGTAACTTTTTTGCCGTTCTTTTTAAACGAAATCGTGAGGGTTTCTCCGCCGCGCGTTTTCACACGCACCGGCGCTAGCGTGTATCCCGCAAGCGAGCTGATAATGGCCGAAGCCGTGGAACCGGTTCCGCAAGCCTGCGTTTCACCTTCCACGCCGCGCTCATAAGTACGCACCTCAATTTCCGAGCGGCCTCTGACTTCCACAAAATTGACATTCGTGCCTTTGGGCTTAAAGGTTTTATGATGACGGATGGCGCTTCCCAATTTTTCTACATCAATTTTTTCAAGCCCTTCCACGAAAATCACGGTATGAGGCACGCCGGTATTGATAAAGGAATAATGCAGCCGGTGGCCGAGCACTTCGATATCACCGCTTTCCCGGTAATCTTTGGGATCGGGAAGACGGACTTTCACGGTTCCATTTTTTACTTCCGCCTTCACCAGGCCGGAAATGGATTCGAATTCAAAACGGGGAGGATATTTTAAAATTTCACGGGCATAACGGGCGATGCAGCGAAAGCCATTGCCGCAGGCTTCGGCCTCGGAACCGTCGGAATTGATAATACGCATTTTGAAATCCGCGCGGCCGGAATTCTCCAGAAGAAGCACTCCGTCGGCCCCTATCCCGGTATGCGGGGTACAGACTTCGCGCGTAAAACGCAGGGGGTCCTTGACGACTTTGCGGCGATTGTCCACCACCACAAAATCATTGCCCGAGGCCACCATCTTATAGAAGGGTAAGGTTTTCATTGTAAAGGGCGGTATTCTAACAAATTACGTCATGGGACGCCACCAGATTATCCACACTTAAGCTATTAAAAAATGTCGATCATTGGCTATTCTCCGGTGCCAAAGGATTGGAAATTTTATGAAATTTCGAGGACTTTAGACTTGGAAGAAGCACCGCGGAGAAGAGCAAAACGGCTTTTGGGGATATCGAGATATTCGCTTAAGACCTCGATGACCGCTTGATTGGCGCGGCCTTTGTCGGGAGGGGCCTTCACCCAAACACGAAAGTGGGTTTCATCCACTTTTTCAACCCGATTTTCTTTGGCACCCGGTTTGGCGGTAACAAATAATTTCACGAGGCGGCTTCTTCGGCCTTGGATTTTATTTTCCCGAAAATACCGGTGATTTTTTTCTGGGCGACCGTTGCCGCCCCGCTCATTGTCGTTTTGGCTTCGCCAAAATCCAAAACCTCAGTCGTTTTCGTGAATGTGGCCCCGGCCGTATCGAGCATCACCGTGCTGGTTTGTTTGAGCAGTTCTTCCCCGGATGAAAGGGCCCCGGTTAATTTCTTTTGAAGCATGGCGGGGTCGATGCCGAGATTGCCGAACGTCGTTCCGTAAAAAACCTTGAGAAGAATTAAACTTAAGAGCGCCTGAGGGTTTTCAATTCCCCGGAAAACTTGTTTTTCCACGTTCAAATCCGCAGCAAGCTTTTTAGGAATGATGCTGGAATGATCTTCATAACTGACCTTACGCATGGTCAGTTCCAAAACATCTAAAGCAAAAGGCATGGGAGGTTTTTGGGCCGCAGGTTTTTCTTTGGGCGACTGGGCAGCCGCCGCGCTGATTAAGGAAATATTCGTGACGCCTTCCGGGGTTTTTTCAATATTGATCTCGGCAATGTTAAGGCGCGCTTCATAGATGTGGATTTCTTTGCCCTTGAGAGCAGCGGGAAGATCAAGATTTACATAAATTTCCGGAATGTCCGCAAACACATCTTTTTTGAATCCATTGGGATTACGGATTTTTAATTCCCTGATATGAAGCTTACCGGACAAACCCACACCGATACTACTGATTTTGGTGTCAAAACCCGTGACCGTGGAAATGCCGGTTTCCACCGCCGCTTTAAGGATTTTATCCTTGGCAATAAAAATACTGAGGGCCATTATCACAATAAAAAGTGCGAGGATGAATAAAATTTTCTTCATGATATTCCTCCGGTTTTTGGCGGGTATTTTACCTTACTTATCGAATTTGCGGTAGGCCCAATCATAAAGCCGGTCGGGAATAAAAGGGGTTATCAGGGCCGCAATCCCCCACCGCTTGGTCACATACACCGTTTTTTTCTTTTTCCGGATAGCGTTAAAAATTTGCTCCGCCGCCCGTTCCGGGGAAGCGCACCAAAAAAGTTTTTTCTTTTTACTCAGCATGGCCGTGTCCACAAATCCGGGCCGTATGTCCGTAACATGAATGGCGGTGCCCAAAAATCTCTGCCTTAATCCGGCCAGATAATTGGACATAAAAATCTTGGAGGCACTGTAGGCCGGCGATCGCCCGTTTCCCCGCAAGACAGAGATGGAAGAAATTCCTACGATATGACCGGTCCCGGCAGCGAGAAAATATTTGGCGGCAATATGGCTGGCCGCCATAAATCCCAGGAGATTGACCCTTACGGTTTCAAGTTCCGGTTCCCAATCCAAGTTGGGATTTTCCCGAAATATTCCCGCATTGATCACCATTAAATCCAGGCCGCCCATTTGAAGGATAAGTTCATCCAGAAGAAAAATAGTTTTTTCGAGATGGCGGAGGTCGATCACTTTAATATAAGTTTTTGTGGGAATCTCCGCGGCCAGGCTTTTTAATAAATCCTCCCGCCTTGCGACCAACCCTACTTCATAGCCCTGCCTCGCCAATTCTTTGGCAAGCGCCCGCCCAATGCCCGAACTTGCCCCTGTGACAATCGCTTTTTTTAAACTCATAAGTCCCTTTTTTGTGTCTTTAATTCATCGGCCAAGATAAGTATAATCTTGTATGCTTGCTGAACTCGAAAACCAACCAGAAACTGAGGCCCTCAGCTATTTTCGCGCGGCCAATCCCGATCTTTTTGAAAAACAGGATAGCCGTCTGGCGCTTCATCTTGGAATCGTCATCGGCCTGCTATTTGTTTTAACTTCTGCAGCTATCTTCACGCCTTTGATCGGTCTTAAAATTCTACTCGGCATCATGAATTCTTTTCTATGGTTTTGCCTGATCAATGTGACCATTCACCATCACCACACCCATCACAATGCCGCGAAATCCGGGGCTGCCAAACGTTTGCTTGATCTTCTCTATCATCTCGCCGTTCCGAACGCCCCCAAACGCCTCACACGTTATGTGCGCGCCCATCTCAATCATCACGCCCGCCCTTTTCACGAAACCGATGTGGATCATTATTATGGGACAAACCGTTATTTGGCCGTGGCCAAAAATTTTTGGGGAAAAGTTTTTTACTTTTTGGAATTAACCTTTGTCGGCGCTCATGTGCCCGGATGGCAGGACGACGAGTACATGAACACCGTACCGCTCGAAGCGTGGAATCAAAAAGATTATAGAAGAGTCAAAGAGGTGGAAATCAAAAAAGCGGCGGTAACATCGGCCGCTCAATGGGGATTATTTTTTATCGTACTCAAATTTCTGCCGGCCGTCGCCTGGGGATGGGCTTTTCCCATGTTATTTGTCAAAAATTGGGCGCATTATCTGGGACAATTCCAGCATTACGACGAACGCCTCATCGACCCTTCATGTTCGCTTAACGCGCGCACACGGACGTTCCGGGGAATTCCTAATTGGATCAATTATTTATCGGGCGGGGAACTGAGCGGGCATTTCCTGCATCATCTGTTTCCGGAAATCCCCTATTATCAGGTGGAAGAGGCCCGTCAAAGACTTGCTAAGGACCAAGATCTCGCGTCGCTTTTCGTGATTGATTAGAAAAAGGGGACAGGTCTTAAGACCTGTCCCCTTTTTTTCTTTTTTACCCTTTCTTAATACTTTTCTTCTTTCCGTTGGGAAACACTACGGAAAGATTAATCACTTCATCCCCGCGCGACCCGCCGATCGTATCCACATCCACATCCACCGTGTCATAAGGCAAATAAATAGATTCTCCGATATAAACCATGCGGCGCTCCACGGCGCCGGTGGCGCGTTTGATGATAGCGTTTACCGCGACATTGCCGGAATTGGTGACATAAGGCGTGACATTCGCCGCTGCGGCTTTTTTGGCTTCGTTCAATTTGTGAACCTTCCAATAGGTGTCGAGGGTTGTTTCTTTGCCCGCATCATTAACGACATTGACGCTTACGACCTGATCCGCGCGCACACCGGTATGAGGCACAACCATTAATTCATAGGTTCCCGCCGGCAAAAATTCCGAACGCCCCGGATCAAGAGGAATCGTCGCAATAGAATTGTCCGCTTTATGCGCCTTAATTTCCACCGTGTCATTGCCCTTATTGGTGACGCTGGCGGCCGCAAAAACAGAAGGGACAGAAAATAAAAATGTGGCGAGCGTTAAAACGAGGAGAAAGATGGAAGAATTCTTAAGCCGCATGCCTAAATGATACTACATAATGGATTAGTCTCAAGCCCTCAAAAATTTTTATGCTAACCTTCGAATTAAGGAAGATCTAAGATAATGGTGTCGCTAAAGGTCGCGATATTTCCTGCGCGATCGCTTACTTCAAATTTAACGGTTTTCGTTCCGTCTCCACTTGGAAGTGTAAGCTGTTTTGTTGCCGCATAATCTTCCCATGGGCTCCAGGTTTGTCCTTCATCAAGAGAAAATCTCATCTGCTGAAGTCTGACGTCATCTGTCACATCTAATGTTATCGTAACATCCGGAGTATTGGTCTGTTGAGCACCTCCATTAATCGAAATGGAACCCGTAGGCGGCACCGGGTCAATAAGAAAAGATTCATATCCTATTCTAGCGACATTTCCAGCCTTATCGATGAGAAAAAGCACGGCGAGAGTGATAATAGGAAAAGTGCGATTTCTATAGGCATCGACATTGAATTGGAGACTTTTTTCCGTAGCAAAAGGTTCTGGTTGTGTAAAAAAAGGATTTACAGGCATGTCAGGTATTGAAAAATACATCTTGTCGACACCCGACAAAGCATCCGAGCCTGTTATCGTAAAAGTAATAGGCTCCTCCATCTCCGCTATAGTCTTATAGTAATCATAATCGCCTTCATTGGTGAGCTTGAGCAATATAGATCCCGTTGGGGCAGCGGTATCGAGAATGATGGAATCATTGATGAAATCATTACTGATACGTCCAGCTCTATCCATTATCTTATAAATAAGATTACGATTTCCTTCTCCGGGAGAAAAGGTAAATGATTTCGTAGTTGCAAAAGGCTCCCAATCCGTCCAAGTTGCACCGTTATTTTCGGAAAAACGCATCTTGTCCACACCTGAAAAATCAGAGCCGGTTAAAGTGAGATTAACTGTAAGAGAGGAAGAATATTCATCCCCTCCATTAATAAGGATAGAACCTGTTGGGAATGAATCATCCAAATAAAGCTTTATTTGATCCGGTAATGATAAATTGTCAGCCTTATCTTTTACCTGAAATTTCAGATCATAAATTTTTTCTGACAGTGCAAAGAAGACTGTAATACTTTCGACATTTCCAACACCTTGCCAAGGTATCCAATCCGTCCATCCAAACAAGGCTTCATTAATCGTATAACGCACTGCGCTAATTCCACTCGTCACATCAACTCCATTTAATTCAAAACGCTCAGCATTGGCCATATAGGCTGTATTATCGATAAGCGGAAGCCCGTTACGATAGGAAAGCACATCTACCGTCGGTGCGATAGTGTCTAATCTAATATCATCCGTGATTAATTTAATGTTTCCTGCGTAATCACGCAATTCAACTTGAACGGTTTTGACACCATCACCCTCCGGAAGGGTCAATGATTTTGTGACAATTCCTGTTTCCCCGGCGAATGTGCCCCATCCATAGTTTTCCCAACTAGTCCAAGTTTGTCCGTTATCGGTTGAAAATCTCATTTGAGTAACACCCGTCGTCTGATCCATGGCAGTTATTTTAAGTGTAATATTGGGATTACCCGTGAACTCTACACCATCATTAATAACTACAGAACTTGTGGGGGGTGTGCGGTCGAGAGTTACAGAATAAAACGTAGTGTAAAGATTTCCCGCTTTGTCCAAAAGATGATAACCAATATTATACAAGCCATCTATATCTTCAAGTTGAAGAGATTTCGTTGTGGTAAACGGTTCCGGATTTGTTTCGGCAAGGCCCGCTCCTGAAAAATACATGGTACCGAGACCTGAGAATGAATCTTCTCCGGTCAGGGTCAGGGTAATGTCCCGCGATTGAGTGTAATGACTATCGTCCCCAACAACTATTGTTCCGGTAGGTTTTACGATATCCACATAAACTTTCAGGTTGTCGACTTGAGACAAATTACCTGCTTTATCAATGACTTGAAAGCTTACATCGTAAATCTTATTTTCTAATGGGAAAAATATAACTTGAGACACAATATTTTCTTCGAAATTATCATTTATTGGAAACCATCCAACCCAACGCTCCCAGGTTTGTCCGCCGTCCAAAGAAAACCTTCTTTCTTTAATTCCGCTCGTAGCATCATATCCTTGGAGTCGAATGTCTGCCGCTCCTGAGTTATAGGCTTTACCGTCAACTATTGGGGTATCAACATAGCTAATTGCCTTTATAGTCGGCATAACAGTATCTAATATAATGTCATCCGAGGCGAAACCGACATTACCGGCTTTGTCACGAACTTCAACTCGCACAGTTTTAATTCCGTCTCCACTTGGAAGTGTAAGCTGCTTTGTTGGCGCATAATCTTCCCATGGGCTCCAGGTTTGTCCATCATCCGTTGAAAATCTCACTTGATCAATTCCTGACCCGGTATCATTTGCTGTCAAATCCAAGGTAATGCCCACATTATTGGTGTAAACCGCGTCTTGATTGATGCTGATGGAACCGGTCGGAGGAGTCACATCCGGAGGCGCAGTGGTTTCAGTCAGCGTTTTTATTTCCCTGCCCGAAAGCTTGCGGTTGTAAATTTCTACCCCGTTGATTCCCCCCTTCAAGTAATTCCCGTTGCCGTCCATAATGGCCTCGTCATGAAATCTCGTCGCATTATTCATCCCGCCGATTCCAATCAAGGCCGCATGCTCCCATAACTGCGAGCCTTCTCCTCTTCCAAATTCTGCGCCGTCCAAATATCCTTTCAGCACATCCGCGCTGATCGTTTCTCCGCCCTTCAGTTCAACAGCGCATTCCATCCCCCTACATATAATTTCCCATCGTACACATAAATGTTTAATCCTCTTCCCGCTCCGCCTTCTTCATATATCACTTGCTTACGCGTATTAATCGATGCGTCTTCCACGCGAAACCATATCGCCAGCGTTCTTTCTGTATGAATGCCGAGATTGATATCCGTACTATTATCAAGCGCTTTCAAATCATCCACCCCGTCAAATTCAAGATCATCATCGAGTTTCAATACACGCCCAAGCGGGGAAACCTCGGGCTTGGCCAGAATCCCTATTTCCCTGCCCGAAAGCTTGCGGTTGTAAATTTCCACCCCGTTGATTCCGCCTTTCAAGTAATGACCGTTGCCCTCCATGATTGCCTCGTCATGAAATCTCGTCGCGTTATTCATTCCGCCGATTCCTATCAAGGCCGCGTGCTCCCATAACTGTGAGCCT
>JACPXK010000038.1 GCA_016196565.1 Candidatus Omnitrophota bacterium | reverse complement strand
TAATTATAATCATCGGAGAATTTGGGGTTGCCGTCCGAATCATAGCCTTGAGTCAAAGAGCGTGTTTGAGCTCCGTTCGTATCATAAGCGCGGTAGTATCTTCCCGTCACCACTCCTTCCGGGCTGTAGTAATAATCATTGCTGACTTTCAGTTTTCCATCCGGGTGATAGGTTTGCGTCAGAAACCGTGTCTTAATTCCCGCTTCGTTATACTGGTAGTAATTTCTTCCCGTCACCGCTCCTTCCGGGCTGTAGTAATTATAATCATCGGAGAATTTGGGGTTGCCGTCCGAATCATAGCCTTGAGTCAAAGAGCGTGTTTGAGCTCCGTTCGTATCATAAGCGCGGTAGTATCTTCCCGTCACCACTCCTTCCGGGCTGTAGTAATAATCATTGGTGACTTTAAGGATCTTTCCATCCGGGTGATAACTTTGATTCAGAAAACGTATGAGCGATCCGGTTGTGCTGTAGCTCCGGTAATCCCGGGTTGTCAATATTGCTCCGCTGTAACGATAATCATCGGTTGTCTTTGTCTTTGCGTCTTCATAATAGGTGGTGGTCAAACGGCGGGTTAAATTTCCTTCACTATCATAATAATTTTGCGTCTTGGGCGCCGGCGCCGAGCGCCGGAATGAGGATTTCATTCCCTCGGGCGCCTCATTATAAAGATCCATTTGCCGGATGAATTCATTCAGCAAAACCCGGGCTTGGACTTCATCCCTTGCGGCATTGCCTGACAAAGCTTCCTGAAGCTTAGTCAAATAATCTAAGTAAGAAATGGAATTGCCTTCATTCAGCAATCCCTCGTTGTTATAGGCATAAACCCCGTTGCGGGTCAGCACGTATTCCTCACCGGGGCTTGTGAGCGCATGCCGGAAATCAAAGGACGAGGGCCCCTCCCGGGATTGCCTTGTGATATGCGTGTGCGATATAAAATCCGCCGCTTCAAGCAAATTGCGGGCCGGGGCCGTCACCCCAATTTCTTCTTCATTGCCCGTGCTGAATAAAACAATTTCCCCGTGAAGCACGGCGATGGCCGTTTCAATGTCCAAATCCAGCAGCCTTTGAATGTCTTCCTTCTGCATATCTTTCAAAATAACAGCGGACGCGAATTCCGGACCAATGAGTTCAAGGGCATATGCGAACGATTCTTGGCCATTGCTGCGAAGCGAGTCGTGCTTTCTGTCATCCTGAGGCGCAGCCGAAGGATCTAGATCCTTCACTTCGTTCAGGATGACATTCGAAGACAGTTCAACCGTCGCCTCCGACAGCGGGCCTTCATGCCAAAAATCCTGTTCCGGAGTATGAAGACGGGAATCTTCGCTCGTCAAAATCCCCCCCGTCTCCTTCACCGGCGTATAGACATTCGTCTCCTGCAGCTGAAATTCCTGGCCGTAAAGATTTTGAAAGACTAGAAGATCAAGAATGATTAAACATGCCAAAAAACGAAATAATTTTGAATTTTGGAAACGATTGATAGACATATTAAAATCCTTCTTATTTTTTATTTTCAAATTCTGGTTTATTCATAGGGTCTTCGGCAAGCCAAAAGCCGCCGAAAAGGGCGACGTTGTCGGATAGTTTCTGTTCTTTGCCTGTCGATAGATCTCGCCAGTAAATATTCCCTACTTCGTGTAAAGGGATGAGGTCCTCCCAGCTCTGCCGGGTATAAATAAAGGATTTGCCATCGGGAGACAAAAAATCTGCACTCTGAATCAAAAAAAACCACGAATGCATGACCGGCTTTAAGGATTGGTCCTTTAAATCAAGAAGATAAACATTCTTTCCTCCAGCAAGATAATCATCGCAGAGAAGATGTTTGCCGTCAGGAGAAAGTGCGTTTGGAGAAATACCTTTCTTTAAATTCCAAATCTGTTTTTTTTGTGTGTTGATATTTATGAGTACGGTTCCATCAGAAATATTTTTGTAAATGAGTTCGTCGTCCGCGAGCCAAATTGCAGGTAGACCAAAAGGTGATGCGTCTTTGGCAATAATTTTCTCGTCTCCGTTCAAAATATTTTTTATCAGCAACTGAGATGGCTTCATCTCTTCATCCTTCAGCAAAGCGGGCTTTCCGCCACGAAAATAAGTTAGCCACTGTTCATTAGGAGAGAGAGAGAGAGAGAGAGAGTTGGGGCAAACATCGATTCTTGATTCTATTTTTTTACTTTTAAAATCATAGATGGCAACGTGACATTTCGGCCACAACATTTGAATAAAATACATTTTGTTCCTCTTCGAAGCATAAACCGGATAAGTGGAATGAAATCTCTCGCCATTCTCATCTTTTTCCGGAATCACAATTTCAAGGTTACGGGTTTTAAGATCAATTTTTTCAATTGTTACACCGTTGGAAAAATAAACGACTCCATACGGCGATGATGCATCTTTCTTCTCCATGGCGAATCCCTTTCCTTGCGGAGTTTCCAAAATCGCAAATGTAAGTAGTAAGCTTAGGACTTTAAGTATTCGAATTCTCACTTTGTTTCTCCTTTATGCGTTGCTTCAAAATACGGCGCAAAAATCATTTCCACAGCGGGCCTTCATCCCAAAAATCCTGTTCCGGAGTATGAAGACGGGAATCTTCGCTCGTCAAAATCCCCCCCCGTCTCCTTCACCGGCGTATAGACATTCGTCTCTTGCAGCTGAAATTCCTGGCCGTAAAGATTTTGAAAGACGAGAAGATCAAGAATAATGAAACATGCCAAAAAACGAAATAACTTCGAATTTCGGAAATGATTTATAGACATATTAAATTTCTCCTTATTTTTTATTTTCAAATTCTGATTTATTCATAGGATCTTCGGCAAGCCAAAAGCCGCCAGAAAGAGAAACCGTATCAGCGAGTTTTTGTTCCTTACCCGTAGCTAAATCCCGCCAGTAAAGATTCCCCACCTCGTAGAAGGGATTTAAGTTTTGCCAATCTTGCCGAGTGTAAATAAAGGACTTTCCGTCAGGCGACCAAAAATCAGCGCTTTTTGTTAGAAACAACCAAGATCTCTTGATGGGCCTTAACGAATTATCCTTTAAATCAAGGATAAAAATATTTTCGCCGCCGCTGAGCCAAGCGTAACAGAGAATAAATTTTCTGTCTGGCGACAAGGGACCGATTGATATTTTCCTTTTAAAGTTCCATTCTTCTGTCTTACCGGTATCAACATTTACCTTGATAATCTTTTCGGAAATATTTTTATACAGTATGTCCTTGTTCGTTAACCACTGTGGCGCTTCCTGATAAGAAGTGGCATCAATCGCAACAACTCTTTCTTCATGGCTCATAACATTCTTTATCACTAACTCTTCTGGACGATTTTTTTCCCTTTTCGGTGTCGGTAATTTCATTCTACGAAAATAAGCAAACCATTGTTCGTCAGGAGAGAGAGAGAGAGAGCTTTCTAAATCAATTGTTGATTCAATTTTTTGGGTACGGAAATCATAAATCGCAATATGGGTTCTTTTAGGCCAGGTGTACTTTCGGAGAAAATACATTTTGTTTTTTTTAAAAGAAAAGATGGGGTAAATGGAATCAAAATAATTACCATTCTCATCTTTTTCAGGAATAACGATTTCACTTTTTTTAGTTTTAAGATCAATTTTCTCTATAGTTACCCCATTTGAAAAGTAAATGACGCCATATGGCGATGATGCTTCTTTCTTCTCCATGGCAAATGCCTTTCCTTGCAGATTTTCCAAAATCGCAAATGTAAGTAGCAGTAAGCTTAAGACTTTAAGTATTCCTTTTCTCATCTTTGTTTCTCCTTTGCGTTGCTTCAAAATACGGCGCAGAATTGCTTTTCACAACAGGATTTTCCGGAAAAAGTGAAAAAAGAGGGCGTTTTGAGGCGATTTTGTGGCGTTGACGCTACAAAAACTTTGTAAGTATCTTTAGTGAGTAGTAAAAATTCTTAAATTGCTATCATTCCCTTACCGGTTCCAGGTTGCCGGCGGCAACCTGGAACCGGTAGGTCTTTCAATTTCGCGGGCGGAGCGGCGGCATTTAGGATTTGGGGAATTTGGCGAGGAGCGTGCGTATTTTTTGCTCGAAGATTTCCGGCTTCAGATCGTCGGGCTTCATTAAGTAGAGGTCCACACCCAGCTTTTCGGCCGCCTGCTGAAGCGCGATATCCACATAACCGGTCATCGAGGCTACGAGGGTCTTTGAGGATTTCTTTTTGGCGGCGGAAATAAGATCCAGCCCGGAAATTTTCGTGGAAAGCCGCATATCGCAAACCAAAAGGTCCAGCGCCTCGGATTCGATGATTTTAAGCGCCGCATCTCCGGAATGCACCATGCGCGTCTGGGCGCCGAGCTCCTCAAGCGTCTCTTTCAAAATCACCGCAATCTCTTCTTCGTCATCCACAACCAGTGCTCGAATCATAGCGAACTCCCTGCAGAAACCGCTCGCCTCAGCGGTTTCTGCCCATCATTTAAGGGGAGAGACAACTCCTCTCGGTCTCTCATAATGGCTTTTCTTCAGCGAGGGGAAGGCGAATAATAAATTTGGTCCCCCGCCCCACTTGGCTTTCACAAAGAATAGTTCCCTTATGAATCGATTCAATCATATGCTTGACAACGAACAGGCCCTGACCTTGGCCCGGCGCTCCGATGGAATTGTCCTTACGCTGTTTGGTGGAAAATCCCTGATTCCAGATTCGGGGCAGCAGCTCGGCAGAAATGCCCGGCCCGTTATCTTCCACTTCAATGCGCGACATTCGGGGGTCTTCGGCGTCCTGGCCGCCGCGAATCCAAATCTTGCGGTCCCGGCCGTCGCCCATGGCCTCGAATGCGTTTTTAATCAAATTGACGAAGACCTGCAGGAGCTGCTCCAAATTTCCAAAGATGATGATGTTGGTCGCAATATCCACTTTAATATCGCAGCCTGTTAAATTTTCCTCGTAGGTGGAAAACCGCACGGCCTCGAGCGCCTCGCGGAATAGCACCACCAGGGAAAGCGGCCCCATCTCGCCCTTGGCGTCGCGCAGGATATCGGTGAGCGTGTGCACCACGGCGTTGATGCGCTGGGCCGCGCGGTAGGCGCTTTGGCTGTCATCGTCAATGGATTGGCACAGCGTGGAAAACTGCGTCACTTCTTCTTGGGCCAGTTTGGGCTTCACCTGTTCAATGGCGGCCTTGAACTTTTTCACTTTATTGGAGTGGATTTTATCAATGCGTAAAATCACCGTGGTGAGCGGATTATTCACCTCGTGGCCGATGGCCTTGGCCATGCCCGCCATGGTCGCATTTTTTTCCGCCACAATGAGCGAGGCCTGGGTCACCTGCAGCCTTTGATTGGCATTGGCAAGCTCCTGGTTCATTTCGCGAAGCTGCTCGGTTTTGCGAACCGCTTCATCGTAAAGGCGCGCGTTTTCAATCGCAATGGCGGACTCCTGGGCGAGCGTGAAAAAGATATCCAGGTCTTCCTGCGTGTAGGGCTCATCGGATTTCTTCGGACCCAAAAAAAGCAGGCTTCTCAAAAGCGGGCGGTTTTGCCCGTTAATTCCGCCGCGGCTTTGCGGGTAAAGAAAGCTCGGCACCACCACATCGGCCTTAAAAAGGTCAAAAAGCTCCAGGCACTGCTTGAATGCCGCCGCCTGTCCGGCATCGGATTTCGTGGTCGTGGCAAAACGGTTGGTGATTTCCTCGCGGTCCACGGGCCGCTCCAGACGTATCAATTCCTCAATCAGCGGGTGATCGGGCTTTAAGATTCGATTGAGCTGGCGGAACGCCGGCCGCGAGGCCTTGATCACATAAGCCCCGGTATCGGACTGTACAAACACCGCCGCGCTCACAATGCGGGCTTTGCGGATCAGGAAGGCTACCACCACTTTTGAGAGCGCCTTCAAACTCTTAATGGCCGCCATTTGCTGGCTCGCCTCTTTGAGCAGCACCGTGTAATCCAGCTTCTTTTGAAACAAATATTTATCTGTGAAATTCACCAGGAATCTTTTGGAGGGATCGTACAACAAAATCGCCGCAAGCACGCTTAACGCCGTCGAAAACATCGCCGGAAATTGAAAATACCGCCCCAGCATCCCCTGAACAACCGTCGTCACGGATCCTATGACAATCATAATCATCGCAAAAAGACCCGTGAATACAAGTGTCCTTTTAATTATGACTTCAATATCTAGGAATCGATAGCGTACGATTGCATATGCCGTAATGAATACATAAAACATTATTCCTAAACTTCCATAAGGATAAGGAAAAAAAGTTAAATTATAAACGGGCATGAAATTAGCTGCGCCTAATGTGTATCCGATGAGAGATCCCCAAAAAAGAAATCTTAATTGGCTTCGACGCATACCTGCACTGATTTTTACAGCTTTTGCTAATAACCACAAACCCAAAAAGGAATAGAAAGTAAAATAACCGATAACTAACCCATAGAGACACCCACCATCCATAAAATACGAATAACCTAATTTCGGTCGAACATCGCGAACAAGGAGATTTGTAGTAAGACTAAAGATAACTATCAAAATTGCTAATGCGTAACCCGAAATGAGAATGACCCGTAATTTGTTAGATCTCAATATTTGCAAAAAAACTAACGTAAAGTGGAAAAACAACATCGGAATGAATGGGACTGCCACATGCATAATTTTAGCGCAACCCAAGGAAATAATTTCATTTTGCGAAATGCTATGCGTTGCAGTAAAAAATGCCCAGAATGCGATAGCAGAAGAATAAAAGAAAAAAATACGATTAATAGGTGCACTTCTCATTTTAAGAAGAACAAAACATCCAATTATAAAAGTCGAAAAGCTCGTCAAATAGGCAGAAAAGGCAAATGCATTCATTTGCTAAATCCCAATCTTTTTCCAAAAACTCTTAAAATGCGATTTTCATAATAAATTCTAACGGCTAGAAGTGAGATATTGTCAAATGTTGTGGCCTGAGATTTTGAAATCGTATCCTTCCAGGATTCTTCAAGCCGCTTTTTGAAGCGCAATTCCGTCTTGAAATTGCACGCCCTCCAGCAGCTGTGAAATC
>JACPXK010000035.1 GCA_016196565.1 Candidatus Omnitrophota bacterium | reverse complement strand
TCCTGAAGTTTTTGGTCCGTGGCTTCGAGATTTTTATTGTAACGCACGACCGTGACATTGTCGGTCATGACTTTTCCCATTTCTTCCCAAAGCTGATAAGGATTTTCTTTGCCGCGCATGCGGAGTATTTCGTCATTACGGGATTCTTCTTTTTTCACCTGCTGATCAAACCATTTCGAGCTTGTGTCTTCCGCGCTTTGTTCAAGGCCCTGAACATATTCTCCCGCCCGCGCCGCGGACATGAGCCCGCCCTGCAGACAAGAAAGAAGTGAATTGGCCCCAAGCCGGTTGGCGCCATGATATTGATAATCACATTCTCCGGCCGCAAGAATTCCGGAAACATTAGTCATATGACGGCCGTCGATATAAATTCCGCCCATCGAATAATGGACCGAAGGAAATACACGCATGGGAACTTTGCTGGGATCTTCATTCATGAATTTTTCATAAATTTCGATAATGCCGCCGAGTTTTTGCTTCATGAGTTTTGCATCAAGATGAGAAATGTCGAGATAAACTACGTCTTTGCCGTCGACGCCAAGACCCATTTCGCGGCAAACTTTAAAAATCGCGCGCGAAGCAATATCGCGCGGCACCAGATTGCCGTATTTGGGATACCATTCTTCGAGAAAGTACCAGCGTTTGCCGTCTTTCATGGTCCACAAGCGCCCTCCCTCACCGCGTACAGCCTCCGACATCAAACGGTTTTTATCTTCTCCGGCAATTGCCGTGGGATGAACTTGAATGAATTCACCGTTTGCATACCAAACCCCTTGCTGAAAAAGTGCTCCCGCCGCGGCGGCCGTACAAATCATGGACATGGTGGAACGCCCGTAAATCATGCCCGGCCCGCCGGTGGCGTAAACCACCGCATCACCTTTAAACGCGCGAATTTCAAAGGTGGTGAGATTCATGGCCACAAGTCCGCGCGAAATATTTTTATCATCAATCACCGCCGAGAGAAATTCCCAGCCTTCATAGCGCATGACTTTTCCTTCCACTTCATGACGGCGCACTTGCTCATCGAGGGCGTAAAGCATTTGCTGGCCCGTGGTCGCGCCGGCAAAGGCCGTGCGGTGAAATTTAGTCCCCCCGAAACGGCGAAAATCAATCAGGCCTTCGGCCGTGCGGTTGAACTGAACACCCATGCGGTCCAGCATATAAACGAAATTGGGAGCGTTCTTGCACATTTCAAGCACCATGGGCTGATTGGCCAGAAAGTCTCCGCCCAAAATGGTTTCTTCAAAATGAATTTGTGGCGAATCACCCTCACCTTTAGTATTGACCGAGGCATTGATTCCGCCTTGCGCGCAAACCGAATGAGACCGTTTGCATGGCACAATGGAAATAAGATCAACGGTATGACCGGCTTCTGCAAGTTTGATGGTGGTCATCAAACCGGCAAGCCCGCCGCCCACCACAATCATTTTAGGTTTGGAATTCATGGTTTCACGTGAGTTAAATGATGAACGATTTTTTGCCGGGCGGCAGGATTAAAATCATTGCCGTAAAACCGCAAAAATAATTCCTGCCGCATCAAAGAAGGTGAAATATCAGGATCATTCTGCAAAATGGAACTCTTTACCAACTCCTTTGCCAGATCGAACATGGAGCAGCCCATGGCTAAACGCTCGCCGGGAGTCTTTTGCTGAAACATCTCTTCCATCTTCTCTGCGATTTTGGGGGTCGTGTCATTCACGATTGTACCTTTTAATAAACTTTCCGATAATTTAATCTTGTAATAATAGTCATGAAGGATTTTCTACATTTTCCCCGAATAATTGCTTAGCTTTGCTTGATTCCAGATAAGCGATATTTATACTAATAGGAGTAACTGCGTTTATTAAAAAGAAAATTATTTGGTCGCCTATTGGTATATAAAAATAACTTGCCACTTTACTTTACCAAATGAATAAGGGCGTTGGCGCCCGTTACAAAAAGAAGAATTCCGAGAAACGTGCAAAGCCATCCGGAAACTTTTTGGGCTTTCGGGCCCACCGTAATTCCCCAGCTGATTAAAAATCCCCAAATGCCGTTGGCAAAATGAAACATCACGGCCGCCATGCCCACAAGATAAAACACGAACATTTTAGGATCGCTCATAAGCTGTGCCATACGCTCATAACTGACTTCTGTTCCGTAAAGCAAGTTTACGCCGCGCGTATGATAAGCGTGATACCCGATATAAATGAAAGCGATAATCCCGGTCCAGCGCTGAAGGGTGTATAAAATATTGGCGCGGTAAGGGTACCAGGCCAAATTACTTTTGCCGGTGAACATCACATAAAAACCATAAAAAGCGTGATAGAGAATAGGAATGTAAATTAATATCACTTCAAGCCATAACACATAAGGCAGGCTCTGCAAAAAATGAATTTGATTGTTATAGGCTGCCGGACCGAGCGTGATAAAGGAATTGGAAAACATATGTTCGAGCAGAAACGCGCCGATAGGAAAAATTCCGGAAAGGGAATGAAGCCTTCGCAGCCAAAAATGTGGAGAAATTTTAATTTCTTTGCTATCAGTCATAAGTTTATTTGCACAATTGCCTTAAGACATATTGAAGAATACCGCCGTGTTGATAATAGGAAAGTTCCACCGGCGTGTCAATGCGCGTGAGGACAGTGAATTTTTTCTCTCCTTCCGGACCGGAAGCACGAACATTTAATTTTTTGCGCGGCTGGAGATTGTCCGCAATACCCTCAATGGCAAAAATTTCCTGCCCGGTGAGTTTTAAACTCTCCCGAGTTTCGCCGAGCATGAATTCCAGCGGCAAAATTCCCATCCCGATCAAATTGCTGCGATGAATGCGCTCAAAACTCTCCGCAATCACGGCTTTGATGCCAAGAAGCATCGGGCCTTTAGCCGCCCAATCGCGCGAAGATCCCGATCCGTATTCTTTTCCTGCAAGGACAAGAAGCGGAATATTGTCTGCGCCGTATTTTACGGACGCATCGTAAATCGAAAGAATACTGCCGTCGGGCATGCGTGTAACGCCGCCTTCCGTGCCGGCGGCTAAAAGATTTTTCAACCTTATATTGGCAAAGGTGCCGCGGACCATGACTTCATGATTGCCGCGCCGGGCGCCGTAAGAATTAAAATCCTGAGGATCCACACCATTAGCAACTAAATATTTTGCCGCCGGGCTGTCTTTCGCAATATTTCCGGCCGGAGAAATATGATCCGTGGTTACGGAATCCCCCACCATCACCAGAACGCGAGCGTTCTGAATATTTTTAAGCGGAACGGGAGTAATCGGCATATGGTCGAAATAAGGCGCTTTTTTAATGTAAGTGGATTTTGCATCCCAGCTGAATGTGTCGCCTTTGGGAATATCAAGCGTCTGCCACTGAGTATCCCCCATAAAAACATCGGCGTAACGCGAAGCAAACATTTCCGCATTCACATTTTTCATGGCCGCAGCAATTTCGGCAGAAGACGGCCAAATATCTTTTAAATAAACCGGCGCGCCTTTGGAATCCTGGCCGATAGCTTCGGTCGCTAAATCCACATTCATGGATCCGGCAAGCGCATAAGCGACAACGAGCGGCGGCGAAGCTAAATAATTGGCTTTCACTTGGGGATGGACACGCCCTTCAAAATTGCGATTGCCGGACAATACCGCAGAAACAACCAGATCGCCTTCGCGCACAGCTTTTGCAACCGGATCAGGAAGCGGCCCTGAATTTCCGATGCAAGTGGTACAGCCGTATCCCACTAAATGAAAACGTAATTTTTCTAGATAAGGCATAAGCCCGGATTTTTTTAAATATTCCGTCACAACTTGAGAACCCGGGGCAAAACTAGTTTTCACCCAGGGCTTTACTGAAAGCCCTTTTTCCACGGCCTTTTTGGCAACGAGTCCGGCACCGATCATCACTTGCGGATTAGAAGTGTTGGTGCAGCTTGTAATCGCCGCAATCACCACCGAACCGTGTTTGACCCCTTCGGGGCTCACAATGACAGCCTGTTGAGATTTTCCTTCTGCCGCTAGTGCATCTTCAAAAGATTTTTTTACATCTCTCAGCGCAACACGATCCTGCGGACGTTTAGGGCCGGCGAGACTGGGTTCAACTTGTCCTAAATCCAATTCGAGCAAATCAGAAAATTGCGGATCCGGAGAATTTTGGGTGCGGAAAAGTCCCTGTTCTTTGAAATAATCTTCCACGGTTTTCGCATCGCGTCCGGTAAGGCGCAAATAATCCAGCGTTTGATCATCCACCGGAAAATAACCGATGGTGGCGCCGTATTCAGGAGCCATATTGGCAATGGTCGCGCGGTCAGCCAGCGTAAGATTGGCGAGGCCGGGCCCGAAAAATTCCACGAATTTTCCCACCACCCCTTTTTTGCGAAGCATTTGCGTCACGGTCAAAACCAAATCTGTAGCTGTGGCGCCTTCCGAGAGCTTTCCATTCAAACGAAATCCCACCACTTCGGGAATCAGCATAGAAACCGGCTGGCCGAGCATAGCGGCTTCGGCTTCGATTCCGCCCACTCCCCACCCAACCACGCCAAGCCCGTTAATCATGGTGGTGTGAGAATCTGTCCCCACCAAAGTGTCGGGATAAAGCCAAGTTTCACTGCCCATTTTTCTCTTCAACACCACGCCGGCCAAATATTCGAGATTGACTTGATGCACAATGCCGGTCCCCGGCGGCACGGCGCGGAAATTATTTAAAGCGGTTTGTCCCCAGCGAAGAAATTGATAACGTTCACGGTTGCGCGCGAATTCGATTTTGACATTTTCAGCAAATGACTGGGGTGTGCCGAAAGAATCGACTTGCACGGAATGATCAATCACCAAATCCACCGGCTCAAGCGGATTAATTTTTTTGGGATCACCGCCTATTTTTTTGATGGCATCGCGCATGGAAGCCAAATCCACCACGCACGGAACACCGGTAAAATCCTGCAGGACGACACGGGCAGGCGTAAAAGAAATTTCGGATTCGGATTTGAGCGAAGGGTTCCAGCGCGCTAAAGCTTCGATATCCGCACGCTTAACGGCCTTGCCGTCTTCATAACGCAAAAGATTTTCTAACAAAACCCGGATGGAATAAGGAAGCTTGGTGAGATTGAATCCGGCCTTTTCTAAAGCGCTCAGCCGGAAAATGGTAAAAGAGTTATTGCCCGTTTTAAATTGGGATTTGGAACCAAAGGAATTCATTCTAAAACCGAGATTGCTTCGTCGGCTTCGCCTCCTCGCAATGACAGCGAATAGTCCACCTTAAATGTCATTGCGAGCCCGAAGGGCGAAGCAATCTCGTTTTTCATCCTATAAATTCAACTTTGCGCAATTTTCGCGCACATGCTCGGCGGACTGGAGCAAAGCCACCTTTTCATTTTCGGTGAGAGGAATTTCCGCCACGGCTCGGACTCCCTTGCGGCCAAGCTGCGCCGGAACTCCGCAATACACATCTTTGATTCCGTATTGGCCGGTGAGATAAACGCAGGAGGGAATGATTTCGCCGCTGTCTTCGGCAATCGCCTTCACCATACGAACAACAGAAGAAGAAGGCGCGTAAAAAGCGCTGCCGGTTTTAAGATGCTTCACGATTTCCGCACCGCCGTCGCGCGTTCTTTGATTGATGGCCTCGATTTTTTCGGCACTCAAAAGTTTGGTGATCAGCTCTCCCTTGACCTTAGTATGCGCAGGGACCGGTACCATTTCGTCGCCGTGTCCGCCAAGCACCATGGCGTCAACTTCATGCGGTACGCATTCCAGTTCTTCGGCAATAAAATAAGCCATGCGCGCAGAATCAAGCGCACCGGCCATTCCAAAAACACGATGCGGAGGAAAACCGGATTTTTTCCAGGCCAGATAAGTCATCACATCAAGCGGATTAGTGACGATAAGCAAAATCGCATCCGGAGAATATTTCACGCATTCGGTGACCACACCTCCAACGATTTCTGCATTTTTAAAAAGTAAATCGTCGCGGCTCATTCCGGGTTTACGCGCAAGGCCGGCCGTAATCACTACCACATCGGAACCTTTGGTATCTTCATATTGATTCGTACCTTTAATCGAAGCCTGAAATCTTTCAATCGGAGCGGATTCCATCATATCGAGGGCCTTGCCCTGAGGAAGTCCCTCCACCACATCGATCAAAACCACATCGGCAATGTCTTTTTCGATAAGACGCTGTGCGGTGGTTGCTCCGACAAATCCCGCGCCGACCACTGTAACTTTGGGCGTATACGCCATTTATTTTCTCGATCCCGCCATCATTTTTTTGATAATCGCATCGCCCATTTCTTTGGTACCAACGGCGGTGGGATCATCGCGTCTTTCTTTCATATCATAAGTAACGTCTTTACCTTCTTTGATAATCTCGGCCACAGCTTTTTCGAGCCGGTCGCCGGCTTCTTTTTCTCCGATATAGCGAAGCATCAAAACTCCGGACAAAATCAAAGCTACGGGATTGACTTTGTTCAAGCCTTTGTATTTGGGGGCCGAACCATGCGTGGGTTCGAAAAGAGCATAATCTTTGCCGATATTGGCGCCCGGAGCAACGCCCAGGCCGCCGATTAATCCGGCACAAAGGTCCGACAAAATATCGCCATAAAGGTTCGGGAGAACAAGCATATCGTATTGTTCCGGCACTTGCACAAGCTGCATGGACATGTTGTCCACAATGCGATCTTCGAATTCAATATCGGTATAATTTTTGGCGACATTGCGTGCAACTTCCAAAAACAGACCGTCGGTGAATTTCATAATATTGGCTTTATGAACAGCCGTGATTTTTTTTCTTTTATTTTGGCGGGCGTATTCGAAAGCAAACCGGACCACACGCTCCGTTCCGAAAACAGAAATCGGTTTAATGCTAATTCCGGAATCAGGACGGATTTTTCTTTTGGAAAGCCTTTC
>JACPXK010000027.1 GCA_016196565.1 Candidatus Omnitrophota bacterium | reverse complement strand
TCTTCCATATTCTGGGCATCCAAAAAAGGCTTGATGGAACAGCGGAAATCGTAAAGCCCGATTTGCACCACGATAAAAATGAGATCGTATTCGTGAAGGGTGACCGCGGAGGTAATGTGCACGCGGCCGAAATTAAGCATCATATTGCCGGAAGAATCTTTTCTTTGATGAAATACATGAATTTTAAAACAGTAAAGCTCAAATTGATCTGAATCCGGATAATAGTCTTCGAACATCGATCCGATACCGTAATGGGCCACAATGTGGTGAAGCGAGGCCATGTGGGGCCTCACCAATTTCTCATACACCCCGCGTCCATCTTTGAGGGACCGCACATTGCTTTTGGCCTCCGCCAGACGGTTCAAAAATTCTTCTTCCAAAGAATTGGAGGACACCAGATTCACAAATTGAAGGGCGCGCGCGGCATATTGGAGGATTTGAACCGTTTCGATGCCGGATATTTCCGTAAAAAACCAGCCGCAGCTTGTGTACATCAGCATGGCATTGCGCTGCATTTCAAGAATCCTGAGACAAATGACCGTCTCTTCCTGATTCAATTTATGCTTGGCATGCTTTTCAAAAAACGCCTCAATCGTTTCACGGGAACGATTTAAAATAACGGCGATATAATCATTGCGGGCTTCCCAAACATTTTTTAAATAATTCCTGCCCTTTTCTTCATAAATTTTTGCCAGCTGATCGCGAAGGCCGTCTAAGGCCGTCCGTAAAGGCTTGCGCCAATTTTGATTCCATTCCAGAGGCCCGCCGCCGCGGCAGCCGCAATGGTCTTTCCAGCGTTTCACGCCGTGCGCACAACTCCAGGAAGTTCCCTCCCCATCCTCACCTTCTTTGATCTTTACCGCATGGTGAGGCGGACAGGATTCCAGGTATTCCCCGTAATTAACAATGCGGTATCCTCTTTTCGGCGCTTCAATTTGCAGCAAATAAGCCAGCGCCCTTTCTCCATAACCTTTATGATGGCCGAAAGTTTCGCCGTCTGTCGCAATATGAATAAGCTGCGGATGGGAAAGCGCCCCTTTGGCCGCATCCAGCCGGTCCCCAAAAAGCTTGGCATCGAAAGCCAGATTTCCAAATCCCACATCTTTGGAAACAAGGCCGTCATAAAAAAAGACATCTAGAAATTTTGCCGGATGATTTTTTAAAAATAAACGGTAAGGAATTTTAGGATCAATCGTCCCCGCAGACACATCCGTCCAATGTTCTTTGGGCATGTGTTTGCGTTGATCGCGAGGCATAAGACAAACGGCTTGGGCTTGATAAGGCGAAAGGATAATAAATTTAATTCCTTCTTCGACTAAAACCTCCAAGGTTTCTTCATCGCAGGCTGTTTCGGGAAGCCATATCGATTCGGGTTCGCGTCCAAAACGGTGGCGGAAATCCTGAATCCCCCATTTGACTTGAGTGATTTTGTCGCGCCGCGAGGCAAGCGGCATAATCATGTGATTGTGAACTTGGGCTATGGCATTGCCGTGCCCGTGATGATGAGCGCGGCTCGTGCGGTCCGCCTCTAAAATCTGGGCGTAAGTTTCGGGATGTTTTCTTTCCATCCAGGAAAGAAGGGTGGGCCCCACATTGAAACTGATTTGTTCATAATTATTGACGATATTGACCACATGCCCTTTGGATTCGAGCACGCGCGCCTTCGTATTGGGGTGATAGCATTCATAATAAATGCGCTCATTCCAATCGTGATAAGGGGCCGCGCTTTCCTGAGGCTCGATTTCCTCAATCCAGGGATTTTCGCGGGGAGGCTGGTAAAAATGTCCATGCACGCATAGGCAGATTTCTTTAGACATGCTATCCTATAAAAACAGTTAGGGTTACCTTATGAATTCTTTTTAAAATCATCCAAAAGCTTGCGAATGTCTCCGTCAGCCGATTTGATCATTTGGCCGCATATAAAAATAAGAACGGAAAATTGCCAGGAATCTTCCAGCCCAACGATCAACCCGGTCGCAATATTTTCTTCCTTTTCAAGCCGGCGCCGGTAATCCTCAATGGTCTCCCCGAGCTTCTTTTCGCAAAGATCCAAAGAATGAACCTTGTTGTTATATTTCAAAGAAGGAAAACGAACCCCGCGCACAAGAAGAAGATTGGTGAGCTGGAAATAATCAAGGGCCGGTTTTCCTTCTTCGTCAAATCCTTCGAATTGAGGAAGATGGGAAGGCAGGATAATAGACGGCCGGTCCACGACAATTTCTCCTTTGCGCACCACAGTGTCCCCAAGATTAACGGCCGATTCCGCCAAAAAAATATAAGGCAAGTGGGTGGCCTCATAAGTGGCGAGCGGGAGTACACGCGGCCGGATAATTTCCGTGTTTTTTAAAGCCTTTTCCCAGTTTTCGTAAATATCCATTTATTTTTTATATTCCTTAAGCTCGCCGGCTTCCGCGGGATTCATTTTGGAATAATATTCGTAAACCGTTTGAGTGGGATAGGCAAATTCGATGCTTTCTTTCTCAAAAGATTCCTTAATCGCAAGGTTAATCGCCTGATGAATATCCATGTATTTGTTGTAATCCCCGCTTTTGACAAAATAAACGGTTTCCACATTCAGGCTCGAATCGCCGAAAGATTCGAAATGCGACCGGTCAAATTTTGTGTCCGGTGTTTTTTCGATAATTCCGCGGATGATAACGGGGATTTTTTTAAGCTGTTCTTGGGTCGTTTGATAAGTCACTCCGAGTTTAAAAACCACCCGGCGTTCGTACATGCGTTTGTAATTGCGAACACGGCTGTTCGTAAGGTCGGTATTGCACATCACGATTTGTTCGCCGCTCAAGGAACGAATGCGCGTGGATTTAAGTCCGATATGCTCGATGGTTCCCATCAAATCACCGATAATGATGAAGTCCCCTTCCTCAAACGGCCGGTCGAAAAAAATCACGAAATAATTGAAGAGATCGCCAAGAATCGTTTGGGCCGCCAGCGCTACCGCAATGCCTCCGATCCCGAGTCCGGCGACCACGGCGGCGACATTAAATCCGAGATTGTCCAAAGTAAAAACCAGGGCAAGCCCCCAGACCACCACTTTAATAACGTTCAAAAGACTTTTTGAAACCGTGGAAGCCCCGCCTCCGGTTCCGCGTTTGACCCACATGCGTTCCAGCAAAAAGACGGTAACGGCAAGGAATAAACGCGCTACCTGGAATACCAAAACCACAACGGCAACGCTTGTCACCAGCCGGTCAATCACGGGATTAAGGGCAAGCTGTTTGACGGCAAAATAAAATGCCGCGGGAGGAAGGACGGGAACCATCATTTTTTCAAAGAGGGAAAGAATGAAATCGTCAGTTTTGCTGGTTGTCTTTTCCGTGAATTTTTTGAGCCGGGCGACAATGACGGTTTTGATCAAAAAAAGGAGGGCAAGGCCGGCCAGAAAAATAAAAACCGAAAAACCATAGGCGGCCAGCGAATTGCTGAAGATTTGCGTTTGTAAAAAAGGAAAATTCCCCAACATTTTCAACTCCTCTCCGAGCCTACGGCTTGATAGAGCCGGAGGCTTAATTTGAGATTATTCCACAAATATGGTTTTAATCCCGCGTCCCACCCGGGAAGCGTCACGGCCAATCCCCCGGAGGGTTTCACCACACCCCACAAGTCCCGCAACTATTGAAAGCGCCAAAACAGCCAAAATCAGAATTCGTGCATATCGCATTTCTCCCCCTTTGTCAGTAAAACATCGCATGAAGGTCTAAAGATATGCTACCGGGGATAACTTAGGCGTGCAACAAAAACCTTTAGGCAGCTACATTACCGCCGGCGGAGGGATTGGATTGATTGGCTTCAGGATTGACTTCAGGAGTGGATTCTACGCTGACTTCAGGAACAACTTCAGGCTGGATAGGATTGAATTCGGGCCGTGCATAAATTCGGGTTTTTAGCTTGAGCTGCTGGCGGCGCGCACGGCGTTTCTTTTCAAATTTCATCCAAAGAAAAAGGCCGCCTTGCCCGATGGCCCAAATACCCAAAAGTCCGAGGACGAATTGCATGACGAAAAAGAAAAAGGATTGAAGCACCATGAGGAGAGGCACGATCTTGCCGGTGATGAGAACTAAGGTCACCGCGACAAAACCGATAACCCCGAATAGAAACAGCTTTAACTTCATTGCAAGCCTCCTCACCCCCCAAGACCATCCGGGGGGTACTCACTTTCAAAGTATACCCCATAAAACGGGTATGTGGAGGATGTCTAACCTTAACCTATTGAATGGTAAAGGGTTATGATATTTTAATTTTACGGAAGGCAGCCGGCAAGAAGTTCAGAATATCCCCGGCTATAAGGCTGGTCTGGCCTATCTTTTTGGCCGCCAAATCCCCCGCCAAACCGTGAATAAAAACCCCGAAACGGGCACTGTCATAGAAAGAAAGCCCTTGGCCGATTAAAGCCGCAATCACGCCGGTCAGA
>JACPXK010000030.1 GCA_016196565.1 Candidatus Omnitrophota bacterium | reverse complement strand
TGGCTGGGGGACTAGGATTCGAACCTAGACAGACAGATCCAGAATCTGTCGTGCTACCATTACACCATCCCCCAATGAGAAATCATCTAATGATAAGAAGGGAAAAAAGAGAAGCAGATATTATCAGCCTGCAGGGAGAACATCAAGGGAGATGATGGACAAGGTGCTTAGAAAGGTGTGACACGGATTTCTGCTGAGATTCCCAGCATTTGCCGGACTTTTTGCATGAGGACTTCGCTTTGAAACGGTTTGCCCAAAAAATAAGAAACCCCGGCTTCCATAACTGCCTGGCGATTTTCAGGTGTTTCAAGGGAGGTCGTGGCCACTACCGGAATGTCCCGGCTTTCCGGATTTTCCCGCAAAAGCCGGCAGACCTCGAATCCGCTCATTCCCGGCATGAGAAAATCAAGCAAGATCAGGTCCGGATGCCAGCTGCTCACATGAAGTCCGGCACTGAATCCACTGGTTTCCATGCGCACTTCAAGACGCGGATCTTCTTCTAAAAGTTTGGCAACGATTTCTATCATGTCCTGATCATCATCCACAATAAGAACACGGAATTTCTCAAAAGGTTTATCATGATCAAAAGAAACGGGTATTTGCCGAGCTTTAAAAAAAATTTCTAAGGCTTCGTGACGAACACGCAGATGGCCTCCTGGAATTTCAAAATTAGGGATTTCTTTGCGATAAATCCAATGGTAAATATTGGCGATAGGTTCCTGGCAAATTCGGGAAATATCGTAAGGAGAATAAACTTCTTTTCTTGCGATCTTGGCCATGAAGTGGTTCAGCCCGCCTTTCTCTTAGGATAGAGCCTGCACACTGCTTACTTTAAAAGATAGCATATGAACCGTATTGGCGCTAACCCTAACCCGGAGGCCAGGTTAGACGCCGGCCGCTCAGGAGGTGGAGGTGAATGTGGAATACGGATTGGCCGGCCTGGGCCCCTTGATTGAAAACCAGGCGATAATCCCCCCAGCCTTTTTTTTGGGCGATTTGACGCGCGGAAAAAATGACATGACCGATCAGCAAAGTATCGCTTTTTTCCAGCGACCCAATGCCTTCAATATGTTTTTTAGGAATGACAAGAAGATGAAACGGGGCTTGGGGATTGATGTCTTGGATGGCGATCATTTCATCATCTTCAAATTCGATTTTGGCAGGAATTTCTTTTTTGATGATACGGCAAAAAAGACACTCGGACATAAACCCTCCTTCTTATCGCTTTAAAAATCTCCCCACCCGCTTTAAACAAGGTTCCTTGCCCAGGGCACTCATGAGTTCAAAAAGGCCGGGACTGACGGTCTTCCCCGTCAAGGCAAATCGCAGAGGATGAATCAAATCGCGCGCCTCAATCCCCCACCCCCCAGCTGCTTCGCGGGTCATTTTTTCCACCTCTTCCGGCTGATCGAAATTCGTGAGCTCCGTGGCGCGATCCGCCCAAGCCACGATATGGGCTTTAAGGGCGCGGTTTTGTAAAAAATCGCTGTGCAGGGGCTCGTCATAAGTTTCGATTTCGGAGAAGCAATAAGAAGCCTCCGTCAAAAGGTCTTTGAAGGTTTTGATCCGGCTGCGGTAAAGCAGCGCAAGCCGTTTCCATTTTTCCGCCGGGATTTTTTTGGCCAAATCCTTATGAAATTCGGTGATTTTTGCCAGGTAATCGGCTTCAGAAAGTTTCTTGATATGCTGGGCGTTAATCCATTCAAGTTTCAGCGGATCAAAATGCGTGCTAGCCTTATTGATTTTTTTCATGGAGAATTTCTTGATTAAATCCGGCAGCGTGAAAAATTCCTGATTGTCCGGAGCCCCCCAGCCAAGAAGGGCCAAATAATTCAAAAGTCCTTCCGCGAGAAACCCTTCAGCCCGGTAATTTGCAAGCGACACCGCCCCGTGGCGTTTGGAAAGAGGCGTTCCGTCGGCCCCAAGAATAAGCGGCAAATGGGCGTATTTTGGCGGCTTCCAGCCGAGGGCTTCAAAAAGAAGAATTTGCCGCGGGGTGTTGGAAAGATGATCGTCGCCCCGGATGACATGGCTGATTCCCATTTCGTGATCATCGACCACGCAGGCAAGCTGATAAGTGGGATAACCGTCGGATTTTAAAATCACCAAATCGCCGAAAAGCGAGGCATCGAAACTGACTTCGCCGTGAACCATATCATGAAAAGCCGCACGTTTGGCAGGCATTTTGAATTTCACCGCACGCTGGCCGTTTATTTTCTCCTCATAAGCCAGTTCCTTCTTCAGAAGTTCTTCGGCCGCGGCTTGATACACCGCGAGCCGTTTGCTTTGATAAAGAATTTCGCTGTCCGATGTGAGGCCCAGCCAATGCATGGATTCCAATATTTCTTTGGCGAATTCCTCTTGCGACCTTTCCCGGTCCGTATCTTCCATTCTCAGGAAAAATTTTCCGCCGGTAGACCGGGCGTAGAGGAAATTAAAAAGGGCGGTGCGTACTCCTCCGATGTGGAGGTGGCCGGTGGGAGAAGGGGCAAATCTTACTTGAACGGGTGAAGGTTCCAGCTTACGAGGCCTTGCGGATTTCGAGGGAGGCTAAGAGTTTCTTAACATCCCTCAGGTCCAGCGGTTTTGAAAGACAGGTCAACGCGCCCAGGGCCATGACTTCTTTTTCTTTGGCGGGCGGAAGAAATCCCGACATGATAGCCACCGGGACCTGCCTGATTTTTTTGATTTCCCGAAGCACGCGCGGGCCTTCCATATGGGGCATCAGAATATCGAGAAAGACAAGATCATAGGAATTTTCACGGATTCTTTTGAGGGCTTCTTCGGCGCGGCAAGCGATATCGACCAAATGATTTTCTTCTTCCAGAATGTCACGGAATTCTTCGCAAATATCTTTTTCGTCATCCACAACCAGGATTTTGGCCACTTAGAACTCCCGCACCGGTCTCTCGTCATTCTGAAGCCCCGAAGGGGCGAAGAATCTCACGAGAGAGATCCTTCGCTTCGCTCAGGATGACGAACTAAGAAGGAAATCTGAAATTTTCCTTCAGTGTCGCAAAATAACTGCGCTTGGAACTCTTTAAAAGTTTGAGCGATGTGTTGGAACGCATGATTTCAACACTAAAACTATCGTCGATCTCGAGATTTTCTTGACCGTCCGCCGTCAAAAGGGCCCTCTCATTTTCGCGGTCGGTTTGAATTCTTACCGTAATTTTTTCATTTCCTCCGAGCACGATGGAACGCAAAGCAAGAGAATGCGGACAAATGGGCGTCACGATCAACGCATCAAGTTTGGGATGCACAATGGCCCCGCCGGCCGAAAGCGAATAAGCGGTAGAACCGGTGGGTGTCGCCACAATCACGCCGTCTCCGGAAAAACGGGTAAGGTTTTCTCCGCTCACCTGGACTTCCAAACGTAAAAGCCGGGTCAAACCTTCCCGGCTGATCACCATATCATTCAAAGCCACCATACGCCGTTCGACTTTATTTTTTTCACTACGGGCCGTGGCGGAAAGCATCAGGCGTTCCTCGATTTGAGATTGGCCTAAAAAATAGGCCGATAATTCTTCAAATACTTCACTTTCTTTTACTTCTGTCAGAAACCCGAGGCTTCCGAGATTGACCCCAAGAATTGGAATAGATCTTTCTTTCATATAACCAGCAGCTGCAAGAAGGGTGCCATCCCCTCCGAGGCAAATCAAAAGCTCGGCATTTTTTACCAGATTATCGGGAGATTCCGAAGTGGTGTCCTGGACGGTGACTTCGCGCTTGACCAGCCAATCGCGCAACTTGGCTAAAAGTTCCAGCGCACCTTTTTTCTTTTGATTGACAACAATACCGATTTTTCCCATACGGTCAGGATTTGACAGGGCGGGGCACGCGGAGGGTTTCGAGAATATGCTGGGCAATTCTTTCGGGGGAAAGCCCGAAACGTTCAAACTGAACTTCACGCGAGCCCTGTTCTATAAATTCATCGGGAAGGGCCATGCGTTTTACGGTGACATCTTCAAGGTTGGCGCGTTCCAAAAATTCCAAAACTTTGGAACCAAAACCTCCGGTGAGAACATGTTCTTCGAGGGTAAAAAGAAGACGGTTTCTTCCCAGGGATTCGAGAATTGCCTGAGCATCCAAGGGTTTGGCAAAACGCATATTGACCACGCGCACATCAATCCCCTCTTGTTTCAAGAGGTCATGCGCCTTGAGCGCATTCTCGACCATGGTTCCCAAAGCCAGAATGGCGGCATCGTGGCCTTCGTGCAACACTTGAGCTTCCCCGATTTTGAAAGGAATTTGAGGCAATTCATTGAAAAGCGCGGGAACATTACCGCGCGGATAACGAATGGCAAAAATATGAGGATAATCGACCGCCAGTTCGAACATTTGATCCATTTCCCATTCCGTAATCGGCGCCGCAATCACCGTATCGGGAATATGGCCGAGATAACTGATATCGAAAACACCGTTATGGGTAGCGCCGTCGGCCCCTACCAGTCCGGCACGATCCAAACCCAAGATTGTATGCTGGCGCTGAAGGGCAACGTCATGAATCAAATTATCCTGAGACCTTTGCAGGAAAGTGGAATAAATCGCACAAACCGGTTTGAGCCCCCCTTTGGACAAAGCCCCCGCGAAAGTCACGGCATGCTGTTCGGCGATTCCGACATCGAAAAACCGGTCCGGAAATTCCTTTTGAAAATCGGAAAGCCCGGTACCCGTCGGCATGGCCGCGGTGATGGCCACCACATCCGGGCGTTTGCGGGCAAGCTTCACAAGGGAATT
>JACPXK010000029.1 GCA_016196565.1 Candidatus Omnitrophota bacterium | reverse complement strand
CTTGGAAGTTGAGGGCACACTCAAGGCACCTCAAGGCGTGATCTTTTTCGGTTTTTTTGGTGAGCCCGCCAGCTAAGAAGTACACTTCGCCGATTGTCTTGATCTTCTCAAGCTCCAGTTGGTCGGTGATGTCATTGCCAAGCCGCATGCTGCGGATGATTTAGTCACTTTTGCTTTGAAAATTCCTAGGAGTTAGACCGCTGATGCCTAAATCTAAAATTCAAGAAGCAAAAAACTTCATTCAAACGTTAAAGGAAGAGAACGTCGAGGAGATTTATCTTTCTCCTCCGACATCGACTCCCAAAATCCTGCAGAATCAAAAGGGGAGTGCGTCTACTACAACCGGTACGGGAAAGCGGGAGCAACTGCTGAAACTTCGAGAAAGCGCTGGAAAGCGGGAGCAACTGCTGAAACTTCGAGAAAGCGCTTTGAAATGTGTTCTTTGTGACGAGCTTGCCAGCACCCGGAAGAGTGTGGTCTTTGGGGCTGGGAATGTGAATGCCCGCCTTGTCTTCGTCGGAGAGGCCCCGGGACGCGATGAAGATGCTCAAGGGCTTCCATTTGTAGGCCGTGCCGGTCAGCTCTTGACGAAAATTATTGAATCAATCGGACTGAGCCGTCAGGACGCTTTTATTTGCAACACCCTAAAATGCCGTCCGCCGGCCAATCGCCAGCCGCATCCGCAAGAAATCATCAACTGCAATCCCTTTCTTGCAGGGCAGATTGATATTATCAAGCCTCAGATTATTTGTGCCCTAGGAACTTTTGCTGCGCAAACACTGCTTCGTACGACTACTCCCATTTCGCAGCTGCGGGGAAAATTTCATGATTACCGCGGCATTAAGGTAGTGTGTACATTTCATCCGGCCTATCTTCTGCGAAATCCTGAGGAAAAACGAAAAGTCTGGGAAGATATGAAAACCATTAAAAGAGAACTCGACAGCCTTGGCTCCTGATTTAAGCGCCATACCCGCCCAAACTTTATTTTCAGAAAATCTTCTTTGCGTCGATCTTGCTGTCCCTCTGCCTGTTTCAAATCTTTTTTCCTATGCTGTTCCAGAGTCTCTGATTCCTAAAGTTCAATGCGGGGTCCGGATTTTAGCTCCCTTCAAAAACCGGGAAATCGTGGGATATGCCGTCAATTTTTCCCGCAGAACCCTTGAGCATGGTCAGTTAAAATCAATTATCGGAGTTTTGGATGATGAGCCCGTTCTTTCTGCCGGAATGCTGGAGCTTACGCGCTGGATTTCAGAATATTACGGTTCAAGCTGGGGCGAATCGATTGAAAACGCTTTGCCTAAATGGGTGAAATATGGAAAGAAAGCAGAAAAGGCGTTGCAAAAACCTTACTCGGGAGAGCCTTTCTCAGATGAACAGGGCATTCGGCATGCTTTGTCCGAAGAACAGGCAAAAGCTTTTGAAAAAATCCAATCTTTGCTCAAAGAAAAAAAATCAAAGCCTGTTTTACTTTATGGGGTCACCGGAAGCGGCAAGAGCGAAATTTATATTCATTCCATACGCGAAGTTTTAAAAAAAAATCAGTCGGCGATTTGTCTCGTTCCAGAAATTGCTTTAACGGAACAATTGCGCCGGTTTTTTCTCAATCAATTTGGCAATGAGCTGGAAATTCTTCACAGCAAATTGACCGACATGGAACGGTTCCTTGCTTGGAAACGAATTGAGCAGGGAACTCGACGCGTTATTTTAGGCCCGCGTTCGGCTGTCTTCGCCCCCGTGAAAAATCTGGGACTGATTATCATGGATGAAGAACACGAATCTTCTTATAAACAGGAAACGACTCCGCGCTATCATGCACGGGAAGTTGCTGAATGGCGCGCCGCTCACGAAAATGCGCTGTTTATTATGGGGACCGCAACGCCCTCGCTTGAAAGTATGTACCGCGCAATCAAAGGGGAAATTCTGCGGTTGGATTTGACTAAGCGCATCGATGACAAGGCCATGCCGGAAGTCAAAATCATCGATTTAAAGCGAAATGCCGGACCCAAACATTCAGCGATTCTTAGTATTCCGCTCGGCCTTGAAATCGAAGCTAATTTAAAAAAGAAGGAAGGGACTATTCTTCTTTTGAATCGACGGGGGTTTTCAACTCATATTCATTGTCAAAAATGCGGCCACATCGAATCCTGCAATTCTTGCCAGGTCTCTTTGACTTTTCATCAGGAAGACGGAATTCTCTTATGCCATTATTGCAACTTTCAAAAACCGTCACCGGAGGCATGTGTTCAATGCGGTATTTCGCTTTTGCGCTTCGGTGGATTCGGCACTGAAAAAGTAGAAAGCGAGATCGCCAGGCGATTTCCCCAAGCACGCATCGCACGCCTTGATACGGACAGCGTGCGCAAACGCGGATCGCATGAAGTCATTCTCAAACAATTCAGGGAGCGTGAACTCGATATTTTGATCGGGACTCAAATGATTGCCAAGGGATTTGATTTCCCTCATGTCACATTAGTGGGAGTTATTTTGGCCGATGTTGGATTGATGCTTCCTGATTTTCGTTCGGCCGAGCGTACCTTTCAACTATTGACCCAAGTTGCCGGCCGTGCAGGACGGGGTAAGATTGCGGGCCGCGTGTGGATTCAAACTTATTCGCCCGATCATCCCAGTATACGATTCGCCAAAGACCATGATTTTTTACAATTTTATCAATGCGAAACTGCCGCCCGGCTTGAACATTCTTATCCTCCTTATTGCCGCTTGATCAATATAATCATTCGAGGCCGTGATGAAAAGGATACCTATGTCTTTGCCCGCGCTGTGCGGGAATTGCTCGATAAAACATTGAACCTTGATTCTGAGATTGCTTCGGTCGCTTCGCTCCCTCGCAATGACGTCCCTAAAAAAGGGACTGCAGAAAACGCCGTCATTGCGAGGAGGCCGAAAGCCGACGAAGCAATTTCGCTGGAAATCATCGGTCCGGCGCCTTTGCCTTTTTATAAATTACGCGGGCATTTTCGCTGGCATGTGATGATTAAATCGTCGCGCCAACTCCAATTGGCAAAAGGAATTATCTCGATTTTGGCCACTTTAAAACGCAAAGCCGGGGTCAGCATGGTGATTGATGTTGATCCCTTAAATATTCTCTAATCTTTGATATAATGGCGCCGTATGGCAAAGCTTAAAGTTAAATATTATCCAGACCCTGTGCTGCAAAAAAAAGCCGAACTGTTGACTGATTTTGGTATGGAAATGCAGAAATTTTTTGACGATATGATCGAAACCATGCATATTGAGGATGGAGTAGGTTTGGCTGCGCCGCAAGTGGGGATTTCAAAACGTATTTTGATTGCCTGCCCGACCGTGAAGGAAGGAGAGGAATACGTCATTGTCAATCCGGAAATTTTGGACGCCAAGGGACAAGAGACCGGCATGGAAGGCTGCCTCAGTCTGCCGGGCATTTCTGGGGAAGTGCCGCGCGCCAAAAAAATCCGCCTGCGTTTTCAGGACCGTGACGGCAAATCTCATGAGGTGGAGATCAGAGATTTTTTTGCGAGAATTATCCAGCATGAAGTTGATCATCTCAACGGGATCCTTCTCATCGACCGGGTTGATTTCGATAAGCGCCAGCAGCTTCTCGCCGATTACCGCCGCTTGTAAAGCCAGCGAATGAATATTGTCTTTTTTGGTTCCTCCGAATTTTCTCTTGCCGCATTTGCGGCTTGTCTTGAATCCACATATCATCGCGTTGTCCTTGTCGTCACAACTCCCGATCGAAAAAAAGGACGCGGCCTTAAAACATTGCCAACGCCCGTTCGAATTCTTGCCGAAGCCCGTTCCCTTGCAGTCGAAGCGCCTGAAAGTCTTAAGTCCGAAAAATTATTAGAACAAGTTGCGGCTTTAAAACCGGATCTTTTTGTTGTTTCCTCGTATGGAAAAATGATTCCGGACGCTTGGCTTAAATTGCCCGCGAAAGTCGCGCTCAATGTTCACCCCTCTCTTTTGCCGCGCCACCGGGGGGCGGCCCCGATTAATTGGACGATTTTAGAAGGGGATAAAGAAACGGGTGTTACGATTGCCGAAGTAACTTCAAAATTAGATGCAGGTGATATTTTTAATCAATTAAAAATTCCTGTCATGCCAGAAGCTAATGCGGAAACTCTAAGTGCTCAGCTGGCCGATTTGTCCCATAAAGCGCTTACTGGGGTATTCGAAAAAATCGAGAGGGATCGTCTAAGCCGAACAACTCAAGATGAAACCAAATCCACCTATGCCCGGAAATTGACCAAAGAGGATGGTGCGGTTAATTGGAATTTGCCGGCGATTCAAATTGCCCGACAAGTCCGCGGACTCCTTCCGTGGCCCACTGCCTATGCGATATTTAATCAAACTTCGCTGCAAATTTTGAATGCAAAGCCTGACGGAACAGATTTTGTTGGAGCAAAGCCGGGCCAGATTGTTGAAATTACAAAAGAAGAAATTCTGCGCATTCAAACCGGTTCCGGAATTTTAGCGGTCATTCAGGTTTTGCCGGCCGGTAAAAAGCAAATGTCCGCCGGAGAATTTGCCCGTGGACGCCGCCTCAATACGGGATTTATTTTTGAATCTCCCCAAACTTCAAAATCATGAACGTTCTGCACCTAACAACTCATCTCAACACGGGCGGTATCACGACTTATATTTTGCGGCTTTTCGAGCCTTTGAAGCAATTAGGCTGCAATTTAAGCGTCTTGTCCGCTGGCGGTGCTTGCGTACCGGCGTTTCAAGAAAAAGGAATGCCGGTTTATGAAATGCCAATACGCACGAAAAACGAGCTTCATCCTAAGCTCTACTTTTCAATTCCTTCGATTCTTCGTTTAATTCGTGAAAAAGAAATCGATGTTTTGCATGCCCACACGCGAATCACTCAAGTTCTCGCTTTTTGGATTCATCAATTGACCGGCATTCCCGTAGTGACAACCTGTCACGGTTTTTATAAGCTCAGATTAGGACGGCGCCTTTTGCCAGCATGGGGAGATGCGGTCATTGCAATCAGTGACGGAGTTGCGGACCATTTGAGAGATGATTTCAAAGTCCCAGTTGAAAAAATTCATACGATTTACAATGCGGTGGACATTGATTATTTAGAGCAGGCTGCTGCGCGTTTTAAACCGGAAGAAGTTAAAATGGGCTATGGTTTTAATGAACAAGACATGGTGATTGGTGTGGTGGCCCGGCTTGTAGCAGACAAAGGCCATGAGTATTTAATTCGTGCAGTTGCCGGGTTAATTAAAAAAATCCCGCAAATTCGTCTTATGATTGTGGGAGACGGACGGGAAAGAGCCCATTTGGAAGAGCTGGTTCAGCAATTAGGGATTCACGATAAAGTTTGTTTTACCGGCAATGTCGATGATATTACGCATCCGCTGGCCGCCTTTGATGTGTTTGCTCTTCCTGCCACCTGGAGGGAAGGATTCGGTCTAAGCATTGTGGAAGCCATGGCCTGCGGGATTCCGGTTGTGGTCACTAATATTTGGTCTCTCAACACACTGATCGAAAATGGGGTCACCGGCATGCTTGTAGCGCCAAAAGATCCTGAAGCCTTATCTTCAGCGATTGAGATGCTTTTGAACGACAAAGAGCGCCGGCAAAATATGGTGAGAGAAGCGAAGAAAATGGTAAGGCAGCTCTTTACTTTATCCCGTATGGCTTCGGAAGTTTCTGAGATCTACCAAAAGGTAAAGCCATCCTTGACATCCCAGTCATCACGTTTATAATGAAGTTTCTTTTTAGCAAGATCAATTTCCAATAGGAGGAATTATCATGGCAGTGCGTGTAGGGATTAATGGTTTTGGACGAATAGGAAGAATGCTTTTTCAGGCCATTTGTGATCAAGGACTTTTAGGCAATAAAATTGATGTCGTGGCCGTGGTTGACGTGACCACAGACGCCGATTATTTCGTTTATCAGCTGAAATACGATTCCATTCACGGAAAAAATAAACATACCCTAGCTTCTGCTAAAAGCAATCCTTCCAAGACCGAAGCCGATGTTTTGATTGTGAACGGTCATAAAATTCAGTGCGTAGCGGCCACAAAAACTCCGGCTGAACTTCCCTGGAAAGCGCTCGGTGTTGATATTGTGATTGAATCAACCGGACTTTTCACGGACAGTGAAAAAGCGCAGGGGCATATTGCCGCCGGCGCAAAAAAAGTGATTATTTCTGCTCCTGCCAAAGGCAATGTGAAAACTATTGTGATGGGCGTCAACGACAATGAATACGATCCCGAAAAGCATCATATTGTTTCGAATGCTTCCTGCACTACCAATTGTCTGGCGCCGCTCGTGCATGTCCTTCTCAAAGAAGGTATTGGTATTGAAACCGGTCTTATGACCACAATTCACTCCTATACGGCGACACAAAAAGTTGTCGACGGTCCTTCTAAAAAAGATTGGCGTGGTGGACGAGCCGCAGCCATTAATATTATTCCTTCCACAACAGGAGCAGCCAAAGCAGTAGGCGAAGTGCTTCCTGCGGTC
>JACPXK010000043.1 GCA_016196565.1 Candidatus Omnitrophota bacterium | reverse complement strand
GCCTTCAAACATTATGAGGAAATTTTCAAAGAGCTCAAGGCGCGGCACATTGAGCCGGTGGTCACGCTTCATCATTTTACGAATCCGATTTGGTTCAATCAAAACGGGGGATGGCTGGGTGAAAAATCGTCTTTTTACTTTAACCGGTATGCGGAAAAAGTGGTGCTTGCCTTCGGGCGTTATGTGCGGTTTTGGGTCACCATTAATGAACCGCTGATTTATCTTTATTACGGTTTTTATGCCGGCGAATGGCCGCCGGGAATTAAATCTTATCCGCAATCGTTACAGGTCATACGCGCGTTTCTCGAAGCCCATATTGCCGCTTACCGTACTATTCACCATTTCTATGAAGGACTGCAGAAACCAGTTTATGTCTCAGTGGCGCACCACATGACGGCTTTCACGCCTTGCCGCCGTGAATCTATGATGGACCGTCTTTCTGTTTATTTGCGCAATTGGTTTTTTAATGATGCTTTTTTCGACGCACTCCATACGGGCTTTCTTTTCTTTCCCGGAATTTTTTGCGAGTTTTTATCCGGCTCCCGGGCGCTTGATTTCTTAGGAGTGAATTATTATACGCGGGATTTTATCCGTTTTGCCGGGCTTGGGGAGGACCGTTCCATCGGCGGAATTTGCGAAAAGGGCCACCATAAGCATGAAATTCAGGAATTCAATCAAATGGGGTGGGAAGTTTATCCGGAGGGGATTTATCAGGTCCTTCGGCGTCTTAAACGTTTCGGACTGCCGGTTTTAGTCCTGGAAAACGGGATTTGCGCGCTCGATGATGAGCAGCGCTCACGATTTATTCGGGACCATTTGGCCCAGGTCAAAAGGGCCAAAGACGAAGGGGTGCCGGTTCAAGGCTATTTTCATTGGTCTCTTCTCGATAATTTCGAATGGGCGCATGGTTTCGGGCCGCGCTTTGGCATCGTGGAAGTGGATTATAAAAGTCAGGCAAGAAAAATTCGTCAAAGCGCTCAGGTCTTGGGGGAAACATGCCGAAAATTATTCTGCAGCATTTAGAACGATTGATTAAAGGAGATTCAGTATGCAGAGTGATTTGTTCGAAATTCCGTCTCAGCTTCCCGTTACCCAGCCGGCTTCAAAGTTAGCTTTTTTGGAACGTTCACGTCTTTCATTAAGACTCGACCACTTGGTGGCGAGCGTTATTGTCCTGATGGTTTTTTATGTTTTTATTTTTTCTTTCGGCGTAGAAAAGGGAAAACGTTTCGCCATGGCGGAGATTAAAGCGGAACGGGACAAGCGCCAATATGTGACCGAAGAACTCGCGCGCCGTGTGTTTGAAGAAAAACAAATTGGTCCGGTGCATGCCGAGATGGGAAATCTTCCGCCGGGTGTTCTTCCTGCAAAATCTTCTGCGCCTGCTGCAGAAAAATCTCAGCCCGCTTCTTCCTCGGACGCAGAACATACCACTGTTATCGCCGTGCATGGAAAATACACCATTCAATTAATTACTTATACTTCGGATAGACAGGCGGAAGAAAAACTTAAAATGCTGACGGAAAAAGGCCGCAAAGGATTTGTGATTTCCAGCGGAAAATTTAAACAAGTTTGTGTGGATGCTTTTCCTTCGAAAGCGAATGCGATGGAAACACTGCGCCAGCTGAAAGCCGATGGGGTTGCGCCCCGGGATGCTTATGTGCGGCCCATGCCGCAGGGAATGATTTAGCAATAAAGCTCAATTTTGTACTGCCTCTAGCCCACTATAACCTTATCAATTTCGACTAGGCAAAGCAGATGAAGATCAGTATAATGCGCTCTAACTTCGAACTATCCCCAATTGTTTATCAAGTAGGGGAAATTCTGTCATAAGGGCAAAGATATGTCACAACATCCCAGTCTTAAAATGGATAAAGTCGGTGCAAAGCACCGCAATGTGCTCAAACGTTTTGAGCGTATCGAAAAATTGACCGAGCTTGGTAAATGGAAAGAGGAAAGATCGGTGTTTGGTCTTCCCAAAGTAAAATCCATGAAGATCAAAGTCAAAAAAGTTAAAGAAACTCCGGCGGAAGCGGCCGCAGCAGGGGCGGCAGCAGGAACGCCGGCAGCACCCGCAGCAGCGGCGGCCGGCAAACCGGCTGCAGGCGCGAAAGCGGCAGCACCCGCGGCAAAAACAGCGGCACCGGCCAAGCCTGATGCAAAAGCCAAAAAATAAAACGAGTCTTATGATCAGTATCCGGCGGTTTGAAGCCAAAGACGAGAAAATGGTGAAAGAACTCGTCAATGGAATTATGAATCAAGAATTTCGTGATTCCAGTTCGGCTTATCCGACGGATGATTTGAACAGTATCGTGCAGACTTACGGTGGCATCGGCGAAGCATTTTTTGTTGCCGTGGACGGCCATAAAATCGTCGGTACTGTGGCGGTCAAAAAAGAAGATGATCGCGTTGCGCTTATGCGGCGTTTGTTCGTTGACGCAGCTTATCGCAATCAGCAAATTGGTATGAATTTGATCGACCGTGTTTTTCAATTTTGTAAAGAAGTGGGTTATCAAGAAATTATTTTTAAAACCACTTC
>JACPXK010000042.1 GCA_016196565.1 Candidatus Omnitrophota bacterium | reverse complement strand
ACACGATTTCTTTGAAAAAAAAGCCGGCAGACAAAAATCATGGATTCCAGAATCACGCGTTTGGAAATTTTGGATTGCCCTTTGGTCCGGTCATTGAAGCGGATCGGAATTTCTTCAAACGACGCGCCTTTCAAAATGGCTTGATGTTTAAGCTCGATCAAAAATGCGTAGCCTTCCGTCATAATTTTTCCGGCAAGAATTTTTTTGAGAAGGTCGCTGCGAAAACAATGAAATCCGCTCGTCAGATCATGAAGCGGCAGCCCGGTCAAAAAATGAGCATAGCCATTGGCAAAGCGGCTCAAAAAACGCCGGTGCCAAGGCCAATTGCATAACTCGCCACCGCGGATATACCGGCAGCCCACCACCAAATCATGATCTTTGGCGCTTTCCAAAAAACTTTTAAGATAACGGGGATGATGGGAAAAATCCGCGTCCATGGTAATCACACAATCATAAGGACGTTCCAACACCCATTTCATACCGTCTAAATAGGCACGCCCCAAACCAAGCTTGGCTTCCTGACACAAAAGGTGGAGAAAAGGATAATCTTTTTGCAAAGAGCGAACGGTTTTTGCCGTGCCGTCCGGAGATGCGCTGTCAACAACAAGAATGTGAAGATTCGGATGCGGGGCTTCTTGAACGATGGTTTCAATCAGCTCGCGAATATTTTTCCGTTCATTATAGGTGGGAACAATGACAATAGGATTCACAAGCACATCCTAATGGTATTGAAGCGGAATATCGTCAGCCTTGAGGATAAGCTTGGGATCCGGAATTTCAATCACGGTAAATTGGGTAATTTCGGGCTGATTCGCGCATGGGATTTGACAGGATTGATGAATTTTGAAGCCTAATTTCTCATAAGTTTTTTTCATATCATAGCCGTAGCGGGAAAACGTGACGTCGGTGTCTTCGTTGTGGGCAATAAATTTCCGGCTCAAGCGAATCATTTCCGCGATCATACGCTGGGCTTTTTTATAATCATTATGCAGAATCACCGCCGAAGAAAACACCAGATCGAAGGATTTGCTTTTCAAAGGAATTTGGGAGCCGTCCGCTTCTATCAATTTTAAGTCCAGCCCCGCACAATATTCGCGCGCCTTTAACAGCTGAGGCCGGCTAAAATCGCAGCCAACAATAGTTTTGCCGCTTCCATAAAGATTCTTTAACTGTTTTCCATAACCGCATCCAATTTCCAACAAAGTTTGAAAAGGATATTTCTTGAGTTCGGTGGTAATAAATTGGCTGCGAAGGGTTCGGGCCTGAACCGCTTCCTGTTCCTGAAAATATTGGTCCCCGCCACGGTCCCCCCAATACCGTTTTGGGTCGCGGTATCGCACCAAACGATCGACGAGAGGATTCATCCCGATAATTTTTAAAAAGGCTTTTTTGGCAAGACGTAGCATGGTTTAAGCCGTGTATTGTGTCATGGCTTTTGAAAAATGGCAACCAGCCTGTTTTGACGACGCGTCAGCCATCCGAGTCCCAAAATTACTTTGGCCATCACGCGCTCACTGAGCGGCAACGAATACTTGTTCAAATCCGTCCGGGTATAAAAATGCCCCGCTCTTTTAAAGCCATTTTGTTCGGCGAGCCTTGTTAAAGTTGACAGAGAATAATAGGCTACGTGCTCCAAAAAATAGACTTTCTCAATGCCTGTTTTTATTTTAGAGAAACTCAATTGATAGAGTGCCGTTGATATCATTCTTAAAAAGCTAAAATCATTCGGAAGACCGATCACCACAAACCCGCCGGGCTTCAACACCCGGAAGGTTTTGTTTAGCACCGGGTGGGGATCCGGAATATGCTCGATTACATCCCAAAAGGAAATGGCCTCAAAGGCCTCATTGTTTGGAATATCGCGCTCAAAATCGCCGCAAGCAAGATTGAGTGAAAATTTTTTCCGGGCTAGTTCAGCATTGCGGCGGCTTGTATCGATTCCCGCCACCTGCCATCCCCGCTCTTTTGCCAACGCCAAAAAAAAGCCGTTTCCATAGCCAATATCCAAAATGCTCTTTGCCGGAGAACCGCTTAATCTGCTTTCCATCCATGCCAGCGACCGCTCGAAATCCCGGCGCGTTTTGCTTTGTTTTGTAAGATCGCCGTAATCATAATACCCTTCATGAAAATCATGAAGCTGCTTGAGGCTTTCATTGGATTCATAAGCCTCCGACATGGCGGAAGGCGAAAGGCATGGGTCCAAATAGCGAAGGCCGCAATCCATGCATTCAAATACCTCAGATTGAGAAATCGGAAAGCAGCGCTTTCTTTGTTTGGACCGGCAGACAGGACACTGTCTGAGATTCATTTTTTGCAATGAGACGGCTGCCGAATCAGATTTCATGCCTGCTCCTTGATAGCAGAAATGAGCGGGCAATAATTAAAATGGAGGGTGTAATGTCCCGCCGATGAAAGCCAAACCGCTTGAAACAAACCATAGGCTCTCAAAATTGGAACTGCTTTGCCATTTACCGTAGCCTTCCAGCCGGGATACATCAAGTTGGAGACAACAAAAAAACCCGGCTCCGTGATATCGACTTCCCAAATCTCGGATTCATTTTCATGACGGGCCTGATGAATTGAAGCATTTTTGGTGGAGGAATTTTTTAACAATTCCTCAGGAAGTTGTCCCGTGAGTTTGCCCAGTTCGGACTTTTCGAGGAGAAGGCTTCCGGCAGGATCAAATTCAGGGCTCATCAATTCTTCTTTCAATTCTGCCCACGTTTCAAAAATCTTCAAACGGTTTGTGAAATGGGCGCGCGAATGATTGCCGGATATCTTATAAAGATAAGTATCGGAATCAAAGTCTTCGGTCACAAGCTGAAGATGACGGCCTTCAATTTTTTCACGCGATAAAACATGCGAAACATCCAATAGGCTTAACAATGGAAGCCGGTCTAAGAAGAATAATACGGATGGAGAAAAAGCACCGTTGGAGTCATTAACGTTTCCGAATTGGCCTATGCTTTCATAATAACGCCGCAGAATAAATGGCGAATAGGCTCCCACATCCTCAATGCCATACAGCATGTTGGCACTTGGCACAAGCGGCAAGCCGTCATCCACATTGCGGCGGAATCCATAAAGCCGGCCTAAATTCCCGTTATTTTTTTCCGACTTCAGGGTTTCCACCATCGCATTGGTACGATTGGCATGTTCGTACGAATCAAAGTCTCTTTTGATGTCAAACCAGGCATAGCCATACAAATCGATGACAAGAAAAATAACGCCGGCGATCAGCCACCTGCGAATATTTATTCCTGGCTTCCATAATAAAAGGATAAAAATAATACTGCTAAAAACCATTAGATAGGTCCAAGCAGGCGGAAAATCACGGAATGAAAAGATAGCGATAAAAGAATCGGGATAGGTTGAAAGTTTTTCGCGATAAACGTCCATGGAATGAGGATGCCCGGGACGTCCGTAAACAAACTGGCGAAGATACCATTCTCCCAAATTTAAAATTTTTTCTCTGGCATGGACAAATAAATAATAGGCGGCGGAAGCCGTTGTGACGGCTGTTCCAAGAATCCACAAATAAATGCGCGCGGCTTTTTTGACTCCGGTTATTTGATTTTTCGTGAGTTGCCAGAGTTTTTGAAAACCGAAAGCACTTAACATCGCCAATCCGAAGCAAACGAATACGAGAAATTTGGCGGGTGTACGGAAAGAATAAAACCGTGTCAGTTTGATTAAAGCGACATAAAGCGGGCTCCATTCCCCCACCGCCAGGAGAAAAGCCAGGATGGTAATCACAAACCATATACGGAAAAAATGATTTTTCCGGATGTCAGGAAAATAAAAGGCGGTCAAAATTAAAAAAAACGAAAAAAGCCCGCCATAAAGGCTATTGCCGCGGAAGATGCGCTGCATGACAGGATCGATCAAAGTGCTTAATGAAAAAGGAGACAAGGATCCGACATAGGCGTAATGTTCACTAATATCCACCCGGTTGGATTGAAGCGCGAGAACATAAGTTAAATAAATTTGCGGGGCGGCAATGAGGGAGGCGCCCCCCATCGCCAGGGCGAGGCAAAGAAATTGCCGGTCGCGCCTTTTCTTGTTTCGATAAACGGTTTCGGAAAGGGATGAGGCTTCGCCGAAGCCCAGGATTCTGAGCATGGCATAAATAAGAAAGACAAACCACGTAAGCACGGCTACTTGAAGGTAGCCGGCCACCAGGGACATTCCCACCGAAAAAGCAATCCCCCAAAGATATCTTTGGCGTCCTTTGATTAAAAATTTTTCGAACAAAAACAGCACAAGTGGAAACCAGGCGATGGTTTTTAGCGAGGTGATATTGTAATAAGCGCCTCCGTAAGCCGCTCCAAAAAGAAAAATAAACGCCCCCAAAAAAGCGGGCAGAGGCTCCAGTTTCATTTGACGGCCATAAAGATAAGTGGCGCATCCCGAGAACAAAAAATGCACGATCAAAGCATACGAATAGGCCCCGTGAAACGGCAGAAGAAGGGAAAGAAGAAGATTGGGTAAATAAAAAATACCAATCTGACTTTCGGCCGCTATCGGAAAACCGCAGTGAATTCCAAAAGTCCAAAAAGGCAGGCGAAAATTTTTCACGGCAGTGTGCAAAAAATATGCCCAAGGATAATGCTGTTCGTAATGATCTCCCATCAGCGCCGCCGCACGGACAAGAAAAATTTCGGGATAAAAAACTAAAAGGGATAGGAAAATAGCCGCAAAAGGCCAGTAGGATTTTGCTTTAACGGAGCGCATAAAGCGTGTACCTGTATTTTTCGTCCCGGATATTTTCCGACGGGATTTTTATCATTTCCACGGTCAAGCGATCGCCTAAAATCTCACGGAATTGATTTTTGATTTTCGCATCCGGCACAACCGGATCACGCGCCAACAAATGAGTTACACCCCGCTCTTTAAGAAGCTGATACAGCCGCGTGGAATCGCCTTCGCCATCTTTGGGAGGCCATGGCAGAAAGGCGTCACGAATAATCGGCCGCTCAAAATAAAATTGCCGGTTTTCGAGTTCCATTAAAATTTTAGAGCCTTGCGGCAGGTTTTGATTAATCCATTCGGGCGCGAATAAAGCCACGCAATACCAAAAGCCGCGGTTACCGCCACAAACGGAAGTACGGGAAAAAGCCAGCGATCGGCCGGCGCAATCAAAAATATAACCAGCAAAAAGGAAAAACAGAAAATGGCGTAACGGCGCGTTTGGGGATGAAAAATTGCCGCTAAAATAACAAAAGGGAGAAGCAGAAAATAAAAAGCTCCGATTCGCGCGGGGAATGTTCCAAAGAGTCTCGGGCTATAAAACATATTCCAGAAAAGAAACAGGAAATCAAAAAAACTTCGCCCGGTGCCATATTTTGAAAAATCTCCGTAAGAAGCTTGTTCTAATCCGAAAAGAGATCCAAAATACGGAAAAAAAGGATTCCCGGTTTCCCAGCCGTTACGAATAAGCCAATACCCGCACCCCGCGAAAAAACCAATCGCACAAAACACAACTCCTTTTGCGCCTATTCCCTCCCGCCACCGAACTATTCTGTCGATTACCCAAACAACACCGAGCGCAGCAATCGCAATGAGAGCCGTGTATTTAACTGCTACCGCAGACCCGAGAAGAAAACCGCTCAGCAAAAAAGTTTTGCCATTATTTTCTTCAAGCGCATCAAAAAACAGGACGGTTCCTAAAAAAATATAAAGCGCCAAGCCGACATCCACATAAGCGCTGGCCAATTGATTATAGGCCGTCGGCGTTACCCAAAGGATCAAAGGGATAAACAAAGACAGCGCGGCATTCTGCGTATAACGTTTAACGACGGCTTTCATTCCTAAAAAAAGCAGAAGGCCGGAGAAAAAGTGAAAGAGTTTTGCTGCCATCACACCGCCCGTCGCCAAACCGATAAGATAAAGATTGTTCATCAAGAGCGGGAAATAGGAATTGTAATCATAGGTGTCTGGGGTAAGCGACCCTTGAGCCAGAAAAACTTTGGGAAGATTCAATTGATAGCAAAGCGCATCACCGCCTGTTTCGGGGGTCAAGGTTCCGAGCAACAGCACAATGGAAGAAATAAAGAAAAAAAGGACCAGAATTCGAAATGTCCGAGATCGGTTTTGAATGCGGAATTCTTCTCTAAGCTCTTTTAGCCATTCTATCCAATACCTCGCATTCCTCAAGCCGAGCAGGCCAAAAAAAAGCAATGTCCCCCAAACCGCGGCAGAATTAATCGCATGAAACGCCCCGAGTAAAATTATGGCATTGGAAAGAATGGCCAAGCCTACCGCGTAAATAAGCACGCCTTGCAAAAGGAGATTGTTGGTGCGAATCAGAGGCCGGAAGAATACGCCGGTAAAAAAAGAAACGGGAAAGATGGCAGCCCACGCCACGAAGGTTTTGGAAAGCTCAAAAAGCATTGGAAAGCTGGGGCTGTTTATTTTTTTGAATTCCTTCGAAGAGAACGGATTTTTTGAGGCCCAAGGCATGCAGGCGGTACTGAAGGGCAACCTTCATGACACCGAAGGAATATCTTATGCCGTTTCGAAAGCTGATACTGGAAGCCTCGGGAAAGTATTTGGTCGGGCATGAAATTTCCCCCACCCGGAATCCCGCGTAAAAAATTTGAGCCAGCATTTGATTATCGAAAACAAAACCATCGGAATTGACGGTAAACGGAACGGACTCGAGGACGCGACGAGAATAAGCGCGGTAGCCTGTATGGTATTCGGAAACATGCTGGAAGAGCAGGACATTTTCAAAAAAGGTAAGAAGACGGTTGATGATAAATTTATGAAGCGGCATACCGCCCTGAAGCGTATAGTTGCCAAGCATACGCGAGCCCAGCGCGACATCGTAGGTGCCGTGCGCAATCAGCCATGCCATGGGTTCAATCAATGCCGGCGTATATTGATAATCGGGATGAAGCATGATCACAATATCGGCTCCTTGTTTCAGGGCTTCCTGATAACAGGTTTTTTGATTGCCTCCATAGCCCAGATTTTTTTCATGGCGGATAACAACATCGATCCCCAGACGCTGGGCCACTTCGACGGTCCGGTCCTGGCTTGCATCATCCACTAAAATGACCAGATCAACGACGTCCCGCGGCACTTCCCGGTAAGTCCTCTCAAGGGTCTTTTCCGCATTATAAGCGGGCATCGTTACAACGATTTTTTTGCCATGAATCATGAATGTAACCTTGTTTGGCTGTTCGAAATATGGTATATCTACAGCCCGTTTGGAGAGTTAAAGACCAAATTATAACAAACAAGAAGGACAAGACAAGGAAGAATTCAGACTGAGACAAAAATGAACATTTTAATGAGGCTCTACCGAATCTTATTGCAAGGCTTGTGCATCCCTGTTTTCTTGAGCGAATTTTTCGAAAAAGAGACCGGAGCCGCCTATGGGCTGAGCTTTACGGCAAAATGCAAGCTTGTGGCAAAAATGATACGCAGCAATATGGGCATAGTCTCCGGATCTACCTTCCTAGAGCATATTGCCATGGCCACCAGCCTCTTAAAACTCCCCAAATCGTTGGAAGGAGTGGTTGTGGAGTGCGGGACTTATAAGGGAGTCAGCGCCGCCAATATTTCTCTTGTCTGCCGCATCGTCGGACGCCGGCTTGTTATTTTTGATTCTTTTCAGGGACTCCCGGAACCCTCGGAACAGGACAAAGAGCACACCCTCTTGGGCGTCAAAGAAATACATTCGTATGAAAAAGGCCAGTGGTGCGGATCCCTGGAAGAAGTAAGACGCAATATCGCAGAATACGGGGCCTTGGAAGTGTGTGATTTTCATCAAGGCTATTTCGATCAAACCCTCCCTGATTTTCATCAAAAGTGCGTGCAGGTATGGGTGGATGTTGATTATCGCAACTCGCTTGAAACTTGCCTGCGTTATCTCTGGCCGCTTCTCCAAGATGGCTGCGCTTTTTACACTCACGAAGCCGGCCATATGGAAATCGCCGCGCTTTTTTTCTCGGAAAGCTGGTGGCAGGCCAATCTCAAGACCTTTCCTCCGGGATTGGTCGGAGCTGGCACCGGCATCGGATTTAAAATTCTTTCCGGCAGTTATTTCAATAGTTCCCTAGGATTCACCCTCAAAAATCCTGCCCTCAAAAATTTCCGCACCGTCCCTCAAGAGGGCGGCATGAAACTGGATTGGAATGCCTCGATGAAACTTACCGACGGGGCGCCTCATCACTCATGACTGAACTCCAAACGCACATTATGGGACAAATCTTTCCGTATGAGCGTTGGCTTCCCCAGCTTGAAACCTTGAAGGCCCGCTATCAAAAAGCCGAGCCCTTTGCGCATATCATGCTCGAAAACCTGCTCGACCCTCAAATAGCGGCGAATGTGCTTTCGGAATTCCCGGCCCCTAAATCCGGCACATGGATTCATTACATGCACGTCAATGAAAAAAAGCTGGGCATGACCACTCTTTCAAACTTCGGGCCGGCCGTTCAAGCCGTCGTCCAAGAATTAAATTCTCCGCGCTTCGTCCAATTTCTTTCCGATTTGACCGGAATTCAAGGTTTATTTCCGGATGATTCGCTGGAAGGCGGCGGCCTTCATCAGTCCCCGCGCGGAGGATTCCTGAATATTCATGCCGATTTTACCGTCCATCCGCATCACCGAACCTGGCGGCGCCGCGTCAATTTACTGCTTTATCTTAATCAGAATTGGCCGGATTCTTACGGCGGTCATTTGGAACTTTGGGATAAGAAAATGAGGCATTGTGTTCACCACATTGCTCCCCTTTTCAATCGCTCGGTCATTTTCAACACCGATGCGGATTCGTTTCACGGCCATCCAGAACCCCTTGCGTGTCCGCCGGGAGTCACACGCAAATCCATCGCCCTTTATTATTTCACCGAAGAATCGACGCCTCCCCGCATCCGCTCAACGGAATACCGTGCCCGTCCCGGAGACGGCTTAAAAGCCGTGACCATCTATCTGGATAAAATGATACTTCGGTTTTATGACCGCTTTAAACGCTTTTTCGGCATTAATGATGATTTCGCCAGCAAAACACTGAAAGGCATTGCCCGCCACAGCGAAAAGCACGGCCGGATCAAAAGCATTCGAAAAATCCGCCGTTCCCGGCCAAACTCATGAGCCAAGATACTCGAGTCAGCTTCATTACCCCGGTTTACAACGAAGAGTTGAACATTGCGCGAATGCTCAGGAATCTTCATCAGGTTTTGGAAAAATACCCGCACTGGGATTGGGAAGTCATTCTTATTGAAGACGGCAGTAAAGACGGCACACGCCGGGTGTTAATCGAAGAAATCAAAAAATATCCTCGCACGCATTTAATTCTTCACGATCGCAATCAAGGGTATACGAGGTCGCTTAAAGACGGCATTGCCAAGGCACGAGGAAAATTTTTAATGTATATCGGAGCCGATGAAGAATTTGATTGCGTCGAGATTCCCGCTTTTATCGAACCCCTTCTTGCGGGTGAAGCCGACCTTGTTCTCGGGGTCCGGTGGCAAAGGAATGCTTACAAATTGTTCCGGTTTTTTCTGTCGGTCATTTACATTTTCTTGCTCAATTACCTTTTCAAACTAAGGATTAATGACTACAACTGGTCGCAGGCCTGGTCCAAAAAATTTCTCGACCGGGTTGATCTGGGATCCAAATCACTTTTTGTCCTTCCAGAGCTCATTGTGAAAGCCCATGATCTCAAATACCGCATCAAGGAAGTCCCTTCCAATCATCGCGGCCGCCAAGCCGGCAAATCCTCGGTCAATTTAAGGATTATGGGATATGCCCTTCTCGAGGCTTTGCTTTTTTGGCGATACCGGAATTCAAAACAGTATCACCCCTCCATGCGAAATTTCTGCGCGAAAACCCTCGCTCCGTCGGAAGTTGCCCAGCAAATCTAAAATCTTACGCTAATTGATAAACCCGGATGGTAAGGCCGTTGCGATCTCGCGCCATCAATTCGGAAAGTAGAAACGGACCTCCGGTTAACGGCTGAGGATCGAAGGAATAATTGAAGTTTCGATTGCGGTAAGGGCTGAATTCGGCTAAAAGCACGGCAGATTGTGAAAGTTTTTCATCGAAAGCTTGACGCGCGGCATCGGCCTTCCAATCCGATGTTACGGTAATCACATAGTGAATGCCAGTCTCACGCAAACGTTCAATGTTATAAGCGATCGTGGGTTGAGCAAAAAGAAACAGCCGGCGTTCCTCAGGATTTTCCTTTAAAAAATAAAGATCGTAGGCAGGATGCACCGGATGATTCAAAAGAAAATCAAGACGACGCGTCTGGGCTTCGGAAAAATGAGGGGTTTGTCCGGCGATTTTTTTCTTTTCCGTTAATTGCTTTTCAGAAAAGCCAAGCCGCGGCGCATAAAACTCCCAATCTAAGGCGATGGCTTCCCCATCGGGAATATGACTTTCCACCCATTCTTTCGCTAAGGTTCTAGTGTCTTTGGCCAGCATAATCCGGTCGAAGAGAATCGAGGCATAAAGCGGCTCGGCGGCAATGATCAAGGTCATCCCCAAAAGCACCGGCCTTCCATATTGTTTTAGACGGTTCGCCGTCAACCAAAGAAAATCAGCGGCGAAAAAAATCAGAAAGGGAAGCAACGGCAAAACATAACGGTCATACGGTTGTCCCTGGAAGGTAATAAGAAAATAATAAAAAATGATAAAGGACAACAAAATTAAGCGCTTACGCTCATAACGGCGGAAAAGCAAAAGCCCGGCAATCGCGGTAAGGTACAGGGATAATCCGAGAGCACCTTGGAGGGAATATTGAAAATGATGGAACCATCCAACAAAACCGTGCGAACGGGCTTGAGTTGAAATTTCATTCCAAAATGTTGGAAAATCCGACATCGAATAGGGATTGAGCGCCACAAAAGTAAAGAAAGCAGTTATCATTCCGGCGACAAACCCACTAAAAATTCTTCGCTTATGCACCGCCAGCAAAGTCGCAACCGCATAAGGAATAGCTAACGCAATCCCGTTATATTTAATGGCGGTCGCAAGTCCGATCATAATGCCGCATAAAAAATGCTCGTAAAAGCGATTGCCTTTATCAATAAGCCGCCAAATGGGGAAAAAAGCGACCACAAGAACTAAAATTAAGGGAATATCGGGATAAACATAGTGTGAGTCACGAACATGCAAAAAGCAAACGGAGAGTAAGAATGCGGCGACCAGACCGTGAGACTCGCCAAAATGGGTTTTTACAAGCTTATAGAGCGCATAAATCGTAAAAGTCCCCGTGAGCACCCCAAACACAAGACGTGCGATAAGATAGAAAGAAGAGGGATCACGATAAAATAACAGCTCAAAATCCTGAAGGCTATGAAAAAATCCAACTGCAGCGCCTATAAGATAATACACACCAAAGGCAAGAAAGACCAAATAGCTGATGGCGGGAGGGATTTTAAAAAAATGAGGATTTAAATCCCCCATCCCGTACGCAAGCGCATGGTTGATAACAATGGGTTCATCAGCATGATAAAGATGAGGCAACCCAAATTGGATTCCTGTAATACGCAGCGCAAAGCCGAGCACCAAGATCAAAAACAAAAGGATTCGCGAATTAGTAACCGAACTGCTCATGATACCTCCCGATGCATCCAACGAATGCGGAACAAATCCACCAACATGCTCCATGAATCTTTCAAGGCATTGACCCGGCTCTGCGGAGAATTTCTCCAGGTCACCGGTTTTTCGAGAATCCGATAACCAAGACGCTGCGCGAGATAAATTATTTCGACATCAAAACTGAATCCATTTAATTTTTGCAGGGAAAATAGCCTTTTGGCAACTTCCCCTTTAAAACATTTAAAACCGCATTGCGAGTCATGAATTTGACGAAAGCTAAGACAACGGGCCAGGAGGTTAAAAACACGCCCCATGTTTTCACGCCAAAAGGGTTGGTGAACTTCTATGTTGGAATCTGGAAGCGCGCGCGACCCGATGACCAAGTCATATCCTTGCATCAGCTCTTTGATAAAGCCGGAAACTTCTTCAATGGGTGTGGATAAATCCGCATCTGAAAATAAGAGGTATTCCCCATGGGCCTCCATCATTCCTTGACGCACCACAAATCCTTTTCCATGATTAATTTTATTTTTTAAAACGAGGTGTGGAAAATTTGATAATATTTTTGTCGCCACAGCCGCGGTTTCATCTTGGCTTCCGTCATCCACCACAATAATTTCGGATAAATAGGCTTGGCTTTTAAGAAACCTCATCACGCTTTCCAAGGTCGGAGCGATCCGGGAAGCTTCGTTATAAGCAGGAATGATGACCGAAAGATAAACTACGGGCATAAGTACCTACGGTTAAGCATAGGTGGTTTCTTCGTGCAAACCACGCCCCATGCGTATTTTTAAGCGCCAAAAATTGAGCAATTCTCCCAAGGCATCATAGACGTTTTTTTCCGGTCTCCATCCGAGCGCCCGGAGCCTGGAAGAATCTCCCAGCATAACGGAAGAGACATTTTGCCGCAAACGTTTAGCAATCACTTTAACTCGGACCGGCGCAAAAGCCTTTTGGATCAAAAATTCAAGGCAGTCCTCAATCGCGTAAAGCTTGCCGCTGGCCACATTATAAGCTGTCCCGCTTTTGCCTTTGCGCAGCAGAATCTCATAAGCGCTTACAACGTCCTGAACATGCAGAAAATCCCGGCGATTCTTGAGATTCCCCACTTCAAGCACCGGTTTTTTTCTTCGGGCTTCAATCATGGCGATTTGGCGGCACCAATCAGGAAAAACAAAGTGAGTCGGCTGCCCTACCCCCACATGATTAAAAGCACGCGCGATCACAACGTCAAGGCCAAAACGGCTGGCGAATTCAAGGCAGGCAAATTCCGAAACCATTTTGCTGGCGCCGTACGGATCGGCAGGCCAGAGTAAGTCCGTCTCCTTGACGGGCCTCTCTGACAAAAAAGTTCTTCCGTAAACCTGAATGGAAGAAGCGTGAAGAAATCTGGCGTAAGGAACGTGCTTTCGCATAGCATCGAGCAAAAAGATAGTGCCTCCCGCATTCGCTTCCAAAGTTTTATCCGGCATGACCCATGAAAACCTCAGGACACTTTGAGCCGCTAAATGGCAAATATAATCCGGTTTGTATTTTTCCATCACCGCATCCGCCAAGGCGGGATCGCAAATATCTAAAAATACAAAAGGATGTTTTTTCTTCCTGGGAGGAGCGGTATGGTGATAAGTCCCGATGACTTCATAACCGCGGGAAAGGAGGAACCGGCAAAGATGTTGACCGCAAAATCCAGTAGCGCCTGTAACTAAAACCCGTTTCAAGATGCCCCATCCCGCTTAAACTAAAAATTCTCTGTAAAATATTTGATGGTTGTTTTTAATCCGTCTTCTAAAGAAACTTTCGGTTCCCATCCCAATTTGGTTTTGGCTTTTGTAATATCCGGCTGGCGCACCTTCGGATCGTCTTGCGGAAGGGGCCGGAAAATAATTTGGCTCTTACTTCCCGTCATTTTCAATATTGTTTTCGCCATTTCGAGTATGGTCATTTCGTTTGGATTACCAATGTTGACCGGCTCATTTAAATCAGAAAATAACAATTTTTCAATTCCGTTCACCAAATCTTCCACATAACAAAAACTCCGGGTCTGTGAACCATCCCCAAAAACCGTTAAGGGTTCGCCCCGCAAGACTTGTGAAACAAATGCCGGAATGGCCCGCCCGTCGTTGAGACGCATCCGGGGACCATAGGTATTAAAAATACGCACAATCTTAACGTTCACGTTATGAACATTAAAATAGGCCATGGACATCGCTTCCGCGAAGCGTTTTGCCTCGTCATAAACTCCCCGAGGTCCCACGGGATTCACATTCCCCCAATAGGTTTCTTTTTGAGGATGCACTAACGGATCTCCATAGACCTCGGAAGTCGAGGCCAGCAAAAACACGGCTTTCTTGGCTTTGGCAAGCCCCAGCGCATTATGGGTTCCTAAAGAACCCACTTTCAATGTCTGAATAGGAAAATTCAGGTAATCAATCGGACTTGCGGGTGATGCGAAATGCAGAATGTAATCGACAGGGCCTTTAATTTCAATCGGTTTGCTGACATCATGCTGAAGGTATTTCAGCGCGGAATTATTTTTTAAATGCTCAAGGTTTTTTAAATTCCCGGTGATTAAATTATCAATGACCGTAACATTAAATCCCTTGGCGAGAAAACGTTCACATAAATGAGAGCCGATAAAACCGGTTCCTCCGGTAATTACCACTTCTTTAGTCACGCGCGCCTCGCCTTTGGCTTAAAAACCATGCCACCGTTTTTTCTAAACCTTCGAAAAACCGGGTCTGGACTTTAAACCCGAGTAATTTCTTGGCTTTATGGATATCGGCGTAGGTCCGGCGGACATCCCCCGCACGTTTGGGCAAGAAAACCGGTTTGACTTCATGAATATTTAAGATTTTTTTTAAGGCATTTAAAATATCTAAAACAGAATATTCTTCATGACAGGCGACGTTAAAAACATGCCCAGAAATTCCGGGCTTTGCCATCGCCAGAAGATTGCCATGAACCACATTATCCACATAGGAAAAATCGCGCGATTGTTTTCCATCCCAATGAACTTCAGGCGATTTGCGTTTTAATAAGCAGTCGATAAAAAGCGGGATCACGGCCGAATAGCGGGATTCCGGGTTTTGGCGCGGACCGAAGACATTAAAATAGCGGAGGCTGACCGTGCTTAATCCATAAAGGGAGGTGAACTGTTTGCAATAATATTCTCCCATGATTTTGGAGGCCGCATAAGGAGATTGCGGGTCGGGGGTATCCCCTTCCAAAGATGGAAATTTGTGGGTGTTTCCGTAAATCGATGAGGAGGAGGTAAAAATCAAACGTTTGATCTTGGCATCCCGTGCCGCTACCAGCAATCGCAAGGTTCCCGTGACATTGACTTCATTGGTTTCCAGGGGGTTATCCACGGACCGGAGTACCGCGCGATTGGCTGCAAGATGAAAAATATAATCAATCCCCTTTACCGCTTTACGCAAATCCGAATCCCGCCGCAAATCGCCTTTGATTAAATTTAAATCACCGCGAAACGAGTCCAGGTTGGAAGCTTTTCCGGTCGATAAATTATCAAAAACATGGACCGCGTAACGTTTTTTAAGCAGTCCTTCGACCACATGGGAACCGATAAAACCCGCTCCCCCTGTGACCAAACAGCGAATTTTTGATGCCATTAAAGTCTCACAACGTTTTTTGCTTTGAATTTTCTCAGCGCATTACGGGTGTCAAAAATCAAATGACTCCCTGCGACGATCCGCTTATAAGGAAGATTGCTGTGATCGGTGCACAAAATGATCAAATCTTGCTTTTTTAAATTGGCCGGTGTCAGCGGTGTGCTCTTCAACCGGATCCCTTCATAATCAATCGAGGGAATCAACGGATCGTGATAAGTGATTTTAGCCCCCAATTCTTTAAGTTCCGCCAAAATCTCAAGGGCCGGTGATTCCCGGGTATCCGTCACATCCTTTTTGTAGCTAACCCCCAAAAGCATGATATGAGAGCGGCTGACCGCTTTCCCGCGGTGACGATTTAAAACATAAGTCGCCTGCTCCACAACATATTCAGGCATTTGCGCATTAATCCGCCGTGCGAGGTCGATAAAATGAAGGTCATTGCCATGAAGACGGGCTTTCCAGGACAGGTAAATGGGATCCACACCGATGCAATGCCCCCCAATTCCGGGCCCCGGATAAAAAGGCATAAAACCAAACGGTTTTGTTTTTGCCGCATCAATGGCTTCCCAAATATCCACCTTTAAATTGTCCGCAGCTCTGGCAAGCTCATTAATCAAGCCAATATTCACGATACGAAAAGTGTTTTCCAAGAGTTTGGTCATTTCGGCAGTCCTTGGAGAACTGACAGGAACTACCTGCGGAGTAATTTGAGAATAAAGCAAAGCGCCAAGCTCGGTACACGCAGCCGTAACCCCCCCCACAACCTTGGGAATATTTTGGGTCTTGAATTTTTCATTGCCCGGATCAATTCGCTCGGGAGAAAAGCAGAGAAAAAAATCCTTACCTACTTTTAATCCTGATTTTTCTAATGCGGGAAGAATAACTTCTTCGGTCGTTCCCGGATAAGTTGTGCTTTCGAGAATAACGAGCTCTCCGCGGGACAAGTGCCTTTCAATGCCGGACGTCGCTTCAACGATAAAGGAAATGTCCGGATCTTTAACGCGATTGAGAGGGGTTGGGACACAAACAATGACGACATCCATACCGCTAAGATGAGAGGAATCCGTGACGGCGCGTAATCGTCCGCTGCGAACCATTTTTTTTAGACGTCCGGAAGGCAGATCGGAAATATAAGATACTCCGTCATTAATCGCGCCAACGCGTTTTTGATCCAAATCCACGCCCGTAACCCTAAAACCTTTTTCCGCGAAGGCCTGCGCAAGCGGCAATCCGACATACCCTAAACCGATCACGCCAATTTGGGCTCTCTGACTGCGGATTTTTTGCGCCAGGGATTTGGCGGATGTGCCACTTTTTATCTTTTTATTTAACATAATTGCCTTTCACTTTGAGTTCTTCAATAAAATCAGGGATTGCTTCTTCCCAGCCCCGAAGTTCTAGATTCAGCTTTTGATTCGCTTTACTTAACGCAAGCACGGAATTTTTTGGGCGCGGCGCGGGACGATTCAACGCCTCCGTACTGATATTTTCGACCGTCATACCTTCGCACTTTGCAGCTCGAAAAATGCCGCGGGCGAAATCCGCCCAAGTCACCGCCGACTTTCCCGCTAAATGAAAAACTTCATTTTTGACTTTCTCCATCACGAGAGTATCCTGCCGCAAGATCTTCTCAAAACCGGCAGCGATGTCGCGCGTATAAGTCGGCCGTCCTCTTTGATCGGAAACTACCGGGATCGTTTTTTCCGTCGCCGACAATTCCAGCATGGTTCTGGGAAACGAGCGGCCTCGAAACCCGTAAAGCCATGAGGTCCTGAAAATGGCATAGCGTTCACATTTCTGCCGGATATAATTCTCCGCTAAAAGTTTCGTTTCTCCATAAACATTAAGCGGATGCGTCGTATCGTTTTCCAGGTACTCCCCGGTTTTTTGGCCGTCAAAAACATAATCCGTGCTAAAAAAAATCAAGAATGCCCCTGATTGATTACTGGCTTCCGCAACATTTTTGGTCGCCTCCAAATTATTTTGAAGGGCTTCATGGCGGCGCTTTTCACAACCATCCACATCGGTCATTGCCGCGGCATGAAAAATCAGGTTCGGTGATTCACGCTTAATGATTTCCAGCGTTTCTTGCCGGTGGACCAAGTCGCGCACACAAAACGGAATCGGCAAATAATCGACCGGCTTTCGTGTAATCCCCACCGTAACAAACCGGTCGTGTAACGCATCGGCCAGATCAGAACCCAGCATTCCGCCCGCACCGGTAATAAGAATCTTCATGACGATCCCACCGCCTGGCTTTATTTGACGGTAAATTTATCCTTCTTTAACGGTCGCCACCAGGAATCGTTTTCACGGTACCATTCGATGGTACGCTGCAATCCGTCCGCAAAGCTAAAAGCCGGCTTAAAACCTAACTTTTTTATTTTGTCACTGTTGACGCAATAACGAAAGTCATGCCCCGGCCGGTCCGCGACCTGCTGAATCCTGTCCGTCGAGAGTTTCATTTGCTTTAAAATTGCCGCTGTCAATTCCAAATTAGTCATTTCATTGTCTGCGCCAATATTGTAAATTTGTCCTTCGGCGCCGTGTTCAAAAACCAATTCAATCGCGCGGCAGGCATCCTCGACATAAATCCAATCCCTCCGGTTTTGACCATTTCCATAGAGAGGAACTTTTTTGCCATCCAAAAGATTGGTGATAAAAAGCGGGATCACCTTCTCCGGAAACTGAACCGGGCCAAAATTATTACAGCATCGCACGATAATTGCCGGATACTGATAAGTTTTCCAATAAGATCGTATGAGAAGATCGCCCGCGGCCTTAGAAGCCGAGTAAGGGCTGTTGGGCTCCAGCGGAGCATTTTCATCAACCGCACCCTGGGGAATCGATCCATAGACTTCATCGCTGGATATGTGGACAAAACGCCTGACTTCATGGCGGCGGGCGGCTTCGATCATATTGCGAGTTCCCAAAACGTTGGTGGTTAAAAAATCATTGGGATTATCAATGGAGCGATCCACATGAGTCTCTGCCGCAAAATGGACAACCGCGTCAGTACCATTGATCACCGCATTCACGGCTCCAAAATCGCAAACATCACCTTCAACAAACTCAAATCGCTCATCACCTTCAAACGCCTGAACATTTTTGCGATTGCCCGCATAAGTCAGCTTATCAAAATTAACGATTCGCCAGTCCGGATGAGTTTTCCAAAATTGCTTGATGAACGTCGAGCCGATAAAGCCGCAGCCGCCCGTCACCACCATGGTTTTCATGACGACAACTTCTCCCAAAGAAGACGGTTTGCACGGTACAAAGACTCGAAAGTCCCCGCATCCGTCCAATACCCCTCAAGCGTGTCATATTCCAATTGTCCCTTTTTCAAATAATGATTATTGACGTCCGTGATTTCCAGCTCTCCGCGAGCCGAGGGTTTTAAGGTATGAACGATATTAAAGACGTTTGCATCATACATATAGACACCGACTACGGCATACGAACTCTTGGGCTTTTTGGGTTTTTCGACAATGCGCACGATTTTTTTCCCATTAAATTCAGCAACCCCAAAGCGTTCGGGATCTTCCACCGCCTTCAAAAGAAGCCGTGCTCCCGTCTTTTGCTTTTTGAATCTCTCGACATACGGTTTGATATTATCTTCCAAGATATTGTCGCCTAAGATGACAACAATAGGTTCGCCATCCGCAAAATGTTCCGCCAAGGAAAGTGCGGCGGCAATTCCTCCCTCACCTTCCTGATAGGTATAATTGATATGCTTTAAACCAAATTCTTTTCCATTGCCCAAGAGACGCAGAAAATCTCCGGCTGAATTCCCGCCGGTCACAAGCAAAATATCCCGGATTCCGGCTTCCACCAAAGTCTGAATCGGATAATAAATCATGGGTTTGTCATAGACAGGAAGAAGATGCTTGTTGGTGACTTTGGTGAGCGGATTGAGGCGGCTTCCCAGCCCCCCGGCAAGGATAATCCCTTTCACTGCGGCCGTCCCATCCCATGATATTGAAATCCCAGCTTTTTGATTTCCCTGGGATTTAACTGATTCCTGCCGTCAAAAATAATCGGATGATGTAAAAGCTTCTTTACTTTTTTCCAATCCAAATTGGCAAATTCCGGCCATTCGGTCAGAATGACAAGGGCATCAGCGTTTTTAATCGCGTCATAAGGATTTGAAGCAAATTTCACTTTTTCGAAAATACCTTTGGCCTTTTCCATCGCTTGAGGATCATAAGCCTGAATCGCAGCCCCTTCCGCTTGAAGGGCCTGAATGATATCAATCGAAGGCGCAAAACGCATATCATCGGTATCCGGTTTAAACGAAAGGCCCAAAACGGCAATGGTTTTGTGATTTAAATTCCATAAATTATTCTCGATTTTTTGGACAAAATATTGTTTTTGGGTGTCATTCACCGCAAGGACATCTTTCAAAATATCAAATCCGATACCCAGCTTTTCAGCACGGTGCAAAAATGCCGAGAGGTCCTTGGGGAAACAAAATCCCCCGAATCCGATGCCCGCTTTGAGAAAACTGTGCCCGATACGAGGATCAAGCCCCATGCCTTGCGCGACTTTTTCGACATCGGCCCCCACCACATCACAGATTCGCGCCACCACATTGATAAAAGAAATTTTAGTCGCTAAAAAAGAATTAGCCGCATGTTTGATAATTTCCGCGCTTTTAATGTCGGTGACAAGTATCGGGGCTTTGAGCGGTTCGTAAAGTTTGCGAAGCATTTTTTCGGCTTTCGCGCTTGAAACACCGATCACAACACGATCCGGCTTGAGAAAATCGCGTATGGCGGAACCTTCGCGCAAAAATTCCGGATTAGAGGCAACGTCAAAAAGCGATCTTCGAGATTGATGACTCCGGATTGTTTTTTCAATCCATTCGCCCGTTTGCACGGGAACCGTGCTTTTTTCCACAATCAGGCGGTATTCCTTGAGATGCTGGGCAATCTCTTTGGACACCGTTTCCACAAAAGACAGATCGGCTTCGCCATTTTCTTTCGGCGGAGTGTTGACACAAATAAATAGAATTTCCGATTGGCGTACCGCTTGGGGAATACTGGATCCAAAAACCAATCGTTTTGCCGCCACGTTTTCCTGAATCATTTCTTCGAGTCCGGGCTCATAAATCGGGACCTGGCCCTTTTTGAGCATGGCGACTTTCTTCAAATCATTATCCACACAAATGACGCGATGCCCTAAGTGGGCAAAGCACGCACCCGTCACGAGCCCGACATATCCCGAACCAATAATGGCAATTTTCATAATTGGCCTTTCATTGCTTTAGTTATGCCGGACCGAATTCATGGTATTCCCGCTGGGCGGACAGCGGCGATTGATTGGCCCCTGCTACGGTGTCACCAATGCGCGGTTCTCCAAAAGAAGCATAATTGCCGCCGCCACGGAGGTGAATGAAGGGGAATGCTTTCATGCGGAAATTGAAAAATAGCGTTTTGTTCGAACTATCGATATCGGAATTGCGTACGTTATAACCGAAATCGAATAGAAAATCATGCAAATCGCGGGTCGCGGATAATTGCCATTCCTGAAGATCTTGTGTTTCGCTATCCCATCGAATATAGCCTCCAACCGTCCAAAGAGGATTAATCACCCATTTGCCGTCAAACACAAATTGATTGCTGCCGCGGAGATCGCCGATATCATTAGTATAACGATGCCCAAAAATAATTTTAAAACGCCGGATCTTCATCAGCAAGTCTTGGTTTAAAATCCGCGTGGAACCGCGCTCGGTGTCATAATCCCCTCGCAGTTCATATTGAAGCCACTCATAGGGGCGAAGAACAACTTCCTGGCTGAGAATCGTAAAATTGCTTTCCGTGCGCCCGGGTTCGTCGAATTGTTCAAAAAGCCCGACGCGCGTACGTCCGTCCGGATACATTTCGTAATTCAAATAGGTGTTGAGGCTCACAAAATCGACCCGCTGCATTTTACCGCCCACAACCCTTTTGGTTTGCAGGCGATTCTCAATACCAAAGGTCATAATACCGGCGTCATCGAGACGGTCGATAGAGTCAAAACGGTTGAGCGTCTCATCACTTACGTTGGAAGTCATGGCTTGAAATTGAAAGATGGGCTCAACAACATGCCGCAAATGATTAATTTCAATGCCGGCATGATTCCAGGTCACCGGCGAGGTTTTATAAAACTGTGTCCGCAAATCAACCCCACTGCCGAACATGGCCCGGAACTTCGCATCATCCGAATCCTTTTCACGGCTGTAAAAGGTCCCTCTGCCGTTAATGAACGGAGTGAATTTGATTTGCTGCCAATTGAGGGGAAGCGACCATTCGTGAAAACTGTCAGCGCGCACAACGTCTTCATTATAATCGGAACGGCTGAACCGTTTGTTCATGTTGGAAAAACTGGTTTGGCTGGCATAAAAAAGCTCGGGGATGAAAAACGGCTGATTTTTCCAATCAAACCGGACTTCCGGCAAACGTTCGACAAGCCCTTCAAATTTATTCATTTTCTTTTCAAGATGAACCAAAAATCCGTGCCGTTCGGAATTTTTTGTAAGCGTCACAAAAGATTGAGGTTCTACTTCCGCGCGGTGCTCCCTCTGAAAAAATTCCTGGAGGAAATATTCATCGGCCAAGCGGTTATATCGAAGCTGAACGTGGGAATGGGGATCAAAATCGGTACGGTGCCGCCAGCTGATCCAACCCCGTTCGCGATCTTCGAGCTCGTCGAATGGGTTTTCAGCCCCGGGCTTTGGAGCTCGCTTGTCCTGTGTGATGTATCCTTTGATATTTCCCCGGGCCCGGCTTAGATAATCATAATCAAGTTCGGCTCCGCCGCCCACACCGCGCCGGCCCCGCACATCCACTTGAACTTCGCCCGAAATGTTTTTGTTAACCGCAATCCCCTTGCTGATTTCGGCAAACGCCCCGAAGCGCGAGTTATAGCCGGCATTCACACTAAAGGGATAATGACGTTGATTAAGGGGAATAATCACGTAAGGCAACCAAAAAATAGGTTTGTCTAAGGCATAAATCGTTACATTGCGCGCGATCATTTTATCGCCGGTACGGATGGTTACCTTTTTGGCGCGTATATCATAATGAGGGCGTTCACGGTCACAGGTTGTAATCGAACCCTGATTAACCACGGAAAGTCCTTTCCGTATTTGCTGAATGTCTTCTCCCTTGGCATACCAAGGGGCTGCCAAAAGACGGCCGTCGGGGAATTTTCCGCTTTCATGTTCAAAATCATACTCAATTTCATTCCCATGGGCCGTCGGTTCGTCTCCTCGGAAGACGATCACATGGCCGCGCGCATAAGCCTGCTTGGTCTCGGTTTCAACTTCCGCATAGTCGGCCGTCAATTTGGTATCCCGATAAGTCAAGACGACGTTCCCTTTCGCAACGACCTTTTTCGAATCCCGGCTGTATTCGATGGAATCGGCGACGGCTTCGACTTCATAGGTTTTGGATTCAAAAAGTTTTTTTAAAGGAAAATCGCGCGGAGCAGGTTCTGTCTTTTTCTCTTCCGCAAAGGAGGGTAATCCGGCAATAAAGATCGATAAGAATAAAAACGAAACAACTTTTTTTAGCGGATGCATCGACGATTTCGCATTACAAGTTCTGAAATAAAACAACGCGGTTGCGTCCTTCTTCTTTGGCCCGATATAAGGCTTTATCGGCATGATTGATTAATTCAAAAGCAATCTCGGATACCGATTTCGTTTCTAAAATATCCCGGACATCCTCCGGGAAAAGCACCACGCCCAAGCTTACCGTAACCTGACTTTGGGCATCGAATAATTTAAAACGGTTGCGCGCCACATTGGACCGTATGCGCTCGGCCACTTCTAAGGCAGCTTCCCGCTTTGTTTCCGGAATAATCACGACAAATTCTTCACCGCCGTAACGCGCCACAACGTCCACATTTCTCAAGCTTGTCCGCAAGAGCGAGGCCACTTCTTTCAACGTAGCGTCGCCGACCAGGTGTCCAAAGTCGTCATTATATCTTTTGAAATGATCAATGTCTAACATTAAGAGCGCCAGGGAAAGCCCGTGACGGCTTGAGCGCCGGATTTCATCTTCAAGCCGCTCCAAAAAATGACGACGGACAAAAACCCCGGTCAGTCCATCACGGATGGAAAGTTCTTTGACCGTTTCGTATAAGCGGATTTTTTTCACCTGCAAAATCAAATGGGCCACTAAAACTTCAAATTTAGCCAAATCGGAAGAATCCGCGCCCGCGACCTGACAAATCGCAGAGACTTCTTCTTCCACCGGAAGCGGAAAAATCCAGGCATCATTTTTCTTCACCATCTCATAGCGGCTCCCCCGCCGGCTAAGCGTTTCGCTTTCTTCCGCCGTCAAATCCCCCTCTTCGCTGGAAACCCCTTCCGGCGAAATTGTAAAAATTCTTTCCGGCACTAACATTCCGATTTCATCCTTTTTTAAAAGACTCAAACGCATTTTGCGAAAAGGAAGTTCCGGCATGACTTTTTTGTAAAGTAAATCCGCCATACTTCCAAAACTTAAGCAATCGCTGAAATCCCGGGCAATTTCGAATAAATCCATCAGGCTGGAAACTTGTTTTTCCAAATGATGCAAGCTGTCAAGACGAAGAATATGTTTGTTTTTCAATGCCTCCAGCTCGTCATGAATGGTTTGCGCCTGGATTTTTTGCGCACGGAAGGCTCTTTGCCATTGACGGCGATAAAAGAAAAGAACAGCTGCGATTCCAAAGCAAAGCGCACCAAAAATTAAAATTTCATTCGTAGGATGAGAAATCAAATAAGCCCCAAAAAGAATCGCCAGGATGACTGCGGCCAATCCGCTAAAAAACCGTGTTTCGCATTGGACAAAATAAAAAAACGGGAAAAGCAGAAACGGGAAAAGCACATAAAAGGAAACAAAAAGCTCTCTTCCTTCCATGGCGATGACCACGGCAAGCAATAAAAAGCCGATAAAAGCGAGAATTAATTTGAGCATACGCGGTTTCTTCCTTGGCGTTTTGCTTCATAAAGGGCCTGATCGGCTTTTTGAACCAGGTCTTCATAATCCAATGTGTCTTTGGGAATATTCGCAACCCCGATCGAAACGGTCACAACTATTTTTTCACGGCGAACATAAATGGGAGATTCTTGAAGATTTTTTCGCAACTCTTCCGCAATATGAATGGCCTCTGCCATATTGGTTTCCGGCAGGAGAATGGCAAACTCTTCTCCTCCATACCGCGCGGCGACCATCGCTGGGTCTGCGATCTTTTTGATAGCTTCGACAAAATGAACCAGCAGCAAATCCCCGACCCCGTGCCCGTACTTATCATTGCAGTCTTTAAAATGATCCAAATCACACATCAGGAGAGAAATCGGACGGTGATTTAAAAGATACCGGCGATGTTCTTCTTTCAAACGCTCGTAAAAATAGCGGCGCACATAAAGCCCTGTCAGCGAATCACGAATTGAAAGTTCCTTTGTTTGCTCATAGAGCAGCGCATTCGATATAGCAGACGAAGCAAGCACCGCAATGGTATCGAGGACGCGCAAATCATCATTGGTAAAAGCATGGCTTTGAGCCGAATGAACCCTGAGAGTTCCGATCACATGGCCTTCATAAAGGAGAGGAGCGATAATCAAACTGCGCAAATCTTGCCGGCGCACCGCCTGACTGACATCGAAACGAAAATCTTCATGCGCATCGAGAACGATAAGGCGCTTTCGATTTTTGATAGCCCAAAAATCAAAAAAATCACCTTCGGGGCCGTAGGCATGCTTGCTTTTCCGGATTTGCTTGGTTGAAATGATCGATAAACTTTTTACATCAGGCCCTGCTAAGGCAAGCGCCGCAAGATCTCCCTTATGGATAAAATCGGTGGTGCGGCTCACCACGATTTGAGCCAGCTGACTGACCGAAAGCGTGGTGGAGAGATCTTCGGCAAGTTTCCGGAGATTGTAATAGGTCGAATATTTTTCAAAAAAAATACTGATGCCTTCGCCCTTGATTTTATAGGAAACGTCGAGATCGTTTTTTTCGTTTTGATCTTTTTCCCGGTCGACCTCCGTGACGGCCAATTGATTTTGGAAAAATTGATCCGTACGGAAAAGCAAAAAACAAAGGGCGGCGTATTCCGCCAAATACCAAATAAATACGGAAGAACGTGCGATCCAACCGACGAAAAACACCATCAGGGCAGAAAAAATCGATAAGGTGATACCTCCAGGAAGCCGGAAAGCCATCCAGGCACCGATGATCGAAAAAAAATAACCGGCTAGACAAATCGCAATGCGGCTCAAATAAACTTCGGGCCATACGGTATTTCTCAGGAGAGATAAGGCGTAGATAATTTGATAGGTTAAGACAAAAGTGATGATCGCGACCGCAACAACGCTAATTTGCTTCTGGGTTATCGAACCCATAAGGATTTAAAAAATAGCGAGCTGAGTCTGGGAATCAAAGAAGTGGGCTTTGCTCATATCAAAAACCACCTGCAGGTCCTGATTCACGGTAGCGGTATCCTGATTGGAAACACGGGACACAAAACTGTTATTTCCCGCATTCAAATAAAGGTAGATTTCGGACCCCATCGGCTCCACCACTTCCACCGTGGCGGTAACGGTAAATTCCGGCCGGGCATCCTGGGCAAAAATTTTGTCGTAAACGTCCTCGGGACGAATCCCAAAAACAACGTCCTTATCGCGGTAAGGAGAGATTTTGGCGTAATTTTGAGGAAGGATACGCAGTTTAATGCCGCGGTCATGAAACAAATAGTCCCCATTCTGGGCGATAATTTTCCCCTTAAGAAAATTCATGGGAGGCGATCCGATGAATCCCGCCACAAATTGATTGGTGGGATTTTCATAAAGCGAAACCGGATCCGCGACCTGTTGAATTCTTCCATCCTTCATCACCACGATGCGATCTCCGAGCGTTAATGCCTCCACTTGATCGTGGGTCACATACATCATCGTGCACTGTAAGCGATTGTGAAGTTTCTGAAGCTCCATGCGCATTTGGACACGCAGCTTGGCATCAAGATTACTCAAAGGCTCGTCAAAGAGAAACACCTTGGGTTTACGGACGATCGCGCGCCCGACAGCCACGCGCTGTCTTTCTCCTCCCGATAATTCCTTGGGCTTACGTTTAAGCATTTCGCCGAGTCCCAGAATTTCCGCGGCCTCTTGCACGCGGCGCTCGATTTCTTTCGTAGGATAACGGCGTAATTTAAGCCCAAAAGCAAGGTTTTCATAAACCGTCATGTGGGGATAAAGCGCGTAATTTTGAAATACCATAGCGATATCGCGGTTCTTGGCCGGCATATCATTGACGATTTGATTATCAATCATGATTTCGCCGTTGCTGGCTTCTTCCAAACCCGCCACCATACGAAGCGTCGTTGATTTTCCGCAGCCGGAGGGGCCTACCAGCACCACAAATTCTTTGTCCTGGACTTCCAGACTGACACTTTTAACCGCTTCGATTCCGCCCTGATAAACTTTGGAAACACCTTTTAAAGTTACTGTTGCCATAACATTTCACATTCCTTTTTAATCAAAATAATCAAGAAGAAGGCTGATTGTTTTTTTTAATTCACGGCGATCGATGACCTTATCAATCATTCCGTGCTCAAGAAGAAACTCGGAGGTTTGAAAATTGGGGGGCAATTTTTGGCGTATAGTTTGTTCAATCACGCGAGGCCCGGCAAAACCGATGAGAGCCCTTGGTTCGGCAATAATAACATCCCCGAGTGAGGAAAAGCTTGCCATCACGCCTCCCATGGTCGGATTGGTGAGAATGGAAATAAAGGGATATTTACTTTTTTGATAACGCATGAGCGCTGCCGAGGTTTTTGCCATTTGCATCAAACTAAGTGCCCCTTCGTACATTCGTGCCCCGCCACCGGAGCCGGAAACAATCACAAGCGGTAAGCGTTTTTCCAGAGCGTATTCGACGAGACGGGTGATCTTCTCACCCACCACAGATCCCATGGAGCCCATAATGAACCGTGAATCGGTAACTCCAAATGCGATTGACCGTCCCGAGAGTATTCCTTCTCCCGTAAGACAAGCTTCTTTAAGCCCTGTTTTTTTTTGATCTTGTTTTAATTTTTCGAGATAAGATTTTACGCCTTCGAATCGAAGAGGATCCAGGCTCGAAAGATCCGCATTGATTTCTTTAAAGCTTTTATCATCAAGAAGTTGCTGAACGCGCTCTTGGGCTCCGACGATAAAATGATAACTGCATTTCTGACATACCGAAAAATTTTCGCGTAAGGATTTATTAAAAATTACATGCTGGCAGCTGGGGCACTTGGTCCAAAGGCCGGCGGGAACACTTTTTTTCTTTAATCCGCTCGTAATCGGTTCCGCCGGAGCATTCATCGAACACCTTGCCGGGACTTGGGATACAGAAAGCTACGGGTCGTTGGAAAGCGCCTTTCGATCATAATTTGTTTGATTATAGGAATTAATTTTTTTGTGTCAATCTCTTTATAAGTTCAGGATTATCCTGACTTTACAACAAATTGCCATCGTGGTATTGTTTTTGCATGGACCAGCGGCTTCGTCAGGAACAAACCCAAAAACTGGCGCTTTCCCCTCAAATCCGCCAGTACCTTAAGCTGCTGCAGCTTCCCCTGCTGGAACTTCACCAAGCCATTGAAGCAGAATTAGCCGAAAATCCCATGCTGGAAGAAACCGCGAGCGCTACTGCCGCTGAGGAAAATCTGGAGGCGACGGAAAATCAGCCGCTTCCGGACGGCAAAAATCCCGAAGAAGTCAAATGCGATGAATCCTTCAATCACATTGAACTCTTGAGTGACGATTTTCAGGAAAGTTATCAATATCCCGATGCCTCCGGCGCTAATGTCGAGGATTTAAAAAAGCATAAGAATTTTCAAGAAAGCCTGATCACGAAGCCCGAAGGATTGGGAGATTTTCTCGAATGGCAAATCGGCTTTTTGGAATTGTCGGAAAAACAAAAAAAAATTGCCGATGAAATCACCGGAAATATCGATGAGGAAGGTTATTTGCGCGCAACCCTCGATGAAATTTCCGCAGCAACGGCATCAAGCCCGGAGGAAGTCTTAAAGGTTCTCGAACAAATCCAAGAATTGGATCCCCCGGGGATTGGCGCCCGAAATCTCCAAGAAGCTTTATTGTTACAATTAAAGCGCAAAGGGCCGGAAGCAGAAATTGCGATGCGCATTGTTTCAAATCATCTGCCCCTTTTTGAAAAAAGAAACTGGCAAGAGCTCGCTAAAATTCTTTCCGTCGACCAGGAAACGGTCAAAAAAGCCACACAATTAATTACTCATTTGGACCCAAAACCGGGACGTACTTTTTACCTGGAAGAGCCGATCGCCGTTCGCCCAGATGGCGCCATATCCTTTAATGAAGATGAAGAATCTCCGCGTTACAAGATTGAGATCCATGATGAATCGATTCCCGAACTTCGCATTAATGCCTATTACCGGAAAATGCTTCGTCAGAAAGGATTGGATGAAAAAACGCGCAATTTCCTTCGCGAAAAATTTCAAAATGCCGTCAACTTTATTAAAGCAATCGGACAGCGCCAATCTACTTTGCGGGCCATTACGGAAGCTATTGTCAAAGCCCAGCCGGACTTTTTCGAAAAAGGTTTCTCCTACCTCAAGCCCTTACGATTAAAGGATATCGCGGAAATCATCGGTATTCATGAATCCACGGTCAGCCGTGCCATTCATGGAAAATACATCACCACCCCGCAAGGCACAATTCCTTATAAAAGTTTCTTTTCCACAAAATTAGAAACCACATCGGGCGAGTCGGAGTCTCAGAAAAGTATTATGGAAAAAATTCGCTCGTTGATTACCGGCGAATCTGCGGAGCATCCTTACAGCGATGAAAAAATTGTGGAGATCCTAAGGAGCGAAGGACTTGTGATTGCGCGGCGAACCGTGGCCAAATACCGGAATCTCCTTAAAATCCTTCCTTCTCATCTGCGGCGAAAAAGATAAATGGAGCTGGTGGTCAGGATCGAACTGACGACCTACGGTTTACGAAACCGTTGCTCTACCAGCTGAGCTACACCAGCCTGAAGGGACAAAATTATACCAAAAATCGCTCCAAATACAAAAAACCGGCAATTGTTTTAGCGTCCACGATCTTTCCCCGACGGATCATGGTTTCGATTTGACGGCTGGAAAATTCACGCACTTCAATCTCTTCATCCTCATCACATTCGGCATGACCGGGAATTAATTTTTCCGCCAAAAAAAGATGCATTTGTTCTCCGGAAATTCCCGGCGTCGGATAAAATTTGAATAATTTCGTCAAACGGCGCGGACGAAAGCCGGTCTCCTCCATCAATTCCCGCACGGCTGCCTCGCGCAACGATTCCCGGCGCCGGTCAAGGCCGCCTGCTGGAAATTCCCATAGCCAATCGCGCGACGCAAACCGGAATTGGCGAACCAGAAGATAACGGTCTTTGGCCACACGAGGAATAATCACGACCGAACCGGGATGTTCCAAAATCTGGCGTGACAAAACCATACCATTGCGCATAAGAATCCGGCAATCGACAAGATGGGCCAGCCCTTTCGAAAAAACAACTTGCCGGCTCTGGACCAAAAATTTAGCTTTTCGTTTTTTTTTATTTTTATTTTTTTGCTTCATCTTATTTTTTCCAGCGGAGAGCAATCTTATCTCCTATTTGCAATTTCCCTTTCTGGCGAGCGGAACCGCTGGGAAAAGCAATTTCCAGGAAATCCGAACCTCCAAATAATCCTACAAGTTTTTGAGGTGAGGCTGCGTAATTCTGTTGAAGGGGCCCCAAGTTTTTATTTCCGGCATAAACCCTAGCACGGCGGAAATCCTTATCCCGTCCGCTTCGTTGAATATTCGTAATCGCATTGCCGAAATGATCGAAAAAAATAATTTCTCCAGTAATCACAGCAGGCAATTTTTGGGTCCGGGGAACGTCTAATGGCTGGATGCGTTCTTTGGTTTTACCAAGATCCGAAAACACGGAGGGATTAAGCGACAGATGAGCGGCGACCGGAGAAAAAATATCCCGTCCATGAAAGGTTGAAGATACTTTTTTTAAAAAGTATTTTTTGTTTTCGACGCGCCGGATTTGTAAAACTCGTTCGTTTTCCAAAACCAGCCCTAACAACCCATTATCCGGGGCAAGAAAGAAATAATTTTTGCTGCGGACGCATAAAATCTCGCGGGATGTCCCGACTCCCGGATCAACCACACACAGAAAAATCGTTCCTGAAGGAAAAAACGAGTAAGCCATTTTGAGAAGAACCGCCGCGTGAACGATATTTTGCGGGCCGATTTCATGACATAAATCGATGATCTTCACATTAGGATGGATGGTGCTAATAACGCCTTTGAGAGTTCCCACATAATGATCTTTTAAGCCAAAATCCGTCAAAAAAACGATGGGGTGATTCACGGCAGGTATTTTTCAGGATTTTTTTTGAATTTTTTAACGCAGGACTTGCAGCAAAAATAGTAACGCTTCCCTCGATAATCCACAAAGCGGTTCTCTTTTGCGGTTCGATGCGGCATCACCAGACAGAAACCGGGTTTTGCCGGCTCAGCGTTGACCACAGGAGGAATAGCAACAGCAATAAAAAGTATCAACACGTACAATATTTTATGATTCATCATCGTCATCTTAATATTACCTCCCAAAGAAATAGATCTAAAAATTTCACTGGCACTTATCCGGTCGGGATAAGTGCGTTCCAATCACTCGCCTGCTTGGCTCGTGTATTGGAACGAGCGGGATACGGGAATCGAACCCGTCTCACAAGCTTGGGAAGCTCGTGCATTACCACTATGCTAATCCCGCCGGTAACGATTAAAAGGTGCTCATTTGTTGAAATAAGGCAAGGCGTTGATCAATATCCGAACGTTGAATACGCCGTAAAGCCTCAAGGCCGAAATCCTCCACCGTAAACGAAGCCACGATACTGCCCGTGGCGACGGCCTTTTTCATATTTTCAAAACTCAAATTACCGCTGGCCGCCAAATATCCCATCAAGCCGCCGGCAAAAGTATCACCCGCCCCGGTCGGGTCGTACACTTCTTCGAGCGGATAAGCTGGAAGGACGCAAAAATGCTTTTCGTAAAAAAGCAAAACCCCATGTTCCCCTTTTTTAATGATGACATGATCGGGACCGAATTCTTTGATTTTCTGGCCAGCACGAAGGAGATTTGCTTCCCCCGTCAACTGACGCGCCTCGCCATCGTTCAAGACAACACAATCGACACGCGCGAGCACTTCCAGCACTTCTTTGCGTTTGTTCGCAATCCAAAAATTCATCGTATCACAAGCAACAAATTTTGATTTTGCCTTGCCCAATTGGTCCAGCACGCTCAATTGAAGCGACGGATCCACATTGGCCAGGAAGATGTAATCGGGAGAATTTTGAAATTTGAGTTGAGGATTAAATTCGAGGAGTACGTTCAAATTTGTTTCCAAGGTTTTGGCGGAGTTTAAATCCGTCCCATACTCGCCCTTCCATGAAAAGGTTTTGCCTTCGAGCACTTCCAAATGGCTTAAATCAATCGGGTGTTCTTGCAGGACTTTTCTATATTCATCCGGGAAATCCCGCCCCACCACGGCAATCAAACTTACCGGAACAAAAAAACTGGCGGCATAGGAAAAATAGGAGGCGGAGCCCCCAAACACGCGGTCTTTGGAACCAAAAGGAGTTTTTACCGCATCGATCGCGACGGTTCCAACCACCGCAAGCGGCGGCTTATGATCCGGCATGGGATTTTTCGAAGATTTCGATTCTTGCACGTAATTTTCTTGTTGCGTCATAAATATCCTCCGCGTCAAAAATGGCTCGCACGACGGCAATTCGTTTTGCCCCGGTTTCGAGAAGCGAGTCCACATTGGTTAAATCAATCCCGCCGATACAAACAAAAGGAAGCTGCACATTCGGTAGCACTTCACGAACTAACGATAAACCTACCGGCGTATAGTTTTTTTTGGTCGGTGTCGAAAAAACAGGCCCGACACCGATATAATCAGCTCCTTCAGCCTCGGCCGCCATCGCTTGATCAAGGCTATGCGTGGATTTTCCCACCCACATGGAAATGCCTGCCTTGCGGCATAATTCTCTCACCGTTCTGACCGGCAGATCGTTCTGCCCCAAATGAACTCCGTCCGCTGAAACAGCAATCGCCAAATCCGGACGGTCATTGACAAAAAATAATCGCCGGTAGTGGTCGGCGATTTTTCTGATTTTTAATCCCAGCGCATAAAGCTCACGATCCATTAACCCCTTGGATCTTAGCTGAACCATATCGGCTCCCCCTTCGTAGGCTGCACGGATTTTTTCAATCCAGGATTCATCCGGGGTTTTGATATCGGTTACCGCATAAAGACAAAAATGATTAAAAACTTCCTGCTTGATAAGATTCATACGGGAGGCATCACTTATTTGGGATTTTACTGATTTTAGGCTTTCTTTTAATTTCTTCGATGATTTTGGTCGTCGAACGGCCAGGTACGAGCTTTATTCTTTTGACCTGCCCTCCCCAGGATTCTACTTCGGAGGCTCCGGCGATTTGGCTTTTTTGCCAATCCGAACCTTTGACGAGAATATGAGGTTTAATTTCACAAATCAATTCAATAGGCGTCGGCTCATAAAATAGTACCGCATAATCAACACATTCCAGGGCCGTTAAGACTTCAATACGGTCATTTTGAGGATTGATGGGACGATGCGGTCCTTTATAACTTCTCACCGAGGCGTCCGTATTCACCCCCACAATCAAAACGTCCCCAAAACTTTTGGCCTTGGTCAAATAGCGGACATGGCCCACATGAATGAAGTCGAAGGTCCCATTGGTAAAAATAATTCGCTTTCCCGCCGCCCGAAGACGAGTTCCCAGCGACCGAGCCTGGGAACGGGAAATGATTTTCCGTTTGAGGTTAAGAGCCGAAGAGGACGTCTTCAACAACTTCTGAGATGGCATGAAGCGCCGTAATATGAACTTCTTGAATATGCGGGGTTTTTTTCGCTTGAGCCTGAAAACAGATATCCACCACGCCCTGCAGCGATCCTCCGGAATTTCCGGTAAACCCGATGACCGTCAATCCTTGGGAATGGGCCTGCTTGACGGCGGCTAAAACATTCTTGGAATTTCCGCTTGTGGAAAGGGCGATAAGAATATCTCCTTTATTTCCCAATCCCTCAATTTGCCGTGAAAAAATTTTTTCATAATCATAATCATTGGCAATGGCCGTCAAAATAGAAGTGTCGGTGGTTAGTGAGATCGCCGGCAAGCTTTTGCGGTCCCGTTTGAAACGGGCGATAAACTCGGCCGCGATATGCTGGGAATCTGCCGCGCTTCCACCGTTGCCGCAAAGAAGTATTTTGTGCCCGGCCATAAAGGCCTTGAGGATTTCGCGGGAAATTTTTTCGAGCACGGCCAATTGAGCTTCGGTAAAACTATTTTCAACCGCTTCGCGGTGTTCTTTGATAATTCCTTCCAGATTTTCGCTAATTGAACTTGCTAGGACTTTATGGGACATGAATTTCCTTTCTTAACCAAAAAAGATTTGCGCCATTTCATAAAGATCGGGCGGTACCGTTTTGAGCTGGCCAATGGCATCGGCCAGAGAAACGTCGACAATATTGCGTCCTTGCAAACTGACCATATGACCGAATTTTTCCGCTTTGATTAACTCAACCGCTTTAACTCCGAAACGCGTACCCAAGACACGGTCAAACGCCGAAGGTGATCCCCCGCGTTGAATATGGCCAAGCACTGTGACACGGGTTTCATAACCTGTCTTTTGTTCAATCATTTCACCGATGACTTGGCCAATTCCTCCCAAACGCATATGACCGAATTGATCGAGCTTATCATTGGCGATAAGCCCCTTATCTTTAAAATGCGCTCCTTCGGCCACGGCAATAATGCTAAAGGTCTTTCCTCTTGCATGGCGTTTTTTGATGAGTTCACACGTTTTATTGATATCGATAGGAATTTCCGGAATCAAAATAATATCGGCACCCCCTGCAAGTCCTGCTTCGAGTGCGATCCATCCGGCATGCCGGCCCATAATCTCTACGACCATCACCCGATTATGCGACTCTGCCGTCGTGTGCAATCGATCGATACATTCCATCGCGATGTTTAAAGCCGTATCATAACCAAAGGTGTAATCGGTGGCATTGAGATCGTTGTCGATAGTCTTTGGAACACCCACAACCTTAAGACCTTCCTGAAAAAGTTTGTAGGCCGCCCCTAACGTGTCTTCGCCTCCAATGACGATGAGAGCAGCCAGATTATGTTTGTTGAAAGTGCTACGAACTTTTTCCAAATCTCCGCTTTTTTTATAGGGATTGGTCCGGGACGTTCCAAGAATGGTGCCCCCTTTAGGCAAAATACCGGAAACCGATTGGGCATCGAGCATAATATAGTCATCCTCCACCATGCCCTTCCATCCGTTGCGAAATCCCAAAACCTGCCAATTATCAATTTGCGCCCTTTTCACTACCGCACGAATCACTGGATTAAGCCCTGGGCAATCGCCCCCACCCGTCAAAACGCCGATTCTTTGCATTAAATTAAAACCTCCTCATTTAAATAATTCAACGAGCCGAAGCCGGCTCTTGAAGAAATCCTAAATCGTCCTGCTCGTCTTCATGGTCTTCGATTCGCTGAACATCACAGTTCACTTCAAGTTTATTTTCGCTTCCTAAAAGTTTAGAAACCCGCGAGCGTACTTCATTTTGAATCTCCACTAAGAGATCCGCCACTCGGCCTCCGGCCCATAAGGTCAGACGCATTTTAATTTCAACATCCTTGCCTTGAATCAGGGTCTTGATTTTTGCTTCTTTCACCAGATGATACCGTTTGATGACTTTTTTAACGACATCATCGATTGCCGTCACAGAAACGACAATCGGACCGATTTCGCTTTGAAAAATCAAGGCCTCGGCCTCACGGCCTTTTTTTACTAACATCCTCGAAAAAGCCAGCCCCACCATAATGAGAAGAAGTCCTATCAATCCCGTTTGAACTGATTTCCAGGGGCTGGAATAAATTTCTTGGATTTTAAGAACGGCATCTTCGACGGAAAGAATGCGCACGGCAACGATAATCAGCAAACTGCCAAGCGTGAGGAAGGTAAAAATGGTGAATAAGTGAACAAATGCGTTAATGACTTTCATGCCCCACTACCCTGCCTTTTCTTCGGAGATGGGCTCCATTTTACCTGATGAGAACTGAGTATCAATAAAATTCGTGCGGACGGCCCCTTGGCGGAAGCGAGGACGATTTAAAATCTTTTCATGAAGCGAAACGGTAGTTTTAATCGGACCGATGATTGTTTCCTTCAAAGCGCGCAACATGATTGCAATGGCTTCCTGACGGTCTTTGCCATAGGCAATAAACTTGGCGATCATCGAATCATAATACGGTGGAATGGTATAGCCGGAATAGCAATGGCTATCAACGCGAATATGGGGGCCTCCTGGAACAATCCAAGTATCTATTTTGCCGGGACTAGGCATGAACTGATTGTCGGGATCTTCGGCGTTGATACGGCATTCCATCGCATGCCCCTTAAGCTGTACCTTGTCCTGAGTCACACTCAGCTTCTCTCCTAAAGCAATGATGATTTGTTCTTTTACGATATCGATACCCGTAACCATCTCCGTAACCGGATGTTCCACCTGCAAACGGGTATTCATTTCCATAAAGTAAAAACTTTCGTCGGAATCCACCAAAAATTCGATGGTCCCGGCATTTTCATATTTAAAGGCCTTGGCCGCTTTGATCGCCGCCTCTCCAATTTTGTTCCGCAGTTTTTGACTGATTCCCGGTGCCGGAGACTCTTCAATCAATTTTTGATGCCGGCGCTGCACGGAACAATCCCGCTCTCCAAGATGAATGATATTGCCGCGGCTATCCGCCAGAATTTGCACTTCGATATGGCGCGGTTCCTTAACCGCTTTTTCAATATAGACTTCGCGATTGCCGAAAGCCGCTTCCGCCTCAGCTTGCGCCGTTAAAAAAGCGCTGATCAATTTTCCATCATTATGGGCAAATTTGATTCCTTTGCCGCCACCGCCCGCTACGGCTTTACAAATAACCGGATAACCAAGTTTTTTGGCAATGCGAAGCGCTTCTTCCTGATCTTTAATGATTCCCTTACTCCCGGGTATGACCGGCACTCCCACTTTGCGCATTTCCTGGCGCGCAAGATTTTTGTCTCCTGCCATGCGTATGCTTTCGGGTTTAGGACCAATAAATTTGATCTGGCACGATTCACAAATTTCAGCAAAGTGAGCGTTTTCAGCCAAAAAACCATAACCGGGGTGTATCGCTTCCACGTCGGCGATTTCTGCCGCAGAAATGAGAGCCGGGATATTTAAATAACTTTCGGATGTCGGCGCCTCTCCGATACAAATCGCATCGTCTGCCAATTTAACATGAAGAGAATCACGATCCGCCTTCGAAAAAACGGCGGTAGTTTGAATGCCTAATTCGCGGCATGCCCGGATAATCCGGACAGCAACTTCACCGCGGTTGGCAATAAGGATTTTAGAAAACATAAAGGGGGTAGCCGCCTATCCTTTTTGAATTCTGAATAGCGGTTGGTCAAATTCAACCGGTTGGCCATTTTTAACGAGGATTTCGCTGACAGTCCCTGAAATCTCAGCCTTAATCTCATTCATCAATTTCATGGCTTCGATAATGCAGAGAACATCACCTTCTTTAACCTTTGTTCCTACCGCGACATACGAGGGTTGATCCGGAGCAGGAGACGAATAAAAGGTACCTACCATGGGCGATTTAATCACGGTGCCGCTGGCACCAGCCGACGTAGAGGAAAGCGGTACCGCGACGGCGGCAGGGTGGGATTCCCCGGTAATCGGAATAACAGCAGCTTGACTATCCCGAATTTGTTCTGCCAAAACCTTTTCGCCGGCGCCCTTTCTTAAGCGGATTTTTAAGCCGTCCTTTTCGATTTCCATTTCTGACAACCCATGTTCCGCCATGAGCTGCAGCATTTCTTTAATTTCTTTTAAGTTCATCACTTCCCCCTCATGCTAACATGCTAAAAAACAGCGCTTATTAAACCTTAAACCTTGAGCGCTGTCAACCAACCTGATCAGAGTTTTCTAAATACCATGTCCCATTTTTTATTAAAAAAATAGGCTAAAATGGCGGGCAGATCAAATTTTAAATTCAAATACAACTTTCTTTCCCAATTCCGAGATTTATTCTTCAGCAGGTCAAACCGGCTTTTGAGCTTCGTCAATCAGCATCACCGGGATACCATCTTTGACCGGAAATCTAAATGCACATTTGGGATTCTGGCAAACGATTTTATCCTCCTCCAGCCGGACCTCTGAGTGGCAAGAAGGACAGGCAAGAATTTCAAGCAATTCCGGGTTAATATTCATTCGATAGCCTCCATCTCACGAAATTCCTTTGTTTTCAAACTTCCACGCATGGTGTAAATAATCCCTGAAGCAAAACTAAAGCCGTAAAGAAGCGCATCTAAAAGCAGTGAAAGCGCCAAGGCACGTTCCGTCGGCATAATGCGGCTAAATAAATAGGTCACGCCGGCTTCCCGCACGCCGAGCCCTCCGATCGAGGGCGCCATACTAATAATGGCAACAAGAGGCACCAAAATAAAAAAAATAGAGGGCGAGGTATGGACCCCTAAAGCAATGGCGAGGCAATAATGAATAAGAACAAAACAGAATTGGGCGATAAACGAAAGAGAAATGGACAGGGCTAAAATACCGCGATGATGCCGGTAATTATGGATCGCGTGATAGATCGCTGCGAGTCTGGATTTCCATTTTTCAGAAGGAATCAAAATGGATAAAAACGTAAAAATTCTCGCAAAGCGTTTACTGCCAAAAAAAAGTATCGTCAAGATCATAAGCGCCAGCGCAAAATAAACCAAATGATCAATGCGCGCATCGTGAATATCGGAATGAGAAATTAAAAGGGCCGTCAAAGCCATCAGGATAAGCGCAATAAATCCCATCAGACGATCCAAAATTACAGACGTGGTTGCTTCCATTTTTTTACCGGAATGTTTGTAGGCGTAATAAGCTTTGGCCAAATCCCCTCCCACCGCCGAAGGAAGAAAAAGATTGAAGAAAAGTGCCACAATGCCCAAGTAAAAAGATTCTCCAAAGGTCACAAAAATTTTTTGAACCTTAAAGACCAAACGCAAGCGCACGGCAAGAATTGAAAGGGCGGTGAGGTGCAAGGAAATCGCAACAATCATCCATCGCCAATCAACATCCTGACGCAGAATATTGATCGATTCGCTCAGCTTGTCGCGGAGAAAATAAAGAAGCAGGAAAACAGCACCTAAGCTAATCGAAATGCGAATGATGATATCGCGTGAATTAGTTTTCATACCGCTTGGGCGAATTTTATCTGAAGCTCGGGAAGAACCGAATCAAAGAATTTGGCTTCTTCGGGGCTGCGATTGCCTTCTGTTTTAAGTTTGATTTCCGTTAAGAGATCGATGATTTCGCGGGCTGCTTCGAGGTTGGTCTCACGGGCATTTGTTTCTGGATTCGGCATATCTCCCAAATGGATGAGGGCCTGATAGCCCAGAGACGTCACGAAATTAAGAAAAATCTTTGAGGTTTTTGCGGTGGATTGCGGGGGTGAGCCCGAGCCGGAAGTCCCCTTATCACGAGCCGCTTGCTCTTTATAGCTTTCATCCACTCGCTTGTTAGAAAAACGTATGTCTTTATCCATAAGAGGTTTATCGTTCGGCATCTTACCCGCAAATATTTGATTTGTCCACGATTTCAAAGGCAAAAAAAGAGGCTCTCAGCCCAGTGGGGAACTGTGTTGGCCGAGAGCCTCTATAGGTGAGGTAGAGACCCGTAAGTCTCCAAGTAAATGGCTTATATCATAGCGTTTTGGTGATGTCAACGACGATTTTTGGAGTTATTCAGCGAGAAATTTAATGCCAAGACCGAGCTGCTTTTTTCTAAGCTCTTTGCGGATAATGGAGCCTTCTAATTGATATTCTTCGGGGAAATTTGCGCTGGGAAAGATGCGAATTTCTAGCTTGGCACCGACTAAATCCACGGAATCCAGCTTCAGGGCCGCTTCAAGATCCAAATACTCGGCAAAAAGCCCCCCCTCACTGATATTGGTGGCAATTGCATAGGTGGAAATGGGCTCAGGGCTTCCGTTAAATATCCGAAGCTCCAGCGGGATGGCGACATGCATACGTTTGGCACGGCGCTTTTCCAGCTGATAACCGATCGAGTCTTGCTTCACCTCGGTGGTTTCTGACCCGATTTCTTTTTCTCTTTCCTTTTCCAAAAGAAAGGGGCCAAAATCTTCAGCCACGCCTTTTTCATCATTACAGACCCGGACATTATGCGGTAAGTAGGTTTCTTCCAGAGAGTGGGCCAATTTCTCCGAAACTCCATAAATTAAGCTTTGCCTGGGTCTTATGCAGGCGGCTATCAGCTTACGAAGCCCTAATTGATCTAAGGAAGGAACTAATTGTAAATTTAAAATAATCCGTTGGAGACGATGGCGCCGAATACTGCGTTGGATTTTCCAGGCGACTTCCTGAACCGTTTCTTGGGTGGGACTGCCCTCTAAATCAAAAACGCAAACACTTCCGATTTCTCTGGTGCTAACCTTTAATTTACTCATACACCAAAGATACCTGATCGCTTTAAAAAAGCTAATTTATAGTACTTTTGATCCACGCTAGAGGAAAAAAGTGATGTTTAAGAATTATTCGGTGCTTTTTGATTGCGGATTCTAGACAAATTTTCAGCCAGAATCTTTTCAAAACCAATCACACTGGGATGGTAATAACGCACTGCTTTGGGGAGATATTCATCAATTTGACCATAGCCTTTGCCGTGGCCAAGGCGCTTGGCGCCCGGATAATGGCTATCGCGAAGATGATTTGGAACTTCTTCGGTTTTTTCAGTTCCGACATCTTCCAAGGCTTGATTAATCGCATGATAACTTGCCTTACTTTTCGGCGCGCAAGCCATATAAGTGACCAAGTGGCCTAAAATGATTCTTGATTCCGGCATACCCACCATTTCAATGGCTTGAAGTCCCGAGGCGGCAAGAATGAGCGCCTGAGGATCCGCATTGCCAATATCCTCACTGGCAAAAATTAAAATCCGGCGAATGATGAAACGGGGATCTTCCCCCGCATACAGCATTTTAGCAAGCCAATAAATCGCGGCATCCGGATCGGAAGCCCGCATACTTTTAATAAAGGCGCTGGCCGTATCATAGTGATAATCTTCCTGACTGTCATAATAGACAATTTTTTTCTGACATGACTGCTCGGCGGCGGAAATGTCAAAATGAATAACATCATTTTGATCGGGAGGCGTCGTTAAGATTCCGACTTCCAGTGCATTTAAGGCCCGCCGCGCATCCCCTGAGGCCATTTTTGCAATATGGCGCAGAGCCTTGGGCTCAGCCTGGATTTTCATCTTGCCTAAACCCCGGATAGGATCTTGAACCGCGCGTTCCAGAAGATGAACAATATCCTTTTCTTCCAACGGGCGTAATTCAAAAATAAGCGACCGCGAGAGCAAAGGACCATTAATCGCAAAAGAAGGATTATGGGTGGTCGCGCCAATCAATACAATTCCGCCTTCTTCGACATCCGGCATCAAGATATCTTGTTGGGCGGTATTAAACCGGTGAATTTCATCGATAAAGAGGATAGTACGCCTGCCGGAATGGGCCTTGAGCTTTTTGGCTTGATCCAAAATTGAGCGGAGCGTTTGCGAATTAGCGGAAACCGCATTGAGCGGGACAAATTGGGCCTTCGTCACACGGGAAATAATTTGAGCCAGTGTTGTTTTTCCGCTTCCCGGAGGACCGTAAAAAATGAGAGATGTCCAACGATCCGATTGAATGGTGCGCCGCAACAGCTTGCCCTCGCCTAAAATATGCTCCTGCCCCGCCACTTCTTCGAGAACTTGAGGGCGCATGCGTACGGCCAAGGGCGTATCCGTGGACACATCCCCTGGCGGGTTGGATTCGGGATTCATTTCTTCGGGGACAAACAAATCAGAATTTTGGATGGGGTTTTTTCTTTTCATAAAATTCCAGGCGAAACACAGTATATACCTTAAGAGGTGGCTTGAAAAGCAGCCTGGAATTTTTTGACAAGCTCGTCGGCAATTTTGGTATGGAGCTTTTGAATCTCTTCGGAAACGAGCGTTCTTTCGTGGAATTGATAAGTCACGCGAAACGCGACATTCTTATGCCCTGGCTTAACACGGCCTCCGCGGAACAAATCGAATAATTCGATTTTTTGAACCAGGCCCTCACCGAGTCGCTCGATTTCTTCTTGAATTTCACCGGCTTTAACGGATTCTTGAACCAAGAGCGATAAATCGCGTTCCATGGAAGGAAAACGAGGCAAATCATGAAACACTCTCTGCCACAGGACATGCGGATGAAGTTTTTTGAGAGATACTTGCGCAAAATGGACTTCGGATTCCAAATCCCATAATTTGAGAAGCCGCGGATGAACGGTCCCGAGAAAACCAATATCTTCAGAATTTAAGCAAATGGATTCTGATCCCGTATCATTTAAGAGAGAATGCCGGCTGGAATTAAAACGAAAGCCGCGAATTCCAAGATTGTTTAAAAAACTTTCGACCAGCCCTTTCAAATCATAAAAGGTTGATTTTCTTTGGGGATCCAGCCAGTTTTTAACGCGTACGTCACCATAAAACGCAATCGCTAAAACGCCTTCTTCCTGAGTTGATTTATTACCGTCGCGACGGTAAATATTGGCGATTTCAAAAATCGGCACGCGCTTTGCCCCTTGGGAAACATTTTTTTTCACTACTTGAAGCAGGCTCGGAATCATGACCGGCCGCATCCGCGTAAGCTCCTTATTCATGGGATTGACGATAGTAACTGCGTCAGACAAATCCTTGTCAGGATCAAGACCGGTTTCGGAAATTAAACTAAATGTCACTGTTTCAAAAAGCCCCGCTCCAGTAAAAAATTCGCGGGCCTTGTTTTGCAATTTTAATTGGGAATGCCGGCTAAGAACAGTGGGAGGTTGCCGCTCCGGCAAGCTCTCCGGTAATTTATCGTAACCGTGAATGCGCGCAATTTCTTCAATAAGATCGATGGAACGCGTTAAATCGGAACGAAACGACGGAATCCCGACATTCCAGGCGTCAGCGGATGTGGATTTCACCTCTAATCCTAAACGCGTGAGGATGGAAATCACTTCCCTCGGCTTCACCGAAACACCCAGAACTTTTTGAATTTCTTCCGCTTTTAAATGAACACGGCCCTGTGACACAACCGGCTTTGAGCCCGCTTTTAAAACTCCGCCGATAAAACGCGGTTTGGCGTATTTTTGAATAAGATAAATCGCCCGTTCACGTCCGAGATCCACGCCCTGAGGATCCACCCGCCTTTCAAACCGGTAAGAAGATTCGCTTGTGAGTCCAAGGCGCCGGGACGTCTGACGAACCCAACGCGGATTAAAAAAAGCGGACTCAAGAAAAATATTGCGCGTTTTTTCACTTACCTCCGAATTGGCCCCGCCCATAACCCCCGCCAAAGCCACCGGACGGTCATGGTCCGCAATGACAAGATCCGAGGCAAGAAGCGTAAGCAAAGATTGATCAATCGCCGTGAAACTTTCTCCGGCCTTCACACGGCGGATTTGAATTTCCTTTCCTTTTAAAAGATCGGCGTCAAACGCATGAAGCGGCTGCCCTATTTCCAGGAGCACATAATTCGTAATGTCCACAATCAAATTGATGGAACGAAGCCCGCAAGCCTGCAGCCGTTCTTTCATGAAATCAGGAGTGGGCGCCCAGTTAATGCCTTCAATTAAAACGCCGCTGTAATAAGGACAGCCTTCTTTTTCTTTAAGATCCAATTTCCACCCAGCTGGAAAAGATCGCTTATCAGACGCCGGAAGATCCGGCATCTTAAGCGATAAGCCTTCCACAGCCGCGATTTCCCGGGCCACCCCAAGATGCGACAGCCAATCGGGGCGATTGGACGTAATTTCAATCTCGAAAACAAAATCTTTTCCGGTCGTGACCGGCTCCACCTTTTTTACTTCCAGTCCAGCCATGGTAAGCTTTTCGGCCACTCGTTCAAAGGGCGGCGTAAGCTTGACGAAATCTTTAAGGAAATTGACGCTGATTTTCATTTTGATCTTCCGTTAAAATTGCTCGAGAAAACGCAAATCATTTTCATAAAAAAGACGGATATCGTTAATGCGGTGGCGAAGCATGGCCATGCGCTCGACTCCGAGTCCAAAGGCAAAACCCTGAATTTTTTTGGGATCATAGCCGACCGCTTTAAAAACATTCGGATCAACGGTACCGGCTCCGAGAATTTCAAGCCAGCCTTTACCCCATTGAATATCCACTTCCACGCTCGGCTCGGTAAAAGGGAAAAAATGCGGGCGAAAACGAATTTTAGTATCTTTTCCAAAGAGCTCACGCAAGAAAAGATGAAGAATTCCTTTTAAATCGCTGAATGTCACACGATCATCCACCATCAAGCCTTCGATTTGATGAAACATGAAGGAATGGCTGGCATCTACGGCATCCGGGCGGTAGACACGGCCGGGGGCAATAATGCGGAGCGGAGGTTTACGGGACTGCATCACCCGTATCTGCACCGTGGAGGTTTGAGAACGCAGCAATTCCCCTTTGGAGGTGTAAAAAGTATCGAAGGCATCCCGCGAGGGATGGTCTAGCGGAATATTAAGCGCCGTAAAATTATTAAATTCCGTTTCGATTTCCGGCCCGTCGACGATTTCAAAGCCGAGACGCTCAAAAATCTGGGTGATTTCTAAAATAGTTTGACTGATGGGATGAATTTTACCGGAGGCAGGCAAAATGCCGGGCAATGTTTCATCGAAAATTTCTTTTGAACTGCTCGAAACCACAGCGGATGATACCGTTTTGCGGGATTCGATCTCTGATTCAAGAAAACGCTTAAAATCATTAACGGCCTGGCCGAAATCCCTCCGCTTTTCATGGGGAATATCTTTCAACTGTTCCATCAAGGCTTTCAGTTTGCCTTTTTTCCCGAGATAGGCAATACGGAAGGCCTCCAAATCATCCGGCGTGCGAACAGACTCCAAGCGCGCTTTGGCTTCAAGATGAAGTTCTTGAATGATTGGATCCATGGAGTGGACCTTCCAGCTGCTACGAACGCTTAGCTGAGGGTGTTTTATCCCTTTGCTAAGGTCACAAGCTTTTTAAAGCCTTCGCGGTCACGGACGGCAATATCAGCCAATGATTTGCGATCAAGATTGATTTTCGCCTTTTTCAAACCGGCAATAAATCTTGAATACGTAAGGCCCTGTTCGCGGCAAGCGGCATTAATACGGATGGTCCAAAGCCGGCGGAACTGGCGTTTACGCTGCTTACGGTCACGCGTAGCAAAAGCCATTGCGCGCTGAACCGTTTCCTTCGCGGTGCGGTAAAGCTTACGCCGTCCGCTAAAAAAACCTTTGGCTCGTTTAAAAATTTTTTTCCGCCGCTTCCTGGAAGCCGGCGTATTCGTTGCTCTAGGCATGTTAACTCCTTAATTTCTTTAAGAATTAGTTATGGCCGTCTTTTAACGGTCATACGGAAGTCCTTTGGTAATTCGTTTCACATCTGTCGGATCCACGACATGCCATCCCCGGGCTTGCCGTTTGCGTTTGGGTGAACGGTCCGCCAGCAAATGGCGGCGGAACGATTTAGACACCAAAACTTTTCCGTTTTTTGTGATACGGAATCGTTTCTTCATTGCTTTCTTGGTTTTTAATTTTGGCATGATTAAGCTTCCTTTTCCTTCGTCGTTTTCTTCCCTAATCGCGGAGTGAGGTAAAGATGAATGGCATTTCCTTCCAACCCATCATTTTTTTCAACTTCCCCGACGTCGGAGATATCACTGACAAATCGTGCGATAATTTTTTCACCCAAATCCATGTGGGTAATTTCACGGCCGCGAAAAAACAAGGTCAACTTTACTTTATCGCCCCGTTCAATAAATTTCCGGGCATTGCGAAGCTTGGTTTGATAGTCGTGCTCTTCGATTTTAGAAGTAAGCTTCAATTCCTTAACATCGATGACCTTTTGCTTTTTGCGCGCTTCCTTTTCCTTTTTGCTGAGCGAATAAAGGTATTTACCTAAATCAAGAATGCGGCAAACAGGTGGTTTTACATTCGGAGCGACTTCCACCAGATCCAACCCCTCATTCTGGGCACGATCCAAACCCTCCTTAACCGGAACAATTCCAAGCTGTTCCCCACCGCTTCCAATCAAACGAATCTGAGCGGCACGAATCCGCTCATTTGCCCGTACGCCTTTTGTGTTTGGTGTCAATGAACCTCCTCAAGATAGCAGGTTATGAGAACATTCCAAGAATATTCTCGCGGTTAGTGAAATTATTTTCTGTCTTTTATTTCTTTCTGAATTCGGAAAATCATCTCCGCCAAATCTTGCGGGCCGATGTCCTTACCGCCGTGCAAACGAACCGCCACTTTGCCGCTTTCGGCCTCTTTATTACCGATCACAAAAATATAAGGAATTTTATCCAATTCCGCGTTTCGAATCTTATAACCGATTTTTTCTGAACTCAAATCCCCTGCTACGCGAATCCCGGCGGATTTTAATGACTCCATCGCCTTTTGGGCCGCCTCGATATTTTTTTCGGAAATGGTGAGCACTCTCACTTGTTCGGGTGCCAGCCAAACCGGAAATTGGCCGGCATAGTGCTCAACCAAAACCCCATAAAATCTTTCCACCGATCCAAACACCGCCCTATGAACCATCACGGGACGCTTCGCATGATTATCGGAATCGATATACGAAAGGTTGAAGCGTTCCGGCATTTGAAAATCCAGCTGAATGGTCCCGCATTGCCATTCCCGGCCGATCGAATCGGTAATTTCAAAATCAATTTTAGGGCCGTAAAAAGCGCCGCCGCCCTCATGAATATCATAGGCCAGCTGTTGGGATGCCAGGGCCCCTTTTAAACCGGCAATGGCTTTATTCCAAATATCATCTCCCCCCATCGAATCTTTGGGGCGGGTGGAAAGGCTGATTCTAATTTCTTCAAATCCAAATTGATGATACATACGCCGGATCAATGCAATGCATTTTGAGATTTCTTCCTCAATTTGTGATTCCGTGCAAAAAATATGGGCATCATCGATGGTAAAGGCATTCACACGAAAAAGCCCGTGCAAAACCCCTGAGAGTTCCCGCCGGTGCACAAGTCCGAGCTCGGCCAATTTCAGCGGAAGATTGCGATATGACTTTTGCGAACTCCGGTAAACCAGCGTGCTTCCCGGACAATTCATCGGCTTAACGGCGAAACTTCCATCATCAACCTTCGAAAAAAACATATTTTCTTTATAGTGGTCGTAATGACCGCTTTGTTTCCATAATTCGTCTTTCAAAAGAACCGGCGTTTTAATTTCCAAATAACCTTCCTTACGATGTTCTTCGCGCCAATACTCCACCAAAGTTTCGTAAAGGCACATCCCCTTCGGATGATAGAACGGCATCCCGGGGGCTTCCACGTGAAAGCTGAATAAATCAAGCTGCTTGCCGAGTTTACGATGATCCCGTTTTTTCGATTCTTCCAGCCGGTTTAAATAAGCCGTTAATTCTTCTTTAGAAAAAAATGCCGTGCCGTAAACCCGCTGAAGCATTTTGTTGCGTTCGCTGCCGCGCCAATAGGCCCCGGCAATGGAAAGCAGCTTAATGGCCGCTAATTCCTTGGTGTTATGAATATGATTCCCACGGCAAAGATCGATAAACGGGCCGTTTTGAACTAGCGTAATCTCGCCGTCATTCAAACCCGATAAAATTTCAAGCTTATAGGGTTCCTGCCGGGATTTGAAAAATTTTTCCGCTTCCGCTTTTGCTACGGGACGCTGGCTAAACTCCTGGGCCTCACTGACAATCTGCTCCATCTTGGCTTCTAATTTTGCCAAGTCCTCTTCCGTGAAAGGTTCATCACGATCGAAATCGTAATAAAACCCATCTTTAATGGCTGGACCGATTGCTAATTTTGTGCCGGGATAAAGGTTCAAAACAGCTTGGGCCAGAACGTGCGCGGCCGAATGACGAAGGCGAGCTAACGCCTCGGGATTGGAATTCACCATACTTCGTTTGAGCGATTGATCGGAACTCCTTTTCTGACTTGAAGATAAGGCGGTATTGTACAAATTCTCCCTGCTGAAGGCAACTTTTTTCCTTTGAACCCCGTGATTAGGATTTTTTGGACTTTTTGGCCTGTTTTATTCGTTTGAGTCTCGCTTTGCGGCGTTGACGTTTGATTCTTTTTTTATGATCTCTTCCCATAAATCTCTCCTCTCCGAACCTGCGGCTCTAAGAACCGGAGGCTTAATTCATTAAGTTAGGTGTTTTTACGCAAAATGCATTGAAAGACACGCCATCTTTTGATAGCTTAGTCCCTTTCTTATCGGCATTCGACAATCTTCTGGGGCGGTTACCCCTTCGCTTATGCTCCGGGGTTACGCCGGAAAATTTTGAAAATTTTCTCGGGCGGTTAGTTCAGTTGGTTAGAACGCTTCCTTGACATGGAAGAGGTCAGAGGTTCGAGTCCTCTACCGCCCACCATGAAACCGGTACGGAAGATAATTTTTTAAATAGTTCTTCGCTTTTTCAAGTGCTTTGGCCCGATGAGAAACTTGATGTTTCATTTCCGGCGGCACTTCCCCAAATGTCTTTCCAAACGGCGGATAGAAAAAAACCGGATCATAGCCGAATCCATTCTCTCCACGCACTTCATGACTGATAACACCATGCACTTCGCCTTCCATGGTGGTTAATAAGAATTCTGGTTCGGCAATGGCAACGGCTGATTTAAAATGAGCCCCCCGGCAATTATCCGGGACTTTAGCGAGTAACTTGAGCAATTTTTCATTATTCTCGGCATCGGATTTGGAAGACCCCGCGAACCTGGCAGAATAAATTCCGGGTGCGCCTTCCAAGGCATCACAACATAAGCCGGAATCCTCCGCCACCGTCAAAAGCCCGCTTTGCCGGGCATACCCTAAGGCCTTCAGCGAAGCATTCTCACGGAAAGTTTTTCCATTTTCCGGAACTTCCTGAAAATTTGCCAAATCCTTGAGACATACGACTTCAATATCAAGATCCGACAAAAGCGTTTGCAATTCTTCGAGTTTTTTACGATTAGTTGAAGCCAAAAGTAATCGCTGGGATTTATCCGTTTCCATGACAGTTTGCTCCAGCTTAAAAATGGACATGTTTTCTTTGCATCTGGATGAGTTCGGAAATTCCTTTTTTGGCGAGAGTCAGAAGTTTGGCCATTTCGGGTTTGCTAAACGGCTTTCCTTCCGCTGTTCCCTGAACTTCTACAAATTTTCCGGCACCGGTCATCACCACATTCATATCGACTTCGGCTTGAGAATCTTCATGATAACAAAGATCCAAAACAGGTTTTCCATCGACAATACCGACACTGACAGCCGCCACATAATCTTTGATCGGAGATTCCAAAAGCAGGCCGCCTTTTTTGAGCTTCTCGATGGCTTCGGCAAGGGCGATAAAACTGCCGGTAATGGCTGCCGTGCGGGTTCCGCCGTCACCTTGAAGGACATCCGCATCAATCCAAATGGTGCGCTCCCCGATCTTAGTGAGATCCACGACGGAACGAAGACTGCGGCCGATCAAACGCTGAATCTCATGAGTTCTGCCGGACTGCTTCCCTTTGCTGGATTCGCGTTGAATTCTTTCGGTGCATGAAGCCGGAAGCATGCCATATTCCGCGGTCACCCATCCGCGTCCATCTTTTTTAAGAAATTGCGGCACCTTTTCTTCCACACTGGCCGCGCAAATCACTTTAGTCTCGCCCATTTCAATCAAGCAAGAACCCATGGCATATTTTAAAAATCCTTTTTTGATACTGATCTTCCGAAGGTCCTGAGGTTTACGGCCGTCTTCGCGCAAGGCAATACTCCTTATCTGAGATTAAAAATTTTATGGAAACGGGGCACGATGCGAATATCTTTCAGCCATTTTGAGCCTGATCTTTGCAACTGAACGAGGAGTTCCATTAACTCCGGATCTTCATGTCCTTCAATCCGGCTGGAAATGGGCTGTAAAATAACGGGAACTGCGGGGGCAACCTCCGCCACGATACGAATTTCATTCTCATATTCCGCCCTGTCAATTTCACGGGATATGACGATTTTCACAAAGACTTCCTTTTGACGGGCTATTTGTAAAAAATGGCGATGATCAAAATCAAAATTCTTTTCCCCCGTAACGCTTGCAGGCTTCATGTCCATGGCAATCACATCGCACCAGCCGATAAGCTCTCCGAGCGCCGGCCAGAGGATGCCGTTTGTTTCCAAATAAATTTTCAAGCCCAGGGATTTAAGCGCGGGCATTAAGTGCCGGAGAAAAGTCAAATAAAGCAGCGGCTCGCCTCCCGTGAGACTGACATAAGCATGGGGACCTTCTTCAGCTTCCAATTGCTTGACGCGCAACAAAACTTCATCCAAAGTCATTTCTACTCCGGCTTTTACTTCGTCGCAATAACCGCATTGAATATGACATTCTTCAAAACGGATAAAAAGATGGCGCTCACCCAAACGGGTTCCCTCTCCTTGAAGAGAAGAAAAAATCTCGGAAATGCGCGCGCGATCAGCGGTGGGAGGATGTTGCATGATGACTGAGAGGGTCTTCGAAACCGGCTTCACGAAAACCCTTCGCACGAAGGATGCAGGAATCGCATTCTCCGCAGGGCTCGCCTTTACCTTGATAACAGGACCAGGTTTTTTGAAAAGGAACGCCCAGCGAATCCCCGAGCAAAACAATTTCCTTTTTCGAAAGTTTAAGAAGCGGAGCCTTGATTTCCATTTTACGGCCTTCGCTTCCTTGTTTGGTGCCAAGGCGAATTAATTCCGTAAAGGCGTTAAGAAATTCAGGACGGCAATCGGGATAGCCGCTGTAATCCTGAATATTGGCGCCAAAAAAAATGGCTTCGGCTCCCAAGGATTCAGCCCAGGAAGCGGCCAGGGAAAGAAACACGCTATTGCGTGCCGGAACATAAGTTGACGGGATTTCCTTCGCCATTTCAGATTCTTCCCGGCCGGTAGGAACCGGAATCGAGGAATCAAGCAGCGCACTGCCCTTCCAGGGCATGGAAATCGCAACGATATGATGAGGGATACCGAGTTCACCCGCAATTTGGCGGGCACAATCGATTTCTTTTTCGTGAAGCTGGCCGTAATGAAGGGTCAAAGCGTAAACCTCGTAACCTTCACGCCGCGCTTGATAGAGCGCCGTGGTGGAATCAAGCCCACCGGAAAGTAAACATACCGCTTTTTTCATTTTTTAAAACCCATTCCACTTTCCCGTACAACTTTGACATCATTTAATTTTTCGCCGAGGAATCTTTCCCCGATACGGACAAAATTCCGAGGTAAATCGCTGACAAAGATCTTGAGTTTGCCGTTTCGAGGGGAGTGATAGCATAGCTCGTTTTTTTCCAAAATGGAAGAAAGTTTCTCGGCCGTCGGAAGCGCGGAATCCACAAGTTGAATGCCCGCGCCGACATGACGCTGAATGATATTTTTCAGCAAAGGATAATGCGTGCAGCCCAAAATCAATGTGTCGAAACGTTCGCGTTTTAGCGGCTTTAAATATTCGCGGACGATATCTTCCGTAATTTTTCCGTCAATCCAGCCTTCTTCAACAAGGGGAACAAATAAAGGGCAGGCCATTTGCGTCACCTTAATCGAAGGCCTTAGCCGTTTTAATGCCTTTTCATAGGCTCCGCTGGCAACCGTCGATTGAGTTGCGATGATCCCTATTTTTCCGCTGCGCGTAATTTGCACGGCCGCACGGGCTGCGGGCTCAATCACATCGACTACCGGCAAATTAAAATGGCTTTTTAAGAATGCATAAGCAGCACTGGAAGATGAATTGCAGGCAACGACAAGCGCCTTAATTTTATGTTTTAAAAGAAAAAGGGTATTCTGAATGGAAAGACTAAGGATTTGTTCTTTGGATTTAATGCCGTAAGGCAGGCGGGCGATATCTCCAAAATAAATAATGGCCTCAGATGGAAGGAGTCGCCGCATTTCGCGGACCACCGTGAGGCCACCCAAACCTGAGTCAAAAACTCCGATAGGCTTATTTTCTTTTCCCGTGCGGCGTTTAGCGTGTTTTTTCACACGAAAGCTAAACCTTGCGCTGAAGGAAGGTTTTGATGCGTTCTAGCGCGATTTTCATGCGGGGTTCGGTCACCACCATGGCAAAACGAATGTAGCCTTCTCCCATTTCGCCGAATCCGGTTCCCGGAGCAACGGCAACGCCGGTTTCGCGCAAAAGGAGCTCCGTAAATTCCATAGATGTAAGCGCGCAATATTGCTGGGGAATTTTCGACCAACAATAAAATGTGGCAGCGGGCTTTTTGGTGGGCCAGCCGATGCGGTTCAGGCCGTCGACAAAATAATCGATACGCTTTTTGTAATTCGTCACGAGTTCTTTAACGTAAGTCTGCGGACCGGTGAGTGCGGCGATGGCCGCATATTGAATGGCGCGGAAAAGTCCGAAGTCCACATAGCTTTTGGTTTTGGCCACCGCTTTCAAGATATCTTTATTGCCGACGGCAAATCCGATGCGCCATCCGGCCATGCTGTAGGATTTGGAGAGCGTATGGAATTCAACGCAGAATTTACGGGAATTTTTTACCTCGAGAATGCTATGGGCGCGTTTGGCTCCAAAAACAATATCCGAATAAGTCAAATCATGGGCCACGATAATATCTTTGTCCTGCCCCCAATGAATCACTTTATTGAAAAATTCCAAATCACAAGTGGCGGTGGTGGGATTATGCGGATAACTGAGAAACATCAATTTGGAATGGCGCGTGGTTTCGCGCGGAATGGAACTTAAATCCGGCAAATAGCCGTTTTCTTCGCGCAGCGGAATACTATAAAGAATGCCGCCCGCCATAATGACACCGTTAAAATGAACCGGATAGGCCGGCGACGGCACCAGCGCCAAATCATCATTATTAAGGAAGGCCAGCGACAAATGGGCAATGCCCTCTTTGGAGCCGATTAAAGGAATCACTTCTTTATCGGGGTCAAGCTCCACACCGAAACGGCCTTCGTACCATTTGGAAATAGCCCGGCGAAAATTCTTTTCGATGTCCTCATCCCATTTGGAATATTTGTGAATGCCCTTCATCCTCAAAGCTTCGCGCATGGCCTGGACCACGTGTTTGGGCGGCTCGAAATCGGGATTCCCCATACTGAAATCCACCACATCCACGCCCTTGGCGCGCACTTCGCGTTTCCAATTGTCCACAATCGTAAAAAGATACGGCGGCAGCCGCATCATGCGATTGGCTTCATGCATCGGCATAAATTAAGTCCTCCGGCCCATCAAGAAATTATTCATCCTTCTCTTTCTTCTCATCGTCATCATCAGGCTCTTCATCGTCAATCGTACACAAAACTTCTCCCTTGGCAACCACTTCCCCCTCATCATAATAAACTTCAGCTAAAATGCCGGTAGAACCTGCCTGAATCGTCACCGTGCCTTCTTCGGTGGTCACTTCCACCAAATCATCCCCCTCATTGACGGGGTCTCCTTCTTCAAAAAACCAAGTCTGAATGGTCCCTTCTTCAACATGAGGCCCTAAACCTTCCAATGCCACTTCGTGCATCTTTCACGTCCTCCTTGATAACGATTTGTCATCCTGAACGAAGTGAAGGATCTCGTTACGGGATTCTTCGGCCTTCAGCCTCAGAATGACGATTTTTCTTTCGAATTCAAAAATGTTTCGCCCGCGTGATAAGAACTTCGCACATAAGGTCCGGCAAAAACTTCGAGAAAACCCATGGACTTTAATTCACGGGCCAAATCCGAAAAAATTTCCGGCGCGATGTATTCTACCACTTCGAGATGATTCAAAGTCGGCCGCAAATATTGGCCGAGCGTCAGAATATCACATCCGGCAGCGCGTAAATCCGCCGCGGCCTGCAAAACCTCTTCGCGGCTTTCGCCGAGGCCGAGCATAAGCCCGCTTTTGGTCGTCATTGCCGGATCAAGCCGCTTCACCATTTCAAGAACCGCAAGCGATCTTTCATAACCGGCCTGCGGTCTTACTTTTTTTTGAAGGCGGCGCACCGTTTCCAAATTGTGATTGAAAACATCCGGTCTTGCATTAACGACTTTTGCGATCAATTCTTCACGCGCGTGAAAATCCGGCGTCAACACCTCCACCCGGATTCCGGGAATTTCATGCTTCACCGTTTGCACGGTGCGCGCAAAATGGGTGGCGCCTTCATCTTCAATATCATCGCGCGCCACCGAAGTAATGACGACATATTCGAGGCCGAGTTCACGCGTTGCCTCGGCAACCCGTTCGGGCTCATCCGCTTCAAGCACTTCCCCGCGGCCGGTATTCACCGCACAAAAACCGCAAGCCCGCGTGCACGTATTTCCCAAAATCATGAAAGTCGCCGTGCGATGCGAATAACATTCACTGCGATTCGGACAAAGCGCCGATTCGCAAACCGTGTTCAAACGGTTCTCAGCCAAAATTTGATGCGTGCGTTCCGCAGAAGGAATCGGAAGATCACGCCTGAGCCAAACCGGCAAACGTTTTGTCAAAATCGAAGTCATGAGGCCTCTATCTATAAATAGGACGGGTGGTTGTATCAAAAAGCCGTAAGAGTGTCAAGCCCTGCTACAGCATTGCGGCACAAGGGTTAGCGCTTAGGCACTTTGCCGCACATAACGGGAAGCCAAAGCCATCGGGTCAAGCCTCCAAACCAAGCCTGTTTTGGCGTCCGCGTTAAAAACCTCGCCCAGATTCAGATCCCAAATGATTTTTTTCAAAAGTTCGGGACGCGCGCGCAATTCCGAACGCTGGCTTGCGCTCAAATCCAAATAACGCAGCGTCAGATAAAGACCGGCGGCGTAGGCAAGCCGTTTAAAATCTTCATCCGTAATCTCACGGACTGGAATTTGCATGGTAAAAATCCCAAACTCACTGCCGATGTTTAAATCTCTTGTGAATAGGGACGCCAGCCGGTCATCGCCAAATCCGGAATTTTGCCGGACGATTTCACGTATTGTCTCAGACGGATCTTTGTAAAAACTTGTCCGGTGACGAATCCCTTTCCAATCCCCGCGCCGGAAAATATCTCCATTTTCAACAAGAATGCGCAGCGGGTCCAAATCCCCGGATTTAAAAATACGCCTAAAAGTTTTGGTCACGACAAGACGTTCCGATTCATCCGGATTGTTGATGATAAAGTCCGCCGATAATTTTGGGTTACGCCGTAAAATTTCGGCGATTCCGGCAAAAAGCCGGCGCGTATCTTTTCGCATTGCGGTACGAACACCGGGCTTATTTAAGTCTGCCGTATGATAAATGCTCCCCGAGCCCGAGGTTTCGCCGAATATCACAATCTCCCGGATCGCCGCGGCCAACCGGTCCAAATCTTCCATACGGATGATTCCCCGCTTCACATAGGGTCGAATCAATTTATGACTTCGCAATCTTCTAGAATAATCCAGATCTAATACGCGATTTTCTACAGCCGCTTTCGATAAATACTTTATTACATGAAACTCAGTTCTAAGAACTTTGCGAATATTTGTCATTCTCCGTGCTTCGGAGCGTTTTGAAGGTGCGTAAAATACATTCGATTCACCCATTTCAGCCAGAGAAGGGAAGGATTCGAGAAGCATTTTTTTGGCTTGGCTCAAATCGGCACCCTTCGTTCCGACAATGACTACCGGCAGTCTTCCCTCTTTGATGGGCCGGGCGTAAATTTCCATTTGGCTCATGACTTGAACATTGTGATGAAAGGACGATTCATCCCGATAAATAAGAAGAATGCCTTCGGGAACCAATTTGGGGTCATTGGCTATAACGACTTCATTATTGGCCGCATAAATGGGACGGGAACGGGGAGGATTCACGGGAGAATTAAATCGGGGCCGCAAATCCGTATAGCTTAATAACGCCTCCGGCGTAACGGTCAAAATGGGAGAATCTTGTTTAAAGTAGAGAACATTCCGAACTCCTAAACGATTCTGGACCCGGCGATGCCGTTCTATAAACTCTCTCAAAACAGCATCGCTTTTTGCGTCCGCTGTTCCGACATGACGATCTTCCATATGCTTCAGCACAGCCAATACAGAGGCATCCGGTACCGTAAAAATAAGGCCTACCGTACTTCCATCAAAACTATTTAAGTGTCCGTTTCCTATAATACTCAAGGAATAATAAGGGTCGTTTGCCCGGTTCTCTAAAAAAGACCGTGTGTTAAGAAATTTTGCCGCATAGATGAAGTTATTGGGATCATGATGCCATACATCGCTAGTGTTCCAAATCTTTTGAACATGCCCAGGACCGGCAGATCCCAAATCGGATTGTTTAAGAATAACGCTTCGCGCTTCGGAACGGAGTTGTTTTGTCGCGGCGATTTGTTCCAACTCTGTTAAGGTAGGTATAATCGCGGCTACATTTTGATGATAAGTTTCGGAATCATAGATATCGATTACGGGATAGGAGGAGGTATTAGGATGTTTCAAAGACGTTTTCAAAGTCCATTTTTCGCCAACTTGTTCGGGGAAAGGATGCAAGGTGTAAGCCGGCACAACCAAAACCCTCCCCAAACCCAGACTTTCCATTAAGGGTTTAAGATCCTTACGATCTTCCACCAAAACATCGAGATCAAATTTGACGGGCGGTTTTAAGCTGCGCCAATGGGGCTGTCTATGATCTTGATCTACCAATCCACTCTTTAGAATTTGCTCTTCGGTTAATTCAATACCATTAATAGAAAATTTTTCAATCGACATATCCCCTTCAACGGTAAAAATAAAAGTCTCTTTGGCTACAGGTTCGACCTGATGACCGTCAACGAGCTCGGCCCCTGCTCCGATAAGTTTCTCTAAGAAAGGAATTGTTTCGCGCCAATTTACAAGCAGGGTATTTTTCATTGCCGTGATAATCTTAAGTTTATTATTTTCGAGCAAACCAATTAATAGAGGCTTCATCCCCGGTGCAACAAGCCGGCTTTTGACCTCCCGATAATCAATCGGCATTATTTGCCCCCTCGCGTTTCTGCCCGGCCTTTCATTTTTAAGGTCATAAACTTCATAATATGGGGAATCCGTCGTTATAGTCTTTTCAATATCAAAACCGATTTTTAGTCCTTTGATTTTACGGGCACGTTCATAAACTTCTCTTTCTTGCGGGGTAAAGGCAAGGATTTCGTCTCGCCAAGGACTCCGGACTTCGGAGTTGACGGCCATTGCCGCTTCGTCCTGCAAAGGATTTCTTGTTTCAGAGCGGAAAGATAAAATTTTCATTTCGTGCGGAAGCAGCGGCATCAAATGGGTTTTTAAAAAGGCAAGCGCCTCTGGCGGAATTTGAAATTCCAAACTCCCATTCGCAAAGGACAGAGGCATTTTTAAAAGCTGAATGGGAATCGCTTGATCAAATTGCCCTTCGTTACCAATGAATTTAAGCCGAAAACTATTTTTTCGAATGATAATAAAAAACGGAAACGAGTCATTATTTTCAAGCTGATCCGAAAAATAAATACTTAAATAATCTTGGCCTTCGTTCCAATGAACCCGAAGATTTTGTTTTAAATCGCCTTCCGCATAATTTAGGACAATGGAATCAGTCCTTGACGATTCAATGAGACCTTTATCACGTAAATAAGGTTTGATTTCTTGCTGTATCAAATTGCCGATTTTTGTAAAGCTGGCGTGACCATTCTCAAAATCCAATTCCCATTTTGAGGTTTTGAAATTAGCTTGAAATCCTCGGCTCAATTGGGTCTTGGCGTACGAAAGCGCCTCGCGATGTTCTCCTCCAGCTTCGATGATCGGATCCAATTTTTCCATCACCAAATTCCATTCGTTTTCATCGGAGGCCACAATCAAAGAATGATCGGACTCGGAAGGACTTTTAGGATTACGTTCGTAGCGGTAGAGAAGGCCCCGGCTTAATTCACCATAATAATTTTTTCCGAGCCGGATAATCCAAGGATTTTTTTCCATCCCGGGCGCCGCATATTCCACAAATCCTAAAGATCGATTTTTGACTCGCTGCCATTTTCTTTTTTCGGACTGCCAATACCACTGGTCAAAATCTTCCGGGCCGCGATGGCTTTTAACCAAAACGTGTTCGGGCGGATCGCTTTTCTCCCAGACTTGAAGTTTTTCGGGGATGCTTCGCGTCTCAGAACGCTTAGGAATGAAAGGACTGATTTCGTCGTAAAGCGCTTGATCGATTTTCAAGACAAATAAGTCCCGAGTGTTATCTTGACGAAGAATTCTTTGCCCCATAATCCGCGCCCACATGATCAATTGTTTAAGGCGAAGATGCAGGGATTTATCGAGCGGGCCTTTGATGCTGATTTTATAAACTTCATCTATTCTGCTAATCGAAACCGATCCCCCCGTCTCCTGATCTAATCTGAGTTTTCCCATGACCGCCTTAAAAGTCGCGATAAACCTTTTACGGACTTGGGCAAGCGCTGTTTCGTCCCACGGTTTGATGACTTCGACAAAAATTGAAAGCAAGCGCGCTAATTCTTCGGAATGGTCCGCGGTCGCTCGAGTAAAAATTCCCTGATCTTCTCCAAACCGAAGCGAGGCGCCTGATTTTTTTACCGGAGCCTTCAATCGAATGATTCCCAGCCGGTGTAAAGCATGCAAGTCCATGGCAAGCTCAAGATCAGGATTCGCCGCCGGCGTATTTGGCATGGGATGAGGATTGCCAAGGTGGATTTTCTTATTCACCCCTTCAATCTCAACGTCCAAAGAAGCATAATATTTTTCCGGCACACGATGAACATTCACCTTCGCGGTTTGAATCATGTTTAAATAATGCTGGTGAATTTCACGTTTTTCATTCGAGTCCCCTCCAAGACCGTCGGTTAAAAAATGCCAGGCTTCAAGCGCAGCACTCATAAAACGTTCAAGCGCAGTCTTGACGGCAAAATCACTTACTTTGAAACTTCTTCTGGCCTCTTCATTGACGCTTTGGCTGTTTTCGGACCTTTTCCAAACCACGTAGGACCCCACCGCTTTTTTTATTTCAGAAATTAATTGATAACCAAACAATAAAGAAGGCATCTGCGCCGACCGGTCCAGAATTCCGCCGCGTATTGCCGCTTCTAATGCCTCACGGTCTTGAAGATGCATTGTGAACTCACGGCCCGAAACCGTCCGGACACGGTATTGCCCCAAAGGCTCAGCAGGATTAAGCGGTATTATTTCATCAAAAATAGCTTCGCGGATCAAAAAATCAAATAGCTCGGCTCTCGATTTAAACTCGAGGTTTCGATTCCCGTACTGTGCAGCAACCCTGTCATCCTTTATTTCGAATGAGGAAAATCCAAATTCATAGGCCTGATGACTGGCCGGATTAAGCTCAACAAAAACCTCCATCACTTTTCCTTTCGGATTTGACCTTAAGCTTTTTCTCTTAATCGCTCCAAAAACATTTAGGTCCTGAGACAAATAAAAATGAAGCTGGGCCGCTTCCGGCATAATTTTTAAACGAGAAAGATATTGAGGAATCTTGATAAAGGTTTCGAGTCCAATATTCTCTGACACAACTTTTCCCTCGGCGACTGAGAAAAATCCAATGGGAAGGGCTTTCCGGTTCACGTCCACGTAATAAACATTGACCTGTTCTGTATTGGGTGATTCTCCGAGCCATCTCGCAACTCGTTGATTAATTTCTGCGGCAAATTCATTTCCAAAAGGAATAGCGGCACGCGCTTCTGACTTAGGTTCCAACTGCCGGATTACTTTCCCTATCAAACCTGCTAACATCTGGCCTTCATCCGTAGCGAGATCTTCTTTTTTCTGGCGCGCGCGTAAACGATCGGCAATCACAGCGCGCTGGGCCGGAGTAAATTGAGAGTGACGATCAACCATTTCGATTCTTTCTATGGCGCGCATTCGCCTCAAAGAGCCTTTGTTGTCCAAATCGTCTTCGAAAGCCCGGATAGCATTATCCTTTTCACGGTTTTCCAAATCGTCCCACTTCGATCGGGAAAAAGGATCAAGCCACGAGTATTTTTCAAGATAGTCCAATAATGTGTGGGATGCTACGCCCGCTTCATAAATATTCGAAACAGAGAGCAATGTTGTTTCGAAAAAATTGTTTAGTTCCTCCAATGAAACCGCGGAAGAATTTTTTTGATATCGGGCAAATAGCTCGCCCGCCTTCAAAAGCAACGAACCAGGCAGTTTGTCCATTCCTCCATACTGATTGAGAACGAAATTTAAAAAAACCAAAAGCTGCTTTAAGCGGATCTCTTTTTCTGAAGGCGTTTCGGCAGTCTTTTTAATCTGAAAAATTGATTGAATGTAAAAAGCAAAAGTAGGAAGAAAGTAATCCAGCAAATAACGTCTGAAATCTTCCAGGGTTTTGATTCGCTGTCTTTGGATCAGCGATTGAATCCCATATTTCTGATCCGAAATTTTAATTGCAATGACGGGCATAGAATGCATCTTGCTTATTTGAAAATGGACTTTTGAAATCATTAAATCGGGATTTTTTTGAAGAAAATCCAAGAGCTTCGTAAAACTCACGTCATTCTTAAACTCTGCGGCCAATCTTTGATGAAGGGACTCTTCTTCCCATCCAGGTTGAATCCAGATAACTCTTTCTTCAGTGGGAAGATTGCCCTTGATTTCATCACGGTATCGAAATTCGATTTGGACATCGGGGCCCAAAAATCCAATGACCGCAGTAAGAAATTCTTGAGAAAGTGCATTGGCTCCTTTTGTAAATTCTTGATAGGCGGTATCGACTTCCGCTTCAACTTCTTGTTGGGCGGCCGTTCGAGCAACTCTTGCAGCTTCTTGCTCTCTTTGCAAAGCAACCCATCTTGGGAGATATTTCGTTTTAAAGTGCCGCAGCGTTTCACTTAAGGTTAACGTTTCCCATTTTTCTTTAACTCGCTCTTCATTGGCCATGGTTTGTTTTTCTTCCGGAGTTAGAAATGACAAGATCAAATCAATTTCCGCCAGCCCATTGCGGAATGATTTCATCATAGTTTCCACGCTTAAATGCGCGTATTTTCCCTGGCCAAATTTGCTTTTTCTAAAATACCATTCCGCATCCAAAGTGATCATTTCCAGAACCTGCGGATCAATGTCTTGCAATTCATCATTCCAAACCGCGGCCAAAAACCATCGGAATTGGTCTTCGTTGATAATCGAAGCGCTTCTTATTTTCCTTCCTCGAATGCTTTTAAGATGAGAAGAGTGGCGCTCGCCTATCGTACGATTAATGATCCGGCGCGCTTGCGCTCCTAAACCTTGGACCCGGTATTTAAAATCGAGGGGCTTTCTTAAAAAATTCAGCTTGCGATACCGAAGGCGATAAAGCGCATCGTTGACAAAGGTATGAATATTGGCGATCTCTTCTTTTTTAAGAATCCCGGCTCCGCCTTTTTTTACGGCGTTGTGATATTCTTTCAACCTCGCGCCTTGAACATCACTGAGCATGTGATTCAATTGCGGGTTTTCATTGGCAAGATGGAGTTTTTCATGGCCAGCCGCTGCGTCTTTAGCATCTAAAAGACGATTGATATCGCTGAATTGAATCGAAATAATACTGTCGGGATCCTCCGCCGCCTCCGCTTCACCTTCCACATTTCTAGTTTCGGAGCGGCGGTGGGAAGAGCTTTTATCGATACGAAACAAATAAATAGAGTCTTCCTCAATAAAAGTTTTTCCGATTTTTTGGCTGGAAATAATTTTGTATTTTCTTTTACGAACAATTTCTTCAAAGATTTTTCGAACTGTGGTTAGCTGCCCGGAATCGCTGTCTAATTTTCCATCGCTTATTTCCAAAGTCCCGCCATCTTTAAGTAAAGTTAAAAGCGCCCATAAAAGGGCTCGGGCGAATCGCTGCTCCGGACCTGGCGCCGCCAAACCAAGCATACGTGCCATCTGGACGTCCGCTCCCCGCTCGACAATATTTTCCGCGCCGGCATCAATAAAAAAATCAAGAAGGGAAATGTGATCAAAGATAGCGGATGATCTCTTAAACCCAAAGTCACGAGCCATGGATTGCGTTAGGCTTTCCTTTGTCCTCCGCTTACGGGCATTATTTCCGATCAAATGAAGGGGCGATTTTTTTTTATTAATCGTAATTTCATTTTTTGCCGCCAAATCGCGAAGAGACTTTTCCTTAGGATGAATATCCTCTCTTCCATAGACACGGTCCTTCGCATAAACCTTCGATCCCCACATGGCCTCGTAAACCGCATAGGGATCATCCCCATTTCCTAAAAGAAGAGACGTGTAACCGGGGTTGAGGTTTGACAACCTGAGACGCTCGGAATTTCTTACATATTTTTCTTTCCCCCTCCCTTTTTCTCTTTTTGCATGCTGCTTTATCGCGCGGTCAAGCAGCTTAATCGTATCCCCCAAAACTCCGGTCCATAATGCGAAATCAGGATGATGAACATCCGCTCTAGTTTCCGAGCGCTGGGCGATATTTTCGCCGGTAACAATTTGCCGGAAGCTTTGCCGGATTTGGCGGACCCGGTGCGGAGGTAGGTTCCAATCCTCGGCGATTTTGTCCAGAATATGCATCGCATTCGTCATATCATGCCGCAAACTGGCATCGCTGAATCCGTCGCGAGAAAAATTCTGATAATCGAAAATGGTCAAAGGCGAAAGGTTTTGATAGGTAAAAATATCGCTTCTCTGTTCCGGGTCCCCGCTCATTTGTAAATAATCATGAAGGAGCCTCAAGAAAACGGCGTACCGGCGGAAAGCGTTCAACAAAATCAAAGTTCTAACACTAGTCGCTGTAATTTCCTGACCGTTGAAATAAAATTTTCCGTTTTCATCTTTTGAAATTCCAAACCGCGTAAAATAAGGCAGCCACCCTGGATCCGCGAGGGGCTTATCGATCAATCGAGCGATTCTTTCGTCCAGCCCCGAAGGGTTTTTATAAATATAAAATTGAAGGTTGAAATATTTCAAATTTTCCGGCTTCACTCCGATTAAAGGCAAGGCTTGTTTCATGGGAAGATAAATCGCCCGTCCTTCGCTCAGTATGCCGAAAGGAATTCCAAGCGGTTCAACCCGGACCATGGGTTTCAAAAACATTTCGGGGTCATTCAAGAAGGCATCATGGCTTGCCGCTTGAACTTTTAATCCATTGGACATTTCACGGTCCGAAAAAGGATGGCCCGGTTCTTCGGCACCGTAAAACCATTGGCGGGAATCGTAAAAAAAAGGTGAAGTCATACCGCTGTCCAAAACATACGGGATGTAAGCTCCGGAATATTTCACCACATAGCTGCTTGCTTCGCGTGAAAAAATTAAAGCGCGGCGCGAAGTTTCATCATGAGTACCTTCATCTCCATTTCTTAAAAGAATGTAGGAAGGATCGCGTACCGGAGCAAAATAAATTCCTTCCGGCGATTCTCCCCATTGGTCCAGCAACGCAGGCCAAAAATTCATAAACTCTTTGCCCTCTTCCCATGTCAGAAGAATGCCTTGGGCGATAAGTTCTTTTATGGCTTCATCCTGAGATTGATCGTCTTTACGTATGCGCACCGGTATCCAAAGCGCACCGGGAATTTTGGAATTCGAATCTTTAAGCTTTTTTTGGGGAATTTCTTTTTGTTTTGCGTTTCTCTCGTACAAAATTTCATAGACATTTTGGCGAATGTTAGAATTCTTATCATTCCGCAATACCTCAAGGGCCTCGATGGATGCCTTATCTCCGATACGCGATAAGACGCTAATGGCGATCTCGCGGTCTTCATAAAAACGGGCGGGATCCTGGCTAATTTTTGAAAAAACCGGGACAACCGCAGGATCGGCCAAAATCGCCATCGCGCTCTCAATCCTATCGAGCACCTCCCCGTCTTCCCTTTCTTCACCTTTTTTCCAAAGTTGAAGCAAATAATCCAAGCCCGTTGTATTTCCCAGTACGGCAAGTACCACCGCCGCTTCGGTTTTAGAACTAGTTTCACCCTCTACGCCATTAAAAAAATAGGTCAATATTTCTATCGCCCGGCCCTTTAAGGAGGGACTTTGTTTGGGGATGACTAGCCCTAAAATTTCCACCGCTTCAGGACTATAATTCAAGAGACCATAATTCTGATTTTCTTCAAGATGTAATAGCATTCCTGCTTGGGCTGCCAAATCACCTAAAGCGGCCAAAGCGAGTACTGCAAACAGCTCCTCTCCCACGCCATCCGACTTAGGGATTTTTCCAATATGTTGGTTAAGCCATCGCCGCGCTTCCTCGCGGCCATCTTCATCGATTCCTGCAATCACAGGATAAAGCAAACTTAAAAGCATATTGGGCTGGTCCAGATTTTTATCGAGAATTTCGGTAAAAATAAATAAATTCCGGCGGTTAATCTTGAGCCCATTTAAAAATTGAGAGTAAGTCGCTACGTCAAGGAATGAATCCTTTAAAATTTCGATGGCTTGGCGGGTCCCTTCTATCTCATCGGCCTGCTGAAGTGCTTCAATCAGAAGTTCCAAATCTCCGGCAAGAATAATCTCATAAGACTTGGCATCTCTTTCATCGGTTGAACCGTGCAAATAAAATGCCTTTTGATTCGTTAAAGCGGATATTAGATGGCGTGCAAGCTCCGCTAGAAATAAAACTGCTTGTTCGCCTCCAATACTGCCGAGAGCCTCGATAGCCGCATGACGCACCCTAACATAACGCGCATAACTTGTGTAAGGGACTATTTCCAAAATAGCCTCCTGGGCCCCCAACGAGCCAAGAAATTTAAGCATGTCAATAATTTCTTTGGGATTTTCAATCGTCTCCTTAGATTTCACTTTCTTATTTTGCCCAGACAATTTTTCTATTGCCTCCCGAACCAGTCTCGCGCTATTAAATTCGGGAATTCGCACGGCGGATGCGGGCCCGGCGGCAGTTCTCGTTTCGGAACGCGGCACCTGGCTGCTACGCTTTGCGAACATCTGATTCTCCCAATCATCAAGCATTCCTGTCGCTTGGCTTTTAATGGCGGGATGAGAAAACATCTCGCGATAAATCAATTTGTAAAGCCATTCAAAGGGATTTTTTTGTCCTAAAATTTCCGTGACATGAAGATGGCGAAAATACTCTAAAGCCACAGCTTCTAACGGTTCCATGATGCGATCTTCACCCAGAGCAGAATCTGGGTCCGCGGTAATCGCTTGGATGAGCTTCCTGCCCATTTCTTCTACGCGATCTTGAAAGTCACGCGCATTAATTCCGAGGACCAAATGAAAAAGCTGGTTTACTTCCTCGACATCACGGCGTGCGGTAGCAATAACACCTCTAAAAAAACCGAAAAAGAAAGAAATTAACGCGCGGCGTTTGTTCCTAAAGGCGACCTTTTGATTAAAATCAGGCCTTGTTTCGTCATCCCGGATTCCCATCACAGGAACATGAAATTGGCGGATTGAAATTCCGGGATCACGGATATGATCAACCAACACAGAAACATCAAGATTGACTTCCCTGATCATATGATCAATCACGCATTTGCGGACCATATCAATATCGTCGAGGAGAAGAAAAAGTAAAAAATCTTGGACGTCGATGGATCCCGATTGATATCGCCATCCCCAAACAGCCGAGCCTACGATCTTGGATATCGTATTGCTCTTTAACACTTCAAATGTGACGGGGTCCATACGCCTTGTGAATTCTTTTAACACGCTTACAGGATGATAACGCTTCCATTCCTCCCATTCGTGGATCCGTTGGCCTGCCGTTTTTTGGGTTCTTACCTCAGAGCGCTCCGCGCGCAATAACTCGCTGACGCCAGCAAAAACCTCATCAAAAGTTTTTTCCCCGAGCATATACCCGCCTCCTAAATCGGCCGCGCGTTCGGCAAATTCGGGAATCTTCGCAATCATAGAATTTTTCCAATCCAAAAAAGGGCTCTCAGGGCTGGTGCGGTGGTTCATGTGAATATCCCTGATCACAAACATGATGATGTCTAAAAAGTTGACGAACAATCGCATATAACGTTCGAATTCGGGTGAGGGCATCCCGAAAATAAACTTTTGAGCGATCGCATTGCGAATATTTTTTACCAGCTTTTCAACTTGCGGAATTTCTTCTTTGGGAAGATGAAATTCCATGGCGTCTTGTAAAAGGTTTTCCCATTGAAAAAGGACCGTAAGATTCTGAAACCGGTTTTGACCAAGCAATGAGTGCAAATCCCTTAAATCTCCAGCCCTATGAATTCCTCTGACTAAGTCTTCACCCAGTTGCCTTTTCATGCTCCTGACAAAAATTTTGTCTTCAGGATAATCAATGATGCTTAACCACCGCACGGCGATAATCAAGATGAGCCAAAATTTCATTTCTCCATCCACAGACGCCAGGACGCGGTCGATAAATGGAATGTCTTCAGGAAATATCAGATTCAAAAAGCGATGAATGATTTCGATTTCTTCTTGATGTCCTTCCGGGTCGTCAGGGCTTAACGAAACAAGCTCGGATATTCCTTTTAAAATTGTTTTATCGGCAACGTCCAATAATTCATCCTTTAATATCTCGATCAGTTCAGGCCCATGAGCAGAGGAAAGCAATTTGACTAGCAATTCAATTTCCACATAGGGTTGAAACCCTTCCACAATCGCGTTGACCAGCGGTTCTCGAGCAGACATCTGGCGAGAATCTTCCGACTGTACAAGGCCATGCGCCAACTCATGAATGGTCGCGAACAGGCTCATCACTTTCTCGGCAGGCCTCAGAAATAACAATCGTAATTTCTGGTTTGTGGAATCATGAAAATCTGAATATGCGGCTATTCGCGCATCTTTTTTAAGTTCGGAGGGATTATGAAGGTAGTGAGCAAAGGGTGGATTGTGGAAGGACCATCCCAAAACATCGTCACCGGCCAAAACAACGGGTAAAAACTCATCCGCGGGGAAATCGAAAATTCCACGCTGAAAAATAATTTTGAATAGGAGTTTCTGAGCCGGCGTCGACTGGTCTCGCTTGAGCATCCATTCCCGAAAACCGGCCACATCAGAAGGTATTTCAGTAAGTTTCTTCATCATGTCTTGCGCCTTCGAATCTCCCGGATCGGCGGCCGCCGCATGCGCTCTTTTTATTTCCGCTGAAATTTCCGCAATCCTCCGGTCCAAACTCACCGCCCGTGTTTCGGAACGGAGAAGCAAAGGCCGTTTGCGCGCGCGCTTCATAAGGCCGTCGTAATGGATATCCCGTTTGATTTCTTTTAAGCGCTTTCCCCTGTCCGGTAAATTTGCCTGTGGAAGAATCCGTTTTCCTTCTTGGCTTAAATTCTCTAAAACTTGGACCAAACCGTATGCCGTACTGTCCGCCACGAGACCTTCCTGCACTTTGAGATGAAGAATAGAATTTTCAATCAAGCTCCATAACCGCTCTTCGACTTCACGACCTTCTTCGTTTTTTTTCTCATGCTGGGCCAAAATAATCCTTTGATATTCCAAAACTTGGCCGATTAAAGCCAAAAGCGCCTTTGAGAGCGCTTCGTGGGCCCAAGCGGTTGACTCAGCGCCGTCCGGCATGACCTCAACAAAAGAATCCATCGGTCGCACAGACTCAATCCATTTTGCAAAAATACCCTCTACGGTTTGAAAAAAAGCCTCCGACAGTTCTTTTGTGAAATGAATGTACTGGTAGTTATACAGCAGTTGATTCATCACATCTTTCAAGCGTCCGCTAAGCTCGAGCAAATCACCGTACGAATGAATCACGGGACCTTGCAAGATTCCTTGCAGGCGCTTTGGCACCCGGTCGAGAATATCAATCCCGGCTCGTTTAAGATCTGCAATGGCCAAATTCACTTTTTCCGCCGTTGCCGTTTTAACGATTTGATCATGATACGAATAAGCGCTCCTTTGATTTAAGCTGTAAGCGACTCCGATTTGGTTAAGCGCAAAGACTTTCTTCCGAACTTCATCCTGAAGAGCCCGGCGTTCTTCAAATTCTGCCGCCATTTCAGGCGTGAGCGTCTCTAAGGGCTTCAACTGCCGCAAAACTATTTGGGACAATTCTACTGGGACAGCACAAATACCTCCCGAGCATGAAGGCATGTAGCGAAGTTCTTGGGAAAGTTTCCTAAAAATCGTCACCATCGCCGTGATGAAAACCTCACCCGTCTCTGAGGTAATGTCTAAAGTTATTTGTTTGAGCGGTCCTTTTTGTTTTCTGTCTTTACGCACGGTCAACCCATATTTTTTTTCGAGAATATTTTTTTTGCTCCCCGCCAAGTCTGAAAAAGAAGAAACGGTTCTAAAATGATCTAAAAGTAGTCCGGAAGCATCGGCGCTCGTCAGTGGTTGAGTTTCAGCCGCCGAGTTGACTTGAACCGAGACAAATTCTCCGGAAAGCAAGCGATGCACAAAATGGATTTCGCGGACTTCCGGATAAGCCGGAACCGACTCTGCGGGAGCAGGCAGAAAAGATCCCACCTCTGTGCCTTGCGGCATCAGACCGGCTTGATAGCCCATGAGTTCTGCTCGAATCATTTTCAGTATTTCGCGGTCATTTTGCTCACCTTGAGAATTAAAATGCCAGGCCTGCTGAACGAGCGATTGCGCTCTTGGCGCAATTTCGCCTTGATCCATTTGGAGGCTAAAAAAATCGCGGTTGCCTTTGTCGATGGCGTTTTGCAAAATAGCTTTTAATGCATGGCCTGCGGGTAACACTCCTAGAATCACTTTTGAAATTTCTACAGCCGATAATTTTGACGCATCAAGATTCCGCAAACTGTTGTTGACGATATTGATGGTGGCCGGCTCTTTTTGTAATCGTTCCGCAATTCCGCTCAGCTCAAGGACCCTTGAGAAAACCGATCCTCGGCGTCCTTCCAAAACAGAACCAATATCTTCAATGACTTTTTGCAGGTCTTGGATAAAATTTCGGATATGCACCTTGGGAACAATCACTCCTTTGATTCCGGCGCTAAGATTTTGGCTGATGGCTTCAAGAAATTTTGCGGCAGATGCAAACCTTTCTCCGGATGGGTCTATTTTTTGTGATATTTCGTCAAAAAATTCGGCGGCCCGATCCGCTTGTTCTTTAACCATTCCGGCATACGCTGTCCAATATCCGGAAGTTTCCGGTCCTGTGATGCCTCGCAAGATTCCCGCTTTCATTCCGCGAACAATAAAATTCAAATTCAAAACCATGAGTGAAAGAATTAAAAAATCCGGCATTTTTTCGACCGGCTCGTCAGAATCCCCAAGGTCCGCCTGAGCGTAACCAAAACCTCTCTCATAAGCCTCTTTCGTATCGGGATTTCCCAAAATCTCATCACGCGTTTTACCGCGCACTTCAGAGCGGGCTGTCATCGCAGCGATCAAGGTCCTGGTTTCGCTTCGACTAAGGGAAGAATCCAACGGATGGATTGCCACGAGGGCCGAAGGGGTCGGGGCCTGGGATTTTTTCCAAAAACGCTCGGCCATTTGGCCGGCAAAATGGTCAATTTCTTTTTCCATTCGTTTCAAGATCTGTTCATGGGCCAGCGGATTTTTATTTCCAAACCGTTCGCGGTGGACTTTATAAAGAATATCGATATAACGCGTGTACTCGCCTGCCTTGGCCAATCGTCCCTCACGAGCCAGGTTTCGCATAAGTTCATCGCGCCAAAGTTTCAAGTTTTTCCGGAACTGCGCCTCGGAAAGCCCATCCATCATTCGAAGCGCCGCATGCCGCATGAAACCATCATAAAAAGTGGTGGAAAGATAAGATCGATACGAAACATTCCCTTGCATGATCTTGTGATATTTTTCCTGGCCCGCGAAAGAATCCATGCGGGGACTTACCACCGCATAGGAGTAACCCTTTTCGCGAAGCATGGCTTCAAATCCCTTTTTATGAAATCCTCCGGCCAGCACAATGGCCGCGCGGGCTTTTTGTTTTTTCATCAAGAGCTCCAATTTCTGATGAAGGGCCTGATCGCGCTTCTCCGCAGTTTGATAAAACTCGATAAAAGGTTTTAATAAAAAGGCAAACTCCGGCCTTTGGGTGAAGAAACTGCTATTATGTTTTATTTGTTCCCATTCGTTCCGGGTCAATTCGAGTTTCGCAATATTCTTTAGAAGAAGCCAATGCTGATAATCTCTGGAGAGTGCGCGCTCTTTATCATTTGTGACAAGTTTCGCCTCTTGCTCTTCAGTGTATTTTTCCAGTTCGTCAAAAACGGCCTCCCCTTGAAATGTCATTTTTTCTTTCGGAAGATTTTCTTGCTTTGCAATGGCACCGGCAAATTTAAAAAGCTGAGGATAACGCGCGAAATTTTCATCATTGGGCGTAAATTTAAGGAATTGCCATAACTCCAGAAAATCGATTTTACCTTCACGAAAATCCATGATTTTTTCGTGAAACTCATTAAGCCCCGGCGAGTAAATTTCCTTGCGCCTTTCCTCCAGTTCACGGCGCAAATCACCCAGGGCTTGTTCCAGTTTATTTTTCTGCCGCGCAGCGTCCGCATACGCCCGGTAATTTTGCTCGTAAATCGGCCAATCCTCAATGCCGTGATAAAGGGTCTTCGCGGCATCAAAAATGGCGGCCATTTCCGGCCCCGTCAGCTCCCCTTGCTGCAAATAATTGCCTAAAACTTTTTTGGCCACGACGGGATCGGGAAATGCCCTCAAAAGGGTGGCATCGAGTTTGCCTTTGACCCCTTCAAGGGCCACCAGCGGGACTTGGTATTTTTGGCTTAAATACTCGATTAAACGCTGAATGTTTTTTTGCGCGTCCGTGACGCCGTGGGCGTCCTGGAGATAAATGACAAACGGTTTGTCCGTTTTGCCTTGATGGAATATTTCGAGAGTCCCGAACTCGGCGGGAATGTCGATTGGGGAAAATAGCAAACGGGATGGACTTGCCTTCACGGGTTCTGCTACAGAGGGCATCCCCCAAGAAATTTGTGTTGTGATAAAACATACAGCCGTTAGGAAGGCCATAAATCGAAGGGATTTCATAAGTTGCAAAAGAATACCTAATGATTTTAATTTTGGGGAATTTTGCCAAAAAGCAGCTAGGGAATGCTAGTTCAAGATATATTTTACTAGTTTTAAAAACCCGATTTTAAGGACGATTTTTGACAAAGCAAGGCGAGGGAATTTTTAAGGAACAAGAAGGTTTTTAGGAAGACCGATGTCGATCACGGCAACCTTACCGGCAAACGACGGACCTTGTCCCGAGAAAAGTCCTTGCTTAGGAATTCCTAAGGTTGCGGTCATCGCAGCTTTCACAGCAATGCCGAGTACTTCGCCCGTATCGGAATGAAGCCCGGACGGGATATCCGCAGCAATCACATTTCTTCCGGCCTGATTGATCGCCTGAATGGCTTCGGCGTAAACGCCGGTGACCGGCCGTTCCAAGCCCACGCCGAATAAAGCATCAAGAATAATGTCTGTGCGCTCCACCGCCGGCAAAAAATCCTGCGCCGTCGCGCTATCTTCCACCACCAGATAAGGAATTTTCATTTTCGAAAGGATTTTAAAATTGAGGGCCGGATCGTCTTTCAAATTTTCCGGCTTCGCAAACAGCAAAACATACACGCTGAATCCCCGGTTATGTAAATGCCGCGCGGCCACAAGCCCGTCGCCGCCGTTATTGCCCTTGCCGGCGAAGATGGTAATTTGCCGCCCCTTGAAACGATGGAAGATAAGTTCGGCGATGCCGCGCCCCGCGTTTTCCATTAATAGAAGGCTGGGAATGGCGAACTCTTCGATCGCGCGGCGGTCGATTTCTTTCATTTGGCTGGCAGTGACAGCGGGATTCAACACCCGGCGAGGGCTCCGATCAATGTTTCACGCCGAAGGCTTTCGACTTTTACTTTTTGTTTTGTCCCGAGTAAGGTCTTTTCACCCGGAAAAATAATTTTTTTCTCCGCGCTCGTATGGCCCACAAGCCGGGAACTATCCTTAACGCTGGTTTCTGCAACAAACACCTCGAACGTTTGTCCGATGAGCTGTTCGTTTATTTGCCGGGTAATGCGCTTTTGAATTTCCAAAAGCTCGGCGTTGCGTTTTTCCTTGATAGTTATCGGCACATCATCGGCAAGCTTTGAGGCCGGAGTTTGTCCCCGCACCGAATACTTATAGATGTAGGCGCTGTCATAACGAATTTCCTCAAGAGCGCGCGCCGTAGCGGCGTGATCTTCGTCCGTCTCCCCCGAAAACCCGGCAATAATATCGGTGGAAATGGCGATGTCCGGAATGATTTGGCGCATAAGATCGATCTTGGTTTTGTATTCCGCGTAACTATGAAGGCGTTTCATTCTTTTGAGCATTCGGTCCGAACCGGATTGCAGAGGAAGATGAAACCGCCGTGAAATTTTTGGATTTTTCGCGATCACTCGGTAAAGCCCTTCGGTGGCATCAGAAGGATGTGACGTGGTGAATGAAATATTTTCGAGGCCTTCGATTTGGCAAAGCATATCGAGAAGCTCGGGGAAATTTATGTCGTTTCGACGGGCAAAGCCCGGAGAAATCCCGGAGATTTCTCGGCCTTCGGCCTCGAAATGACCCGCTCCATTATACGAATTCACATTCTGCCCCAGAAGAGTAATGCGCGTAACACCTTCACCGACCAAACGGCTCACCTCGCGATAAACCTCACGCGCCGGCATTGACACTTCCGCGCCGCGCGTAATTGGCACAATGCAGAACGTGCAGACTTTGTTGCAGCCCGTCATAATAGGAAGCCAGGCATGATATTTCCCGTGCCGCTGGATTTGATCCGTATATTCAATCGAAATGCCGTCCTGCTTGATTCGCGCCGCTTGCTGGCGTGTGCGGCGGACTTCCTCCACCAAATCAGGAAGCTCTTTGATATTGCGAGTGCCCACCATAAGATCGAGCTGAGGAAAACGTTTGAATAATTTTTCCCGGTGCTCTTCCACCATACAGCCCATCAGGCCCACAATTAAATCCGGTTTTTTCTTTTTTATCTTTCCCAAAATTCCGAGCCGGCCAAAAACCTTTTCTTCGGCATGCTCACGCACCGAACACGTATTCATTAATACAACATCAGCTTCAGGGAACGGGCTGTTCTTATCCCCCATAACAGGCTCCGTCGATTCCCATTCCGACGGCAGAATCTGCATCCCCCGGCCTTTTAACAGACCTCCGGCCACCTCGGTGTCATACATATTCATTTGGCATCCGAAGGTCTTAATACATACGACCAACTTTTTAGGGTCTTTTTCGGCTGTTTTCTCTCTAGAATTTGACAATTTTTTATCCTCCCTTCTTCGGATTCGCTACTCGAAGTCTTATGTACTGGAACCTTCGGTTGTAGCTTATCGAACGGATGAAACAATACGACTTTGCTCACTTTTTGGTTTTCTATGACCACTTTTTTAAAGATGAGTTTTAGCAGTTCTTTTCGTAAAGATGGGTGAAGATTCTCTTTGATTGATTCTGCGGACTTAGCCACTTCTTCCGCCCGTTTCAAGTAATCGTTGGACTCTTCCTTTTCGATAAGCTGGAGCTCCTTACGCTCAATTTTAATACGGATCTCCCCTTCCTCATTCCGCAGATTTTGGGCCTTTTGTTCAAAGATTTCCTTTGGAATAGTGCCACCCAAATAGACATCGGTCAGCTTTGCCAGCTTGTTCGAGCATTCCTGCAATTCCTTTTTCAGTCCTTCAAGCTCCCGGCTTGTTTCGCTCGTCACTTCTTCCTGATAGCGGTCGGCAATCAGATTCTTCAACCGCTGTTTTTGAATTTGCGGAGACGAGAAAAGCGATTCTAGGATTCCAAAAATATGGGCTTCCGGGATTTCAGCCCGGAGATCGCTATTGCCGCAATGAATGTTTTTGGAAGCCCGGCCGGAGCAGCGGTAATATGCCCGCTTTTCGCCGGTCATGTGATTGCTGACATTGTAGATGCCATGGTAGGAAGAACCGCACTTCGCGCAGGTCAATATCCCCGAAATCGGATAATCCCGTTTATGCCGTTTATAAAATTTGCCTTTGCGGTTGCGGTCCATAATAGACTGGGCACGACAAAAAACAGTTTCAGAAATAAGAGCTTCGTGCAGACCGTTAGCTTCGATTATCTTGGATGGATCATTCTTAATGTAACGGCAGCCTCTTAAAGTCTTCTGTGTCTTATCATAGTGATGCTCATTCCAAACAAGTTTTCCGATATAGATTTTATTCCGGATAATTTTGCGAACCAGCGAGCTATTGAATTCGCCTCCGGAACGGCTCAGAATTTTCCGTTGGTAGAAATCACCGCCGATCTCTTGCGTAGATTCCCCTGCGGTATATCTTTTAAATATTTCATGCACCAGTTTGGCTTCGGATTCTTCGACAATAAGCCGTTTCGCTGTTTTATCGTAACGGTATCCAAAGGGCGAATATCTTGCGCCCTGCCAATGCCCAGCCTGGACGCCGCGCACCATTCCGGGAACCACGCGCTCAATAATCCGGTTACGTTCAAATTCCGCAAAACTCCCCAACTGCTGGAGCATCAATTTACCTGAGCTTGTTGTCGTGTCATAGGGTTCGGTGGCTGACTTAAACTGAACTCCAAGCGTATCTAGTTCATCTAAAATATTCAAAATGTCACGAAGCCTGCGGCTGAAGCGGTCGAGTTTATAAACGAGAATCAAATCAAATTTCCTGGCGCGAGCATCTCGGAGAAGTTGATTTATCGCAGGCCGGTCCAATGAATAACCGCTATAGCCGTCATCTTCATAAATCTTGCTTTTATTGTCCGCAAAATGAATCTCAAACTTTTCCCTTTTGGCAAAATCAACAAGATAATCTTTTTGAATCGAAAGCGAATAGCCTTCCCGCGCCTGGTCTTCAGTGCTCACGCGGGTATAAATCGCTGCACGAATATGCTTCTTTTGAGTTTTTTCCATGTTTAGCCTCTTTAAATTGACGTTATTATACACAATGCTCCCTTGGGATACAGCCTCAAATCTAGTCCCGACAGCGGCACCTTTACCGCTGCGGGATTGTACCTGCGCATCGGCGCAGGTGCTAACCGAATCTAAGCTGACTTCTCGCTTTTCTGATTGTCAGACTGCTTCTGGTTCTGCAAAGCTAGCAGCCGGGCTTTATCCGCTTTCAAAAGGATCATGTAAAACTGTCTCAACCTATACTGTCCTTCTTCGTCTCTGATTTTGGCATCTCTTTTCGCCTGCCCTTGAGTGGTTATATGCGGCAAAGGCTCGATACCTCCTTTCGTTAAATTCGCTGAATGTCTCGCAGATTCGGCAATCAGCGATTACCGAATTGGTTTGTAAAAAGGCTACACGCTGTGCGGCCTTTTGATTCCGCAGACACCGTCTGAAGATTCTTGATCATCCTCGTCGCCCTCCATTGGTTCAGAGTCCGATTCACCATCAAAATCATAAGATTCATCTTCACTCTTTCTATGCCCTCCACCGCCAATCAGCAGCTTGCGGTCTTTCCAGGCCTCCGGATCTTCGCAATGGATTACCTTTTCAAGCTCATCTTTTTCCAGATCTTCAACCTCGCCATCCCTAGACCAATAAATCAACTGCTCGACTGGCAGCTTCTCACAAGAGGAAACAAACACCGCCTTGGCTTTATCCCGAAAAAGCGATTCTTCATCAATGAAGAAAATCTTCTTTTGGATGTAGCCAAGTTTTTCATGCAGTTTCTGAATCCGGGCTTTTGTGGGAAGAACATAAAGCACCGCGTCATATTTGCTGGCCTCGTAGCGGCTAAATATCGCCTTATACCGCTCAAACGGCTCCTTTTGTGTGGGCTCATATTCAACCGCATAATTGGCATTGGCAGTAAGAAGCAGTGCATCCGGACAGGCTCCCCGTGGCTTGATCGACCGGAGAACCCGTTCCGGCACCCAAATCGCGATTTTCAAATCACGAGCCCATTTGCTTAGTCTGATTAATCCGTAATCGTGCTCATAGTGTTTGAACTTCGTGTCTTTCGTCAAAGCGGGTACATACTGAAAGCCTATAGACCGGAGTAAAGCGAGACCGGCATGAGTCAGCACATAGAGAGGCCTTGGGTCGCTATGGATCCTAACGACCTTCACCAAACCGGCATCGATCAGCTTAAGCAGCCGCCGGTAAGAGGCGCGTTTGGGATTGCAGCCCGGAGGAAAGAAAAGATCCGTAATTTCCTCTCGATGAGAATGTTTCATGATGTTCATCCAATGCATGATCTTGTAATCCCGTTCCTGCATTATCATAAAATCACCTCCACGAAACGACGAAGATCAGCCTGCCGAGCACAAGGCATTTCCCAACTTCTCCATCTCTGGATCACTCTCCAAAATGTTTCCATGTAGAGAGGGAGAAGTTGGGAAAATGATTTGCCGGCTTGTGCGAGGCAGGCGAACGACTTACGACGAAACGCTTGGGGTCTGGCAGACCCCACCCTTTCTCCCCAAGTAGTACCGAGGCAAATCCGGCAGTTTCTCTGGTCATGCAACTGAATAAAATTGATAGCGGTCACGCGGTTCATCGCGTTGATCCTTTCTGAAATGAATTCTGCCGAGACACAATTATCCCGTCAGTTTTTCCCGATTTTTTATCTAGGCCAGGAAGCGCCTGTTCGCGATTTGTTGTGGGATTGATGCCCCCACAAGGCAGGGCTTTAAGACCCGAAGTGCGTGACTTACCTCTCTCGAGGTCGCTGGGTGCTTTGGCAGGTTTTCTCTAGCACCCGGTAAGTTCTTTCAAAAACGCAGGCTTTAACGCCATGGAAGGGAATACACCCCTTCCTTATATTAGGACCATATAAGCGGTTTCTTTCGAAACTTTTTCTACAGGTGCGCAAATTGTGTTTCGTGGCTTTTCTGATTGGGCGGATTACTCTTTCGGAGCGTATACTCTGGCAAGCCAGCGGATGGTTTGAATATTCTTATAAACCGAAGACAGGCTGCATCGAAGCGATTTGGCAATCCTGGCCGGAGGCCAGCCTTTTTCAAAATAAAGCTGCAGAACCTTGATCAATTTCCCGGCATAAAGGCCCCGGTTTTCAAAACTCCTCTCAATCCGTTTGCATTCCTCCATACGGGATAAGGCATACCTCATTTTATCCTTGGCCCGTTCCCGGCGGGACCATGCGCTCGAGACACTGATTCCCAGCTTTTTGGCAACTTTTTGAAGCGTTATCCTCCGCTTACGGTTTCGGGATGGAAAGAACAATTTATAACATCGCCATTGCTTCGCGGTAAGCCCTGCATATTTGATGCGCCGCTTTTGATCCCTCTTGGACTGAATCCTTCCCTTTTTGATTTCATCCGCCAGCTCTCTTTGGATAGTTAAATCACGACCCGCATCCTGAATGAGTTTTTCCCTGATTTCCTGCTTAAAAGGATCTAGCTCTTCATTGGCCAGGGAAGAAATATCCTGGAAATCAACATAGCGGACGCGAACATGCGGATTTTTGGCTCGATTTCTCTTCTTCACAGATTCCACCCTTGGAATAAAAGATACCACATGCTTCACGTGATTTTCCGCAAGGTGTGCGGAAAATCTTATCGAGGGAAAGTTGACCTACCTGTGGCCGATGCAATGATTTTCACTGTTTGGATGGACATTTGACAGTCCCGTAGGAACAAAAGACACAGCAGTCCCCCCTTCTTTGGCCGGAGAGTGACCTTACATTTTTTGCAGGGGTAAAAGAAGACACACCGATCGGTCGGCATTTCCTCTTCCGATTCATGACCACAATGAGGACATTTGATCACAGATTTAAGGATCATTGGTTTAAGCCTCCAAGATCTATTCGCTGCATTGGCGGCATTGAGACTTGGCAGCGAGATTCCAAAACGAGGCACCTATCAGCATCACGGCTCCAGCCCACATCAATAAAACATTAAGCCAAAGATAACGTCCTGAATAAATCAGAACCGCGCCCACTAATCCCAAAAAGAATATCTTCCAATTCCTGTGAATCTTAATCGACCAGCCAAGCGATAAAAGAGCCGCCATTAAGAAAAAAACGAGTAGCCCTTTTAACACCTCCAGCTTCAAGGCAAATCCTAATCCCACGGATACCAGAAAAGCACCCAAAGCAGGAATACAAAGCAGGCAGACAATCGCCAGGATTGATGAAAAGACCGACGCGACCGAAGCAATCTGTTTCGGAAGTTTGTCTTTCATTTTCTACTGGCCTATTCCGATAGCGACAAGCGCCTCGCGGCTTACTTTGTTTCTCTGACAACACTCGACTAATTTTCCATCAACCGCTACTGCGGGGACAGCATTTACCCCATAAGCTTTTGCCTTGTCAATGCACACTTTCGATTCGCAAGGGTCAGCCAGGTTATAAATCGTGACCTCGCAATTTGGACAAGCGAGATCTTTGACAAGGGCCACTGTTTCATCACATAGAAAGCAATCACTTGTGAATACTTCAATTTTTCTTTTTGCCATTTTCTTTTCCTTTCTTTCTTTTAGGACGTTCCGCTTCAATTTGAGGGCATACCACAAAATGTTTTGTCTTGGCTTTTTCGATTGGGATCCATTGCCTCATAAGATCCTTGAGTCCGCGCTTCACTTTCCGGAGCTCGTTCATCTTGATTTCAAGTTCTTCGAGCTTCTTGTGAAAGAGATCTCCCACGTAGTTGCAACAGCTTTCAAGTCCCTTTTCGCTTTGCCGGATAATCTGCTTAATTTCGGATAATGTTAGACCCAGGGTTTGCGCTTTTCGGATAAACTTAAGCTTTTCAACCGCCTGCTTTGCATACAGCCTGAAACCTCCTTCACTTCGGATCGGATTCTCCACCAAACCCAGCCTTTCGTAATAGCGGATCGCATCAATCGAAAGGCCGGCTTCTTTTGCAACCTCGCCGATCTGCCTGAGATTATCTTTAGTTCCCATCTTGATCCTCCACCATAAGTCTACACTCTGGAGCATACTCCAGAGTCAAGGCATAAATTAACATTTTTGAACTCTGTTATTTATTTAATTTTAGCTGATTGACGGGATATTTCTCGCTGAGAAGAGAGATGGCTTCAATGAAACTGCTCCCCAGATCACGAGGGCGCCAGCTGCAAAACCGGCGCCTGTTTTCGAGACGCGATTTAAGATCCCTTTCTTATTCTGATATTGACTCTTCGAGTGCCGCTTTGTCTTCATCGGCTGTCATTTCCTTTAATGATGGCCTCGTATTTCAACGGGTTTTCGGCATAACGGTTCCTTCTTTCATTTCAAATTTCCATTTCCAAATCGAGTAGACGGCTGGATAAACAAGGAGTTCGAGAAGAAACGAAGTAAAAAGTCCGCCTACCATCGGCGCTGCAATGCGTTTCATCATATCGGCTCCCGTCCCTTGCGACCACATAATCGGTAAAAGACCGATAAATGCGGCCATCACCGTCATCATTTTGGGACGAACTCTTTTTACGGCGCCGTGAATAATCGCTTCAGTAAGATCTTCGCGGGTCTTCATTCTTCCTTCTTTCACCCTATCGTTATAGGCAAGATCTAAAAATAAAAGCATGAACACACCCGTCTCTGCGTCAAGACCCATGAGTGCAATCATTCCCACCCAAACTGCGATGGAGATATTGTATCCAAGAAAATGAAGGAGCCAGACTGCTCCAATTAAGGAAAAAGGAACGGCCATAAGAATAATTCCGGTTTTCACGGCCGACCCTGTATTCATATAAAGAAGAAGGAAGATAATAAAGAAAGTAACGGGCACAACGATTTTGAGCCTCTCTTTGACACGCTGCATATTTTCGTACTGACCACTCCAGATCAGTTGATAGCCT
>JACPXK010000026.1 GCA_016196565.1 Candidatus Omnitrophota bacterium | reverse complement strand
GAGACGCGGAATGTGGATAAGATCCCAAAGAAGTACAGGAAAAAGGCTTGAGGCGGCAAAATTATTTTGATATTATGTGTCTATCCATAGGACACATTAAACCCTTAAGTCTTTAAATTTACCCTTTGGGATTTGGTCTCAAGTGGAATTTCCAGGGGGTGAAACGAATAATGGGTAATGAAACAAACAGCGATCAAGATATTGACTTTAATTGGAAAGCATATATGCGATTCCTTCTTGAAACAGCGGGCGAACGTGAAAAAATTGGTCCAGCTTGGTTTCTTTTTTTTGATATCGCCTATAGAGCAGATCGGGGTGGTCTTTACACACAGACATATGCCAAATTGGCTAAAAGATATGGAGTGGCAATTGTTACCGTCAAGAAATGGAGAAAATATCTGTATCAAAACTCGATCATAGAGACGTTCAACCACGGCCATGCCGTTGCCTTCCGGCTATTGGAACCGTATCGTTCATTCATAAAGACAAATTCTTCCAAAGAAATAAAATCGGAAGAAAATGAAGAGCTTAAAGACTTATTTGCTCTTAAGCAGTTACTTTTAAAAACAGTCAAGGGCGGGAAAGAAGGGGTCTCTAATTAAATGAAATACGAAATCGTTAATCAATTTAAAGATGCCTACGCAGTAACGCAACCTGTATTTAAAGAGCCGTTAAGTCCAGACCAATGCGTTGCATCACTGAATGAAGCAGTAACGCACCTTTATCTTGCAAATAAATGTGATGAAAACCGTCCCAAAAGACAAGAACGTAATAGGATAATGGTCTCCGTTAGGCAATTTGCGAGGTTTTTAGAATTGTCGAACGCAAAAGAGGTCATGCTGCATGAATCCCTTTTTGAAGATTTTAGAGAAGCTCTCCAAAGCATCCTGAAAAATACTAAAAATAAGCCATATCCTAATCGAGAAGTAATGAGATCCATTGATTGTATCCGATTTTTGATCAACGAGTACTTCTATAAGAAAAAATTAATATTAAGAAAAATTCTTGTAAGAAAAGCGTATCTAAAATATCGAAGATTTCTTTCCCTGTCCGAATTAACCCAGAAGTTGATTATCGAATATGAAAATGACGGAAGATTTTTACAAGTTTCGAAAAAATTTTTTGAGGATTCGGCAGGAAAGGAATATTTTCGGTATCAGATTAGGCGAAAAGCCACAAAACTGAGTGCCTGTAATCGGGAAGCTAGAATTTCTTGTGCCCTTACAGTGCTTTTTGTCCTCGGTAAAAGTGGTATAGAAGAAATCGAGAAACATGATTTGGAAAATCTTCTTGAAATTTATAAAAATAAACGAGAAGCGGCGAAAGATTATTTGGAAGCTTTTTTTTCAATCGTCGGAAACGGAATTGATCTCGGGTTGCTCAAAAAAAATCCATTTGATAATCTATTTTTGGAACGAAGATCAAAAAAATCGAAAGGCGATTTCGTTCCGCCCGATAAAGTAGAAAAATTATTAGATCTGTGCAAGATTAATTGGAACGACTTGAAGACAGTCCGTGATCGGTGCTTGACCTGTTTGATTTATGATACGGGCCTTCGAGCTTCGTCAATTGCCAAATTACAGCTTGAAGATATCAAAGAATTGTCCGACGGCAGATATCAACTTGCGATCAAAGGGGAATACTTAAAAGGAAATAAAGAGGACAAAATTGTCTATATTCTTTTTCAAGAAACCATTCCGCTCCTAAAATCGTGGATTAAGGTTGTTCGTCCTAAAATAAATGCCGTGAAACAAAATCTTTTTGTGTCTTTGGAGGGTTTGTCCCTTACTGTTAGTGGTGTTCGTAAAATCGTAAAAGATTGTTGCCGCACGTTGGGCATAACAACATTCAAAGGCAAAATTCCTTCTCCGCATACTTTTCGGCACACTCTCCCAACGTTAAATACAGACCCTTATGGCAAGTGCGTTGCGCCGAGGCTGATGCAACAGAGGCTGGGCCATATGGATTTTGAGACGTTTGAAAGAATTTATGTCCACAATAATCCTTTGGCGGAAATGAAGGAATATAAAAGACTTTTCACTAAAGATTCGGAAGTTAATATTTTGGACAAAATTAGTCAGGAAGATCTTTTGCGTTTGCTCAATTCACTATCAACCCTAAAGTCCAACAGCATTCGTGGTGTTATAGAAGCATATGAACGCGAACTTGAAAAGAGGCGCTTAAAGAAACTGAACACCGAATGGGAGAATACAATCACAGAAAACAGGGCTCTTTCAATATTATCCTCGTTTGACATTGATTATCGATCTCTGCGTTTATGGGGGCTAAAGGAGGAGTGCTGTCGAGTAGGCGAGGAAGATGGCAGGAAAATATATGTATATGAACAAAAAAAGATAAGCGATTTAGTTGATAAGTACCTCTCAACAGAGGAAGCCTACAAAAAATTTCGTGGAAGCCGAGCCGAGTTCTATCGCCGGCTTAAGAAGTGCCAAAAAGTCGCCATCGGAAGAAAATCCTTTGTCCCAAAAGATGATTTCGTTCGGTGCCTGGTAGATGACAGAGAACAGTATAAAATGAGATCCCGGAATATACGAAAGGATGCTATATATACAAATTCCGCGGCTTGAGACTGACTGCAACGGATTTTGAGACTGACTGCAAGTTGAAAATAGAAATTCGGTGGTTTTATCCTCCTTTAAATGGTATCCTTTTCCTTAATTTTTTATCTCAAAAACCTTTGATTTTTTTATTTGATTCTCGACCACTTTTTGATTTGATGGCAAGGTTATAACTCATTGTTCTGCGAATAGTTACAAATTTAATTTCGGGCCCGTAGCTCAATTGGATAGAGCGGCGGCCTCCGGAGCCGCAGGTTGGCAGTTCGACCCTGCTCGGGCCCAAATTATTTCCAATAAATTGAATCAAAAAAATTGGTGCGCATGCCTCCGGAGGTCAAGGTTGGTGGTTCGACCCCACTCGGGCGCACCAAATCTAATGATTTGGTACCACGCCGTCACGGCTAAGGAAGCCGTGTACGGCGAGGCATTACGGTCACTAAAATTAAATTGCTCAGGGAAGTTGGCCCGTAGTCCTTTAGGACGGGCGCATACTTTTCATGGGGAAAATATGAAAATTAAAAAGAAGACCTACGCGCTGATTGTTCTGATTAGTGTTTTATTTTGCGGGCTGTATTTTTTTGTCCTGGCCCAGACGCAAGGGCTGGACGGAAAAATCACCAAAGCCATGATCGCGAACCGTATGAGGGAGCTCGTGCTGGATACCCAGCGGGGGGAAGAGGATTTTCTCCGGACAGGCAATCGGGAAAAAATAAAAGATATCAGTTCGAATCTGCGCGAGATTATTTTGGTGGCAAAAAAAGCCGAGCCCACGTTTAAACAGGCCATGCCACGGGAGGCGATGAATCAAATAACAAAACTCGTTCGTGATTATGAAACAGTTTTTAAGGAAATCCTCGGCTTGAAGCAGGAAATCGCCCATACAGAAAAGAAATTAAACCGGCAGGGAATTGCCCTTGAAGAAGCCGTCGCCCAAGCCCTTGTCGAAATCAAATCCGGAAAAACCGCGCCTGCCGGCGAGACGCTCGACACGAGGGTGGATAAAATTACCCTCGCCAACAAAATTCTTAAAGAGGGTTACGGTGCTACGGTTCCAAGGGTTCCTTCCCAGCGCAAACCCATCGGCAAAATCCAAACGGCCATCGACGAGATTATGCAGCAATGGGAAGGCAGCCTGATAGAACCTGCTTCCGCCTACGCCGCGACTTTTCAAGAAGACCTTCAACTGCAGTTAAAAATGGAAAGCCGCGTGGACGAGCTTCACAAAATCGCGCAGCATCTAGAAGAGGTTGCTTCTAAAACCCTGGTTGAAATGAATGCAAAACGCGATGAAGCCAAATCGGCCATGATGAACGCCATTTTAGCCGCGTTTGCTATTTGTGGTATTTTGATGCTTTCATTATCATTTTGGTTCATGGGCATTTTGACGGGGCCGATTCTCCGGCTGCGCCGTGCGATGCTTGAAATTGCGCGCGGCAATTTGAACGCCGCCTTGGATGTCCATTCCGATGATGAGATCGGGGAGCTGGCGGAAAGTTTTAGAACCATGGGACGAAAATTAAAAGACTCGACTGAAAGATTAAAAAGATTGGACGAATTAAAATCACGTTTCATTTCCGCGGCGTCGCATGAATTAAAAACACCGCTTACTTCCCTCAAAGGATATGTGGAAATAGTCCTTAAAGAGGAGGCGGGTTCCATCAACACCGAGCAGAAAGAATATTTGGGTTATGTCAAAGATTCGGCGGACCGCCTGCACCGCCTGGTGAGGGAACTTCTCAATATTTCGCGCATCGAGTCGGGAGAAGCCCGCATCGCCCACGTGGAAACCGATTTAAGCCGCGTCGTCAAAGAAGAAGCCGCGCTTTTTAAACGCTCCGCCGCCCAAAAGGGGATTGAGGTTTCAACCGATATTCATCCGAACTTGAAACCGCTTTACTGCGATTCGGATAAAATCCGCGAAGCCCTGGACAATTTGATCAGCAATGCCGTCAAAGCAACACCGCCTAAGGGAAAGATCAGGGTTTTTGCCCGCGCGAACGATCAGGAAGTTCAGCTTGGAGTCGAAGATAACGGAATCGGGATTAGAAAAGAAGATCAGGAAAGAATTTTTGATCCTTTTCATCATATTGATGTCGAAGGCAGGAAAGAAGACCAAGACAGCACGGGCCTTGGATTGACCCTCGTGAAAAGAATTGTGGAAGCCCATGGCGGCCGGATTCATGTGCAAAGCGAAAAGAATCAGGGAGCGACTTTTATCATGACTTTTCCCTGGAATACCGAGCAGGGCAAATTGAACGATTTGATCGGACGAGGTTTGTAAAATGGCAAAAAAAATTCTAGTGGTCGATGATGAATGGGCTATTCTGGAACTTCTCCGGGTTAAGCTTACCAAATGCGGCTATGAAGTATGCACGGCGCGCAATGAAAAAGAATTCCGGCAGCTGGCTTTGGAACAAAAGCCCAATCTTCTTATTTTAGATATTTGGCTTGGCAGTGACGGCGAAGGAACGCAGGTTTACGACAAAGTCATTCACGACGGTTTTGATCCCAAGGTGCCGGTCATTTTTATCAGCGCGCTTGTCGACGAAGGCACCCCTCCCCGGCGTGTTCAAGACGGCGGCAAGTTTGCGCTTTACGGAAAACCGTTTGATTTTGATTTGCTGTTCGAAGATATTCGCAAATTGATAGGTTAGTGAAAGATTAAATACCCTCGATACTTGGCATGTTAAATGCTTTTATACCCCTCCAGATAGACTCTGATAAGAATTGTTCCTAGTAAAAAATCGACGATGATTACAAAAGTGTCATCATTAAAATTTTTTTAACGACAATTTTGTGACTATGTCCAAAGCCTATGGAAATTCAAGACGAGCCGAAGACCAAGAAAGTCAAAGGGTTTGATCTTTTATATGAAGTCAGCCGTGCTATATCTTCCAATCGTTATCTCGAGGAGATTCTTCTCTTGATTGTAGGAATGACGGCGGAGCTGATGGGGTCTAAAATTTGTTCTCTGATGCTTCTCGATGACGAGAAGCAGGAGCTTGTGATCAAGGCCACTCAAAGCTTGAGCGAAAATTACCGTACCAAACCTCCTATCAAAGTCGGTGAAAGCGTGAGCGGTCGTGCGGTACAGGAAAAACGGCCGATTATCGTGCGCAATGTAACTCAGGAAAAAGGATATAAATACCCTGAGATTGCCAAAGCCGAAGGACTACGTTCCCTGATTTCGGTTCCCATGATGGTGAAGAACCGCGCCATTGGAGTTTTGAATTGTTACACCACGACCGAGCATGATTTTTTGCAAGAAGAGGTCCAGCTGCTTTCGGCGGTGGCCAATCAAGCCGCGGTGGCGATTGAAAATACCGAACTTTTGACCGAAAAAATTGCGGCGGTGGAAGCCCTTGAAACGCGGAAAAAAATCGAGCAGGCCAAAAGGGTTTTGATGAAACGCCATCACACAAGTGAATCGGAAGCTTACCGGACGCTTCAAAAGCAGAGCATGGACAAGAGAAAATCCTTAAAGGAAATCGCGGAGGCCATCATCCTTTCTGACGAAATGAATAATTAAATGAGCACATGACTTGCATTGCCATAGGCAATGACAAGTCATCAGTGCGAATTTATCCCGAGCGTAGCGAGGGATCTAGAGTTTGAGATCCTTCACTTCGTTCAGGATGACAAAGTAGACAAAGACGTCTACGGAAAAAAGATTGAACAAAGGCGTTCAGCTTAAAAAGTTGAACGCCTTTTTTGCGTTAAATGAGCACGCAACTTACGCGGGCTGTAAGGAGCGTCAAGTTGCCCGTGCGAATTTATTCCGAAGAGCCGCGGCCTAGCGGCGATGAGGAATAGAAAGGAATTAATCTATGGAACAAAAACATTTGGTGGTGATCGGAAACGGAATGGCCGGCATGGCTTGTGTGGATCAAATCCTGAACCGTAAACCCAATTTCAAAATCACGGTCTTAAGCGAAGAGCCTTATTACAATTACAACCGAATCCTTCTTTCTTCCGTCCTGGCGGGAGAAAAAACCGTGGATGAAATTTATATTAATAGTAAGGAATGGTATGACCGGCACGGCATCAATTTATGCCGGGGGACCAGAGCGGTCGACGTGGATTCCAAAAATAAAACCGTCATTGCCGCCGACGGCAGCTCCGTTCCCTACGATCTTCTCCTGCTTGCTACGGGAAGCAATCCCTTCATTCCGCCCATTGAAGGCGTAAACATTCCCGGCGTTTTCACCTTTCGCAATATGGCCGACACCGAGAACATCCTTGAATCCTGCAAAACCGCGAAAAAAGCGATAGTGATCGGCGGAGGGCTTCTCGGCCTTGAGGCTGCGCGCGGCATTATGAATCAAGGAGTCAAAGTCAGCGTGGTTCATATCATGGATCGTTTGATGGAAGTACAACTTGACGAAGTGGGCGGCGGGTTTCTGAAAAGAGAAATTGAAAAATTAGGCATCAACGTTCTTTTAAACAAAAACACGGCCAAGATTATGGGAGAAAAACAAGCCGAAGGTGTTTTATTTAAAGACGGTTTCATCGAACAAGCCGACATGGTGGTCATTGCCTGCGGCATTCGTCCGAGTGTCGAACTCGGTAAAAAGGCCGGGCTTCAAGTCGGCCGCGGCATTGTGGTCAATGACTATATGGAAACAAGCGACCCTTCCATTTTTGCGGTGGGGGAATGCGTGGAGCATCAAGGCAAGGTTTATGGACTCGTGGCCCCGCTTTACGATCAGGGCAAAGTGCTTGCCGCGACGATTACTGGCGACCGGGGCCCGGTTTATGAGGGCTCGGTGCTGGCCACGAAATTAAAAGTCATGGGCATTGAACTTTTTTCGGCCGGAGATTTTAAAGCCGCGGAATCAGACAAAGAAGTGGTGTGCTTTCAAGATCACGGCCTCGGCATTTACAAAAAAATTGTGATTCATCAAGATCGTGTTGTTGGAACGATTCTGATCGGCGATGCCTCCGACGCCAATCGTTTGCTGGAAATGATGCGCAGTAAGGAAAGAATCGGCGACAAAAGAAAAAATCTGCTTTTCTCAGGTCCCATCGCTATCGGCGCGCCTTCAGATGTGATGTCCCGGCCCGACACCGATACCATTTGCGGATGTATCGGCGTCAGTAAAGGTCAAATCATCACGGCCATTCAGCAGAAAGGGCTTAAAACAGTTTCGGACGTTAAGGCCTGCACCAAGGCCTCAAGCGGCTGCGGCACTTGCGCCGGACTGGTTCAGCAAATTTTGATCGGGGTTGTCGGCTCGGAATTTCAGGAAGAAAAAAAAGATGTTTTATGCGCCTGCGTTCCTTTTCCCAAAGAACAACTCAGAACCATGATTGAAACCCAAAAATTAAAATCCGCGCAGGATGTTTTGGATATTTACGGCAATGGAACCGGCTGTTCCTATTGCAAACCGGCTCTCAGTTTTATTGTGGATGAGGTTCACTGCGGAGATCATAAAGAAGATCGATCCGCCCGTTTTATTAATGACCGGGTTCACGCCAACATTCAGCGCGACGGAACTTTTTCCGTGATTCCAAGAATGCGCGGGGGAGTGACGAGTCCGGAGCAGCTTCGAAAAATTGCCGACGTCGCGGAAAAATACAAAGTTCCCATGGTCAAGGTAACGGGCAGCCAGCGCATCGATCTTCTTGGCGTCAAAAAAGAAGATTTGCCCAAAATGTGGGCAGACCTTGATATGACTTCCGGTTATGCCTATGCCAAAGCGGTGCGCATGGTGAAATCCTGTGTGGGAACTGATTTTTGCCGCTACGGAACTCAAGATTCCATTGCCACCGGCATTGAACTCGAAACTTTACTGGAAGGACTTTACACTCCCGCGAAAGTCAAAATGGGCGTGGTCGGTTGTCCGCGGAATTGCGCGGAAGCGACAGTCAAAGACATCGGCCTTATCGGCATGGAAGGCGGCTGGCAAGTCGTGATCGGAGGCGCTGCCGGAAAAATTGTGCGGGCCGCGGACATTCTGGTGACGGTAAAAACCAAAGAGGAGGCTTTGGAAGCCGCGATGCTTTTCTTTCAATATTACCGCGAGCACGGGGAATACATTGAACGCACTTATGATTTTGTGGTGCGCATTGGTTTGGAAAAAATCCGCCGCGAAACTATTTTAGCGCCGGAAGAAATCAGAAAGGGTTTGCTGGAACGTTTAAATAAAGCGCGCGCCAAGGCTGTGAATCCCTGGGCGGTGGAATCCAAAAAGCCCGTTCATCCCATGCAATTCAAAGATTTCGTGCTTCCCAAAGACAAAGAAGCCTTGATTGAAACTGGTGCCGGAGGTGCGCGGTGAATGCAAGTACGCCAACCAATATTCGGAGATGGTACCCGGTTGCGGACACGAATTCGATTCCGTTAAAAGAAGGCAAGCGTGTCGCGTGGGGAAGTTATGATGTCGCCCTTTTTAATTTGGGGGATGAATACCTTGCCGTGGATAATCACTGTCCGCATAAAAACGGTCCGCTGGCCGACGGTATTGTGGCGGGAAAAAATGTTTTCTGTCCGCTTCACAATTGGAAAATCGATTTGAAAACGGGTTGCGCTTTAAGCGGCGGAAAAGGACAAGTCAAAACTTATCCTGTGAAAATCATTAACGGGCATCTTTGCATTGCTTTAGAAGAAGGAAAATTGAGCGATGAGTGATTTTAATTTGGTGGATATTCTGGATGCGCAGAATCTTCCGCTCAAAAACCGGATTGGTGAGGAAGGCTATTACCAACCTGTAGCCCTCATCCCGACCGAGCCTCTCGAAGAAGGAGAGCAATACCGTTTTCATTTTGACATGACACGTTGCGTGGGCTGCCAGTGCTGTGTCGTGGCCTGCAATGAACAAAACAATAATCCGGCCGAGGTCAATTGGCGGCGCGTGGGAGAAATCGAAGGCGGCATTTATCCGGCCACGAAACGCTATCATCTTTCCATGGCCTGCAATCATTGCCTGGATCCTTCCTGTCTCACAGGATGTCCCACCGATGCCTATATCAAACTCGACAACGGAGTGGTGAAACATCAAGCCGAGGAATGCATTGGCTGTGGTTATTGCAGCTGGAATTGTCCTTACGGTGTGCCGCAATACAATCCGGAAAGAAATATTGTCACCAAATGTGATATGTGTCACAGCCGTTTGAAAGACGGCGAACTCCCGGCCTGTGTGGCGGCTTGTCCTGAAAGCGCCATTCAAATTGAAAAAGTGAATGTTAACGAATGGCGTAAAAATCATTTGCAGGCCGATGCTCCTTATATTGCCGATTCGGGCCTCACGATTTCTACCACACGCATTACGCTTCCTGAAAATGCGCCGGAAAATTTGCTGCGCGCGAATCGCCACAGAATCGAACCGGAAAAACCACACACCTCGTTGATTTTTATGACCGTACTGACTCAACTGGCTGTCGGCGGATTTATGACCCTTTGGCTGGCCGAATTTTTTTCGAATTGGCTTTCATTTTTAAAACCCCTTCATGATTTTCTTCCCTACGGGGCCGCGGGCATGCTGGTGGTCACAGGCCTGGCGCTTTTCGCCGCCGTTTTTCATTTAGGCCGGCCTCTGTATGCTTACAAGGCCCTTCGCATGTGGAAACGCTCCTGGCTTTCGCGCGAGGTTTTACTCTTCGCGATTTTTTCTCATCTCGGAGGCATGTATGCCGTTCTTCAACTTGTGAAGAATTTTTGGCATTGGAATATTCCGGAAGGCGGCATGCTTTTTCTCGGCGCTTTGGTGGTTTTGTCGGGACTCGCCGGAGTTTATGCCAGCGCCAAAATTTATTTAGTGCCAGCAAGGCCGGCCTGGAATACGATTCGTACGCCGCTCAGGTTTTTCCTCACCGGTTTTATGCTCGGTCCTTTATTCGCGCTGAGCGTTTATGGGATTTATTCCTGTTTTCAAACTCAGGAAGTCATTAATAACATTCTCAAAGCACCGTCCTTTACTTTTCTTGCAGTGTCGACACTCGCCGGTTTTTTACAACTTGTGGTTCTGCTCGCGCGGCTTTTTGCCTTGCCCGGAACCGCGTCCGAGGAACAAATGGCCTCTAATTTTCTCTTGGTGCATCGGTTTAAAAAATATTTCCTGGGAAGGCTTGCTCTTCTTGTCTTGGGATCTTTCGTGATTCCTTTCATTCTTTACAGTTTTTTACAAGTCGGTCATTTGAAGGGCCTGGAATTTTTAGCCCTTGGCCTTGCCTGCTTTATTTTTTCGCTGGCCGGGGAATTTCTCGGCCGTTATTTATTTTTTGTGACGGTAGTGCCCAAAAATATGCCGGGCGCTTTTTTCACGGCGAAGGCAGGTGCGCATTGAGAAAATTTCTTCAATCCGCAAAACGCCGGCTCGGCATCGACATTCAAAGAGAAAAATATGCCTATGACTTGGATGAACAATTTGGGTACATGGCCAAGGCAAAAATTCCCGATCATTGGGTGTCTACAACCTGCGGTTATTGCTCCGTGGGCTGCGGCATGTTTATCGGCGTGAAAAATGGAAAGCCCGTTAGCGTGCGCGGGGACGCCAAACATCCTGTCAATGAAGGCCGTCTTTGTCCTAAAGGACTTGCTGAACATTATGCGATCACGGCTCCGAACCGTGCCAAATGGCCGCTTCGTAAAATCAAAAAAGGCCTGCCCGCCGGCCGGCGGGGCAAATTCGAAAGGGTGAGCTGGGACTGGGCCATTCGTACCATGATTGAAAAATTTCAAATCATTCAAAACCATTACGGCGCGGATTCGCTCGGAGTTATCAGCACCGGCCAGCTTGTGACTGAGGAATTTTACACACTTGGCAAGCTCATTCAGCTTGGCTTCCGCACCAAAAATTTTGACGGCAACACGACACTTTGCATGTCGAGCGCGGTGGCAGGATATAAGCGCTCCTTCGGAAGCGACGGACCTCCGGGAAATTATGAAGATTTGGAAAAATCGGATTTGATTTTTTTAATCGGCGCCAATATCGCTGACAATCATCCCATTCTTTGTTACCGGCTGGAAAAAAATCAAAATCGAACCGTCATCGTCGTCGATCCGCGTGTGACTAAAACCGCGATGATGGCCGATTTTTATCTTCCCATTAAACCGCGCACGGATATCGCTCTTTTAAACGGCATGATGCACATCATTATCAAAGCAGGAAAGATCAATCGTGATTACATTCAAAAACACACCAAAGGATTTGAAGAGCTTGCCAAACAATTAGAAAAATTTACGCCTGAACATGTCAGCGAAGTCACCGGACTTTCTGCCGCCATGATTAAGCAAGCGGCCATGTTTTATGCGAATGCTAAAGCGCCTTTTATCGGCTGGACCATGGGCGTTAATCACAGCACGCAGGGGACAGAAACCGTGAATGCCATTTGCAATCTGGCTTTGATTACGGGAAATATTGGAAGAATCGGCGCGTCGCCCTTTTCGATTACGGGACAATGCAATGCCATGGGAACGCGCGAATCGGGATTTGCCTCCAGCCTTCCGGGTTACCGGAAATTCGAAAACGCCGGACACCGCGCGGAACTTTCCGCACTCTGGGGCGTGGAGGAAGAAATTATTCCCACCCAAAGGGGATGGGCTTATCCCGATATTATCGAAGGAGTTTTGCGCGGAAAAATCAAAGGACTTTGGATTATTGCCACCAATCCTCTGGTTTCATTTCCTAATCAAAAATATTTGCTGCAGGCGCTAGAGAATTTGGAATTTCTTGTGGTGCAAGACGGTTATCATCCCATTCCTACCAGTGAAATTGCCGATCTTGTTTTGCCGGCCGGGGTTTGGGGCGAAAAAGAGGGAACTTACACGAATTCCGAACGGAGGGTGAGTAAAGTCAATAAGGCCGTCGAGCCTCCGGGTGAGGCCAAATCTGATTTTGATATTTTTATTCATGTCGCCAAAGAGCTCGGTGTTTATGACTCGCTTTTCCCAGGCTGGAAAAAGCCGGAAGACGCATTTAATGAATGGAAAAAAGTTTCGCGCGGCAGGCTTTGTGATTATTCGGGACTTTCCTATGAAATGCTCGAACAATATGGAGGCATTCAATGGCCCTACCCGGAAAATTCAAAACGAAATCCAAAGGAAAGTTTTCCCCTTTATCAGGACGGCATTTTCCAAACCGATGATGGCCGCGCCGAGCTTTGGCCCGTAGAAAATGAAAAGCCGCCTGAAAGTCCGGACGAGGAATATCCGTTTTGGCTCAACACCGGCCGCACGGTGGAGCATTGGCATACGCGCACTAAAACAGGACAAATTCCTCTGCTTAACCGTCTGTCGCCGGAAGCCTGGGTGGAAATTAATTCCCGCGATGCGATGCGCCTCAAAATTCAGCAGGGAGATCATGTGACCGTGCGTTCCCGCCGCGGCGAGATTAAAAAAATCATTGTGCGTGTGACCGAAACCGTGGCGCCGGGCCAGATTTTTATTCCGTTTCATTACGCCGAAGCCAATGCCAACAATTTGACCGTCAATGTTTGCGACCCTTTTTCGAGAGAACCAAATTACAAGCAAGCCGCGGTCAAAGTGGAGAGAATCGGTGTTTAGGAAATCATCAAGATTTCCAAGCACAGTCTTCGCACATAAGTGCGAGGACAAGCAGCAGTGAAAGTGGAGAAGTATGTTTAACCATAACCGTCATTGCGAGGCCGCCGAAGGCGGCCGAAGCAATCTCGAACTCGGGACAGGCTCCGCAATCTCGCTATTTGCTAGATTGCTTCGCCCGTTATTTAGGCGCTGGGCTCGCAATGACGACGCAACTCAACCCATAAACAATGGCGTTTATGTTTCAAGGTAATTTCGATGCGACGAGGCGTCTCGAGAGATTACCGGAAAAGGAGAAACATGAAACGCATTGTGATGGGGTTTTTGATTTTAATTTTGGGGGCTAAATCAGTGATTGCGGCAACGCAACCGGAGTTTTTGAATGAATTCGACAGAACGCTTGATAAAGCCTTCAAGTCGCATCTTTTTTTTGACAGCCGTGTGAAGGTGAAAATCGGCGGGCAGTCGCGTTACCGTTTTGAATACCGGGACGATTTCAATTTGAATGATCGTACGTATGAAGATGATGCCATGCACATGCTTCGCAACCGGCTGAATTTCGATATGGTTTATTTGTCGGATTCCGGTGCGACGCCTTTTCATTTCTTCATCGAAGGGCAGGAAGCGCATAATTTCGCCGAAAGCAATGTGAATCAAACCAACGGCTTTGTCAATTATGCGGATTTGCGGCAGCTTTTTGTGGAGCTCAAAAGTCCGGCAAAAAAACTTCCTCTCACGCTCAAAATCGGGCGGCAAATTCTATCTTACGGCGATGAACGTTTTGTCGGAGGGTTTGATTGGTCCAATGTTGCCCGTGTTTTTGATGCCGTGAAGGTGGTTTACAATCCTAACCCGCAATTTATGCTCGATCTTTTTGCCTCGCGCGTAGTCCGGGTCGAAGTCGAAAAATGGGACACGACTCCTCATAACGATAATTTTTACGGCATTTACGCCAGCACCAAACCTTTTCGCAAACACATGGATCAACTGCTGGATACTTTTCTTTTTATCCGTCACAACGATGACCCGACTCTTGCGGGAGAAAACGGCAAAAGGGGAGAGCTCAAAGAGTACACCTTCGGCAATCGTTTTAAGGGAAAGAAAAAAGGTTGGGATTACGGAACCGAATATGCCATCCAGCTTGGCAGCCGTTCTCACGATGAAATCGCAGCGTGGGCTTTTCATCAGGAACTTGGGTATACCTTCGGCAAGCTTCCGTGGACTCCAAGAATTTACGGCGAATACAATCATGCTTCCGGCGACCGGAACCCCACAGACGGGAAATTCAACACCTTCGATAATTTGTTTCCTACCAATCACAATAAGTATGGATTCATTGATTTTATTTCTCTGAAAAATATCAATGATTTCATGCTCGGAGCCAGTGTAAAGCCTCACGCACGGCTTACGTTTTCCGCGGATTTTCATTGGTTTATGCTCGATGCCAAAGAATCGGCCTGGTTTAACGCGGGCGGGGCACCTTTTCGGGCCGCGAATGCCAATGCGGACACGCATTTGGGCGAGGAGCTTGATTTGCTGGCGATTTACAAACTGACGGAACATCTCAGTGTGATGGGCGGCTATTCGCTTTTTATCGCGGGGCCTTTTGCCAAAGACACCGGCGCCCATGACGACGCCAACTTTTTTTATGTTCAAACCATTTTGAATTTTTAAGGAGAAAACCATGAAAATATTTAAAATTTTTACTTTCGCACTGATTTTTTCGATTCTTTCGTCCGCGTTTACTTTTGCCGCGGAACCGGAAAAAGAAGAGCTCACTTTTGGTTTTATCAAATTGACTGACATGGTTCCTCTTGCGATCGCCAAGGAAAAAGGTTTTTTCGAAGAGGAGGGCTTGTCCGTTACTCTTCAGGCCCAAGCGAATTGGAAGGTGCTTCTTGATCGTGTCATTAGCGGGGAGCTTGACGGAGCTCACATGCTGGCGGGCCAACCGATCGGGGCAACCATAGGTTTTGGAACCAAAGCGGATGTTGTCACGGCTTTCAGCATGGACCTCAATGGCAATGCCGTAACCTTTTCCAATGATGTGTGGGAACAAATGAAAAAAAATGTCCCGATGGAAGATGGCAAGCCTGTTCATCCCATCAAAGCCGACGTGTTAAAGCCCGTGATCGAAAGTTATAAAAATGAAGGGAAACCTTTCAACATGGCCATGGTTTTTCCGGTTTCCACTCATAATTACGAACTTCGTTATTGGCTGGCGGCAGGCGGAATCCGTCCCGGTTATTACACGGCGGGCGACACGACAGGCACTCAAGACGCGGATGTTTTGATTTCCGTGACGCCGCCGCCGCAAATGCCGGCAACTTTGGAAGCAGGCACCATTGCCGGTTATTGTGTGGGCGAACCCTGGAATCAGCAGGCGGTTTTTAAAGGTATCGGCGCTCCCGTAATTACCGATTATGAAATTTGGAAGAACAATCCCGAAAAAGTTTTCGGTGTGACCAAAGAATGGGCGGACAAATATCCCAATACCCATATCGCTGTGGTCAAGGCGCTGATTCGCGCCGGAAAATGGCTTGATGAAGATTGGAAGCATCGAAATGAAGCAAGCAGGATTCTTTCCCAACCGCAATATGTAGGAGCTGACGCGGAAGTGATTGTCAACAGCATGACCGGAACTTTCGAATATGAAAAAGGCGACGAACGCTCGCTTCCGGATTTTAATGTCTTTTTCCGCTATCACGCAACTTATCCCTTTTACAGCGACGCAATTTGGTATTTGACGCAGATGCGCCGTTGGGGGCAAATCCTCGAGGCCAAACCTGATGGTTGGTATCTGGAAACCGCCAAAAAAGTTTATTTGCCGGATGTCTGGCTTGCGGCCGCGCAGGAACTTGTTAAAGAGGGGAAATTGACCGAGGCGGAAATTCCGCAGACTGAGGGTTTCAAAGAATACCCCGCTGAGGATTTTATCGACGGCATTGCTTTTGACAGTAAACAGCCGAACGAGTATCTGCGTCAATTTAAAATCGGAATCAAGGATTAGGAGATGGTATGACGGAAAAAATTATGAATGCGGTGAAATCTCCCGGCCTCAAAAATATCGGGATTCCGGCCGTGACTTGTTTGCTTTTTCTTTTGGCATGGGCCGTCACGGCCCCTCAAATCAAAACCAGTTTGGGCAAAGTGCCCGGGCCTGTGGAAGTGGGCGAACAAGTTCAAAGTTTGATCCACGAATTTCGGCAGGAAAAAGCCAAAGAAAAGGCATTTTACGTGCGCGAAAAAGAGCGCGTGGCCAAAAAACTCGAAGAAAACCCGGGCGAGGAAGTCAAAACGCGCAAGTATTCCGGCAAACCGACATTCCTCGATCAAATCATCACCAGTTTGATCACGGTATTTGCCGGTTTTTTTATCGCCTCAATTATTGCCATTCCGCTTGGCGTGTTATGCGGTTTGAGCCGCACCTTGCGGACAGCCTTGAATCCTTTGATTCAGATTTTCAAGCCGGTTTCGCCGGTCGCCTGGCTTCCCATTGTGACTATGGTGGTGAGCGCGGTCTACACCGCGCAGAATCCGTGGTTTGAGAAATGCTTTATCATTTCTGCCGTCACGGTGGCGTTATGTTCCCTTTGGCCGAGCCTTATCAATACGGCGCTCGGAGTGGCTTCCATTGATAAGGATTACATCAATGTCGCGCGTGTTTTGAAACTGAAATTTTCAACCAAGATTTTCAAAATCGTTTTGCCGGCCGCGCTGCCTTACATTTTCACCGGCCTCAGAATTTCCCTCGGAGTGGGATGGATGGTACTCATTGCCGCCGAACTCCTTTCACAAAATCCGGGGCTCGGAAAATTCGTTTGGGATGAATTTCAAAATGGCAGCAGCCAATCTTTGGCACGAATTATGGTAGCGGTGTTTACCATCGGGATTATCGGTTTCTTTTTAGACCGCGTGATGGTGACTCTCAATAAATGGGTGAGCTTCGGCCAGGCGACGGTGTCTTAAGGATAAATATGCCTTTTCTTGAATTAAAAAATGTAAGCAAAGGTTTTGGAGAAGGCAAAGAACATATTCCTGTGCTCCGCCAAATCAATCTTTCCGTGGAAGAAGGGGAGTTTGTGGTCATTCTGGGGTTTTCCGGAACCGGTAAATCCACTTTGATTTCACTCATTGCCGGGTTGCTCGCCCCCGACCAAGGGGAAATTTTATTAAAAGGAAAACGGATTGAAAAGCCGGGGCCGGACCGCGGCGTGGTTTTTCAAAATTACGCCCTTCTTCCATGGCTCAGCGTTTACGGCAATGTGGCTTTGGCGGTCGACACCCTTTTCCCGGATTGGACGCCGGAAAAAAGAAAGGCTCATATCGAAAAATATATCGAAATGGTGAATTTGACTCCTGCGGTCCATAAAAAACCGGCGGAGCTTTCGGGAGGCATGCGCCAGCGCGTATCCGTGGCGCGTACGCTTGCCATGAATCCCGAAATTCTTCTCTTGGACGAACCGTTAAGCGCTCTCGATGCCTTGACGCGCGGAAGCCTTCAAATCGAAATTGAAAAAATCTGGAGCGCGGATCGTAAAACGGTCGTGCTCATTACCAATGATATTGACGAGGCCATTTTGCTGGCGGACCGCATCATTCCGTTAGAGCCGGGAATTGAAGGGGCCACGCTGGGCAGTGCCTTTAAAATTCCGCTCTCCCGTCCGCGCGACAAAGAAAATTTTAACACGGATTACGATTACCGGCATTTGCGCAATGAAATCACCAAATACTTTGTGGATCTTCAATCACTCCGGCAGCTTGAAAAATCTTTGGAAGAAATTATTTTGCCGGATTTAAAACCCATGGTGTCGCGGGAAAGTTTATGAGTGAAAAGCCTTATCTTCATTTCAGCGGAATTTCCAAATCCTATGTCAATGGGGGAATCGATCATCCCGTCATTGAGGGGTTTGAGCTTGGTATCGAAAAAGGGGAATTTGTTTCCATTATCGGCCATTCTGGCTGCGGCAAATCCACGGCGCTTATGATGGCGGCAGGACTCATCGATGTGGTGATCGGCGGTATTTTTCTCGACAATCAACTGATCACCGAACCGGGGCCGGACCGGGCCGTTGTTTTTCAATCCCCGAGTTTACTGCCCTGGCTTACGGCCTTCGAGAATGTCCTTTTGGGTGTCAATCAAGTTTATCCTCATGCCACCAAAGATCAGCGCCGGGATATTTGCAAATATTATTTGAATAAAGTCGGGCTCCGAAAGGCCTTGGATAAAAAGGCCCGGGAACTCTCCAACGGCATGAAGCAAAGGGTGGGCATTGCGAGGGCCTTCGCCTTAAAACCGAAACTTCTTCTTCTGGATGAACCCTTCGGCATGCTGGATTCGCTCACGCGCGCCGAACTTCAACAGGCCCTTTTGGAAATTTGGCACAGCGAAAAAATCACGGCGGTGATGGTAACCCATGATGTCGACGAAGCCCTTTTTCTTTCCGACCGCGTGGTGATGATGACCTCCGGCCCGCGCGCCCGCGTGGGAGAAATCCTAAGCCTTTCTTTTCCGCGGCCGCGCCTGAAGCATGAAGTCATGGAACATCCGAAATATTACGATTATCGAGGATCTCTGATGGGATTTCTTTATGGGCATGAAAAGAAACAACCGCAAAAACAAAAGGGGCCAGGCCCCTCAGTGCCAGGCTTCCCGGTACTTGACGCCATTTGGGTTAAATCATGAATATGCCGGATAAAACTTCACCGCGCCGTACAAAAATTGTCGCGACCGTAGGGCCTGCCTGCGAACCGCCTAAAATTTTGAAGGCGCTTTTGAATGAAGGCGTAGATGTTTTGAGAATCAATACCTCCCATACCACGCCGGAAGGTTTGCGCCAGTGGATTAAACATATTCGTGCGGCTTCGAAAGGCCTCGGAAAACACGTGCCGGTTTTGGTGGATTTGCAGGGCCCGCGCGTCCGCACGGGAACTTTGCCGCAAGGGGAATCCATTCTTCTCAAAAAAGGCCAGAGCGTGACCATTTGTTCCGGCAAGCCGCCGAAAGTTTTTCGAAACGGCCATTACTGCATCCGCACTTCGACGCCGCGCTTTTCCAGCATGGTGAAAAAGGGCGATCCTATTCTTATTGATAACGGCTTGATTGATTTGCGCGTGGTTTCAGTGGAAAAAAATCATGTCCGCTGCACGGTCATTGATGGCGATCTTTTGGGCGAAAATAAGGGGATTAATCTTCCTCAGGCGCCGATGACGCTCCCTGCTTTGTCAAAAAAGGATCGTGAAATCCTGCGTATTGCGGCCAAAGCCGATGTGGATTACATCGCACTTTCTTTTGTGCGCAATGAGCAAGATGTTTTGACTTTGAAAAGGCAGTTGAAACGCCTGGGCAAATCCATTCCCGTGATTGCGAAAATTGAAAAACCCCGCGCGGTGGAAGGCATTGATTCCATTATTCCTGTTTCTGAGGGAATTATGGTGGCGCGCGGCGATCTTGGCATTGAGCTCGGCGTTCAAAAGGTCCCTGTGATTCAAAAAAAGTTGATTGAAGAAGCGAATGAGAAAAATATTTGCGTGATTACGGCCACGCAAATGCTCGAATCCATGATCGAACATTCCCGGCCCACGCGTGCCGAGGTTTCGGACGTGGCCAATGCGGTTTTGGACGGCACGGACGCCGTGATGCTTTCCGGCGAAACGTCGATCGGAAAATATCCCGTGGAAACCGTGCGTATGATGTCGGATGTCATTATCGAAGCCGAAAAACACCGCGCGGTTGAAAATCATTATTCCCGCAAGGTTTTGTGCCGGAAAGATCATCCGATTTGCGCCATTACCCATGCGGCACAGAGCGCGGCCGCGGACCTTGACGCCAAAGCCATTGTCGCCTTTACGCGCAGCGGTAAAACCGCCATTTTGGCTTCCAAATTCGAACGCCGTCTTCCTATTCTGGCCTTTACGCCTTCGCTGGAAGTCAGCCGGAGGCTGGCGCTTTTTCACGGCATTATTCCCATCAAAATTGACAATTACAACAGCACGGACGAAATGTTACTCCGCGGCGAGCAGGAAATCATACGCGCGAAACTTTTGAAGCGGGGAGACCCTGTTGTGGTGGTTTCCGGCGCGCGCGCTTTCGACGAGGCCAATTATATGGTCCTCATTCATTGGATAGGGAAAAAACGTTTATGAAAGACCAGCTAGGACGAGAGCTTAATTATCTTCGAATTTCCGTGGTGGACCGCTGCAATTTAAGATGCCTTTATTGCATGCCTTCCGGCGGAGCGGGGTTTGAATCCTGGGATGAACTTTTGTCTTACGATGAAATTGTATACCTCACCGGAATTTTTGCCGAGCCCGGCGTAAAAAAAGTAAGAATCACCGGCGGCGAGCCTTTAATCCGGAAAAATCTCGATCAGCTTATTGGAAGAATACGCCAAGTTCCGGGCATTTCGGAAATCGCGCTTTCTACTAACGGCGTATTTCTGAAAGAACAAGTCAAAGGTTTGCGCGCGGCGGGGCTCGACCGGGTCAATATCAGTTTGGACACGCTCCGGCGCGACCGGTTTTTGAAAATTGCTAAAATGGACCGCCTGTCTCACGTCTTGGAAGGGATCGACGCGGCGCTTGAAAGCGGCATTCGGCCGGTCAAAATCAATGCGGTTCTGATGAAGGGATTCAATACGGATGAAATTTTGGACCTTGTCCGCTTTGCGATTTCCAAATCCATTGAAGTCCGTTTTATTGAGCTAATGACCACTCATGAAAATGTCGCCCTTGACCCCAAAGAGCAATTTTTCAGCACTCAGGAAGCCAAGGCTTTAATCGAAACCGAATATGAATTAATTCCCGTAGACGCTTATTTTTCTTCGCCGGCTCAAGTGTTTCAAATCAAAGGCACCTCGTCGCGCGTCGGGCTCATCAGCCCTATTTCCTGTTTTTTTTGCATGCGTTGTAACCGGGTGCGCCTGAAAGCCAATGGCGCCATGAAATCCTGCCTTCACGGCAAGGAGGATTTGAATTTAAAAGATTTAATACGTGCCGGAATTTCCCGGGGTGAAATTAAAAAAAGAATTGAGGACGCCGTGTACGTGCGCCCAGAACAGCATTTTTTGAATGATACAAACGTCCGTCATCAAGATTTTCAAATGTCCCATGTGGGCGGTTAGATGATTTTCATAAAAATAAAAGTTTTCGCGATTTTAAAAGACATTTTGGGGCAGGACGAATTTTTCTTTCAGATTGCCCGAAGAATGTCTTGTCAGGATGTGTTCACCCTTTTAAAGAATGAATACGGCAGCGAACTTTCCATTTTGGAAGGCTGTGCCGTTGCCATCAACGGCCATTATGCGCACCGCGATTCCAGAATTGCGGCAGGGGATGAGCTTGCGATCCTGCCTCCGGTCAGCGGAGGCTGAAAAATGTATCTTACTCGCGATAAGATTTCAGCCCATGAATTTTTAAGCCGGGACGGGGATTTTGCCGCCGGGGCGGGCGTTTTATTTTTTGGCATGATTCGTAATCATTCTTCTTCCTCTTCGCAGAAGGTGCTTTATTTGGAATATGAATCTTATGAGTCCATGGCGGAACAATTGATCGGGGAATTAATTGTGAAAGCTTATGAAAACTGGCCGCTGGAGAAAATCAAAATTTTGCATCGCCTCGGGCGCGTAGGGCTTGGTGAAATTGCTGTGGCGATTGAGGTCAAGGCGGCTCATCGGGACGAAGCCTATCAGGCCTCGCGATTTTTAATCGAGGAAATCAAGCACCGGGTTCCGGTTTGGAAAAAGGAATATTTCGAAGACGGCACCCATGCTTGGGGAATGTGCCGGCATCAAGGAGTTGTTTCATGTTAACTCATCGTGAAGCAATTAAAGAAATTTCTCGCCACACATTTACTTTGAAGCCGAAACTTCTCCCTCTTTCTCGGTGCCTGCACAAAGTTTTGGCTAAAACGCTTTATTCTCCCACTCCTTTTCCGAATTTTGATAATTCTGCCGTCGATGGTTATGCGATACGTTTCAAAAAAGAAACAAAGCACAGCAAAAGGTACCTGGTACCTTTTGCTCAAGATCTAAAAGGTACCAGGTACCTTCTAAGGGGAGAAATTCCTGCCGGCGAATTTTTTTCCGGGACATTAAAACCGGGGTATGCCATGCAAATTTTCACCGGCGCCCCGGTGCCGCGCGGAACAGACGCAGTCATTATGCAGGAACAAACCGAACGTCAAAATGGCAGTGTGAATATTCTCAAGCCGCCCCATTTTAAAGAAAACATACGGTTTCAGGGAGAGGATTTCAGAAAAAACTCTACCCTCGTAAAAGCCGGAACCAGGCTTGAACCGGCCCATTTAGCGCTCGCGGCCACCGCGGGCTGTGACAAAATTTCCGTTTATCCTTGGCCGCGCGTGGCGATTCTTGTGACCGGCAATGAACTTTTAAATCCGGGCCAAAAAATTCTTCCCGGAAAAATTTATGATTCCAACACCGTTTTTCTTGAAGCCTTGGTCAAAAAGGCAGGTGCGATTCCGTTTGTGATGCCCCGGGCAAAAGACAATCTGCGGAAAAGTATTACCGCGATTCGAAAAGGCCTTGAGTACGATGTTTTGATCGTGGCGGGCGGAGTATCGGTAGGGAAATATGATTTTGTCAAAGAGGCTTTGAAAAAAGAAAGCGTCAAAGAAATATTTTGGAAAGTGAATATCAAGCCGGGCAAGCCCCTTTATTTCGGCAAAAAAAAGAAAACGCTTGTCTTTGGCCTTCCGGGAAATCCGGTGTCTGTTTTCGTGACTTTCGAAGAATTCGTGAAGCCGGCCTTGCTGAAAATGAGCGGCCAGGATTTTCATCCGTCATGGGTTTTGGGAAGAATGAAAAAGGAATTTAAGAATGGCTTCCGGCCTCATTTTGTAAGGGTCCGCTGTTTCAGACAAAAAGGGGATTTTTGGATTGAGCCTTTGCAAGGGCAGGGATCCCATCAGGTTGCGAGTCTTGCCAAGGCCAATGCCTTGATGAAAGTCGAGCCCGGCAAAAGGATGGAAGCCGGGCAAACTGTAAAAGTAAAATTAATTTCAAAAGAGGCCTGGCACCGAGGCCTCCGGCTCTAAGAGCCGATAGGCTCGGAGAGGGCCTGGCCCCTTTTGATGGGAGGATAAATGAAACCTGCGGTGCTTTCGATGATTGGGAGAAAAGGTTCGGGAAAATCGGAAATTCTGGAGGTCTTGATTGTGCTTTTGAAAGAAAAAGGGCATCGGGTCGGCGTGATTAAACATTTGGCCAGTGATGATATTGAAATCGATCAGCCCGAAAAGGATACCTTCCGCTACCGTCAAAGCGGCGCGGAAACGGTGATGCTGGCCGGCAGAAAAAGATTGGCCGTATTTTCCAATCTTCCCGCCGAAATTCCCGTGGAGGAGCTTTTGCTGCGTTTTGAAGGCTGCGACCTGGTTTTTTTGGAAGGATTTTTTTCTAATTCGGTGCCGAAAATCGAAGTCTGGCGTCAAAGTCTGGGCAAACCGCTCAGCGGAGGCATGGAAAATATTTTTGCCTTATGTTCTGAGGACCCCATCGAAATCAATGTCCCTCATTTTTCTTCACACGAACTGCCTTCGCTCGCTGATTTTATCGAGAAGAAATTGATAAAACGTCATTCTGAGCCCCGACCCTCTGCGAGGGCAGTACAAAACACGAGGGGCGAAGAATCTCGCGAGATCCTTCCCCTTCGCTACGCTCAGGGTCAGGATGACGGGAGTGTGTATGCCTGAAAAAATTTCCATGGCCGCCGTCATTCTTGCCGGGGGGAAGAGTTCCCGCATGGGGCAGGACAAGGCCCTGTTAAAATTTGGAAATGTCACCATGCTGGAATTTTTAGCGGATCTCATGAATTCGATTTTCAATGAAACCTTGATTATTGTGAATGAAAAAAATCGTTACGAACATTTGAAGCTGGGAAATGCGGCCCTCTACGTTGATATTTTTAAAGATCAAGGCCCTTTGGCGGGAATTTATACCGGGCTTTCTTATTCCAAACATCAGGCGGGTTGTGTTTTTACCTGTGACATGCCTTTTATGGATGAGGCCCTTATCCGCCAGCTCGCGGGTTTTTGGCAGGAGGATTATGACGCGCTTTGCCTTGAAAATCAGGATTCAAAACTTCAGCCCTTTCCCGGAATTTATCTGCGGTCGGCGCGGCATTTGATACGCCTGCTTCTGGAAAGAAAAGAAAATTCAATGCACCGTTTTTTGGAGGTCGCCACCGTCAAAAGCCTCGTTCTTGAAAAGGAAAAAATCAAAGTCATGACCAATATGAACACGATTGAAGATTATTACGGGGTTTTATCTCATTTAAATGCCAAAGGCGAAGCAAATATGGTCGATGTGGGAGCCAAACAGCCGACCCGCCGGACGGCCGTTGCGGCATGTGAAATTCATATGAAGCCTGAAACCCTCGTGCTGCTGCAAAACGGTAAAATAAAAAAAGGGGATGCCTTTACGGTGGCCAAAACTGCCGCGATTCTTGCCGTCAAAAAAACGCCCGAACTTATTCCGCTCTGTCATCCCTTGCCGCTCGAACATATTGAAATCCGTTTTCAAAATAATTCCGGTCAAAACGGTGTCGTCATCGAATGCGAAGTCAGCACCACCGCCAAAACAGGGGTTGAAATCGAGGCCCTGCACGGCGCGATGAACGCTGCCCTCACTTTATATGACATGGCCAAATCCTACGATCCCGGAATGACCATTCAAAACATTCATCTGATTCAGAAAAAAGGAGGAAAAAGTGAATTCAATTATTCGAGTAGGAATTCTGACGGCCAGTGACCGGTCATCTCAAGGACAACGGCCCGATAAAAGCGGACCTCTTTTAAAATCACTGGTGGAAAGTTTATCCATGGAAGTGATTGCCTATCACGTTTTCCCCGACGACGAGCCCGTTTTGAAAAAGGCGCTTTGCCATATGGCCGATCATTTTCACTGCCATTTGATTTTGACCACCGGAGGAACCGGCCTCGGTCCGCGCGATTGCACCCCCGAGGCAACCCGCGCGATTATCGAAAAAGAAATTCCGGGAATTTCCCAAGCGATCCGGGAAATGAGTTTAAGGAAAACTCCCTTTGCGATGCTCTCGCGCGCCGTAGCGGGGATTCGCGGCAAAACGCTGATTATCAATTTGCCGGGAAGTCCCAAAGCCGTGGAGGAGGCCTTTGAGACTTTGAAACCGGTTTTGAAACATGCCCTCGAACTCATTGGGGGGGAGGTGACGGATTGCCCGACCTCATCCCATTTGTCTTTTTCGCATTCCTAGTTGCCTTCATCTATTCCTCCGTGGGGCACGGAGGAGCCTCCGGTTATTTGGCGCTTCTTTCTTTTTACGGCTTTCCCCATGAACAAATGGCGGCAAGCGCCCTTTGCCTTAATCTGCTGGTGGCCGGAATGGCGTTTTGGGCCTATCAACGGGCCAAACATTTTTCCTGGGAATTCACCCGGCCCTTTATTTTGATTTCCATTCCTGCCGCATTTCTGGGCGGTATGATTAAAATTCCGCAATCCATGTATGCGCTGCTACTCGCTTGCGTCCTTCTGTGGGCCGCGACCCGATTATTTTTGGACAGTTATTGGGGGAAAAAAGAAGCGGGAGACATTCAAAATCCGCCTTTTCTTGGGGCGCTTTTCATGGGAGGGATGATCGGCCTTCTGTCCGGCATTGTCGGCGTGGGAGGAGGAATTTTTTTAAGCCCGATGCTTCTTTTCTTTCACTGGGCGACGGCCAAACGCACCTCAGCCACTTCAGCTTTTTTTATTTTTGTGAATTCCTTTGCGGGTTTGATGGGCCGTATGGCCAATCAATCTTTGGCCGTCTCATTTTCCGCCCCTTTAACCGCCATGATCATTGCCGCATTTTTGGGCGGCCTTCTGGGTTCCCGCATGGGCGCCAATCATTTCACCCATGACTGGCTGAAACGTATTCTCGCCGTCGTTCTTCTTATCGCCTCCTTCAAGCTTTTTCGGTCATTGTAAAACCTTCTCATCTGAATTAAGATACCGCTCCATGAAAATTTCGAAGATTTTCAATTTTCTTTTAATTGCCGCTTTTTTAGCGTCGGTTTTTTACGGCGTTTTATGGATTTACCGCTGGTCGGAAGAAGTCCGCGTCCTTCGCCAAGTGGTGCAAAGGCTTTCCAGCGATTCCCGGATCGCGGAAGTGCTTGTCACCAAAAGCGAGTTTGACGAAGCCACGAAGAAAATCCGCACGACCATTAAGTTTTTGGAATACGATACGGCCGGCCGTCCGCTGGAACCAAAATACTTTACCTTTGAAGGGGATATCATTCAATTTCAGGCCCTGGTGATTCGTTTTGACGACAAATTCATCCGGGGCGGTGATAAACTCCGCGGCAAAAGCGCTTATCTTTTTCTCAAAGCCTTTGTGCTGGAAAAAGACAATACTCAAGTCTTCAATATTTCCGAAATCCGTCAAATTCCTGCCGGCTATAAAATTCAGGGCCAGAATTCCAGATTCGAAGAAGAACTTTGGCGGCGGTTTTGGGATTATGCCCTCAATCCCCACAAACGGGAAAAAGCGGGAATCAAAAATGCCCAAATCGAAGCGCCGGGCTCTTTGTTCCGTCCGGGAAGTATTTACACTTTAAAAATTGAACATGACGGCGGCATTCGCATTGACGCCGAGCCTATTCCTGAAGTGTTAAAAGGGGAACGGCTTTAATTATGCCCAAAATTATTGCTATTTTCGGCGGCAGGCAAATCAAAGAAGGAACGGCCGATTATCAAAAGGCATTTGATTTAGGCAAATTGCTGGCCCGGGAAGGTTTTACGGTTTGTAACGGCGGTTATATCGGCGTGATGGAAGCCTCCGCGCGCGGGGCCAAGGAAGCCGGCGGAAAAACCATCGGGGTGACTACCGAGGAATTTCCGGGGACAGTCAATTCCTGGATTGAAGAAGAGAGAAAAACCAAAACCTGGCGCCAGCGGATTTTCCGTTTGATCGACACGGCCGATGCTTATGTGGTCTTTGACGGCAGCACCGGAACTCTGGCCGAACTTTTTGTGGTTTGGGAAATGACCAATAAGCGAATGTTGAATAAGCCCATTATTTTTTACGGGAAATTCATGAAAAAATTGCTCGAAATGCTTCGCCAAGAAAAGGCAATCAGTGTGAATGAAAAGATAAAAATCGCGAATTCCGCCGAAGAAGTGCTGGAATATTTATGCTGACCCTCTCCGATTTTGATTATTCACTACCCAAAGAAATGATCGCCGCTTATCCGCCAGAGGACCGTCCGAGCGCGCGACTGCTTCATGTCAATCGTGAAAGCGGGAAATTCGCTCATCATACTTTCCGAGACATTACGGATTTTTTGCAAGCCGGGGATTTGCTTGTCTTAAATAATACCAAAGTCCTTCCGGCGCGCATTTTCGGAAAAAAAGAAACGGGTGGCGGGGTGGAAGGCCTTCTTCTCAAAGATCTCGGAGGGGGAAAATGGAAAGCCCTTCTGCGTCCCGGAGGCAGGGTCAAGAAAAACACCGTGCTTTCTTTTGGGCAAAACGGCACAAGTCTCTCGGCCGAAGTGCTGGAAGATTCCCCCAATAATTCCGGCGAAAGAGTTTTGCAGTTTTCCGGTGAGAAAATCCATGAAAAGCTTAAGGCTATCGGGCACATTCCGCTTCCTCCTTATATTGACCGTGAAGATACGGAAATCGACCGTGAGTTTTATCAAACCGTTTTTGCCGAAAAAGACGGCGCGGTGGCGTCTCCGACGGCCGGGCTTCATTTTGATCAAGGCCTACTCGAGGCCATTAATAAGAAGGGCATTGAAACGGTTTGTGTGACTCTTCATACCGGTTACGGGACTTTTCAGCCCGTGACCTCCGAAAATTTATCCGAACATAGAATGTTCGAAGAAGAATTCGAAATTACGGAAGAAGCCGCCGGCCGGATTAATCAAGCCAAGCAAGATAACCGCCGTATTATTGCCTGCGGAACAACCTCGGTGCGCGCGCTTGAATCCGCCGCCGGCCCAGATGGAAAAATTATTCCGCAGAAAAACGCAACGCGGCTTTTTGTTTATCCTCCTTATGAATTTAAAATGGTTCAAGGATTGATCACCAATTTTCATTTGCCCAAAAGTTCTCTCCTGCTTCTCGTGGCCGCGTTTCTTGGGCATGACAAAATGCTGAAAGCCTACAGCGAAGCCATTCGTAAAAAATATCGCTTTTATAGCTATGGGGATGCCATGGTGATTTTGTGAAAACCGAAACCTTTGGCTTTGAAGTTTTGCAAAAAGATACTCAAACCAGCGCGCGCATCGGCAAAATGCAAACCGCGCATGGCCTAGTCGAAACGCCGGTGTTTATGCCGGTGGCGACGCAAGGCTCGGTCAAGGCGGTAACGCCCCGCGATCTGGAAGAAAGCGGCACGCAAATTATTCTTGCCAATGCCTATCACCTTTACATCAGACCGGGAATCGATATAATCCGAGGATTCGGCGGCCTGCACCGTTTTATGGGATGGCAAGGCCCCATTCTTACCGATAGCGGCGGTTATCAGGTGTTTTCCTTGAGCCGTCTTCGTACCATTTCGGAAGAAGGCGTTTCGTTTGTTTCTCATTTTGACGGTAAAGAGATCTTTCTGACGCCCGAAAAAGTTATCGAGATTCAAGAAGCGATTGCCAGCGACATTGCCATGGTATTCGATGAATGTCCTCCGCCGACCAAAGACAGAAAAAAAATCCAAGAATCCTTGGAGCTTACGATTCGCTGGTCGGAGCGCGCGAAAAAACATCACCGGCTTAAATCCCAGGCGCTCTTCGGCATTATTCAGGGCGGCATGTTTGAGGATCTCCGGCAGGAATCTTTGCGGCAAACGGTGGCGCTGGATTTTGACGGTTACGCGCTCGGCGGTTTGTGCGTGGGGGAGCCCAAAGAAATTACCTTTTCGATTTTTGAATCGCTCATCCCCAAAATGCCGGAGGAAAAACCGCGATACCTTATGGGCATCGGAACCCCGGTTGATTTTCTGGAAGCCGTGGCCCGTGGGGCGGATCTTTTCGATTGCGTGAATCCCACACGGTATGGGAGGAACGGCACGGCCTTTACTTCCACCGGCCTTTTGGTGGTGCGCAACGGCAAATACCAAAAGGACGAGCGTCCGATTGCCGAAAATTGCGATTGTTACACTTGCCGCAATTTCTCACGCGCTTATTTGCGTCATTTGGTGAATACGGAGGAAATGCTCGGGCCGCAGCTTTTATCGCTTCACAACGTGTATTTTTTCGTCAATTTTTTGAAAACCATACGGGAACAAATACGGCAGGGACGGTTCGCCGAGTTCAAAAAAGATTTTGCGAATCATTTTGACCCCGAGTGCCGATAATTAATCTTTAAAAGGAGCTTCTCATGATTGAAAGTCTATTAATGGTCGCCACGCCCGCCGAGGGCAATCCGCTTATCAGTTTCTTTCCGCTTATCCTGATGATCTTTGTCATGTACTTTCTATTAATACGTCCCCAGCAAAAACGCCAGAAGGACCTTCAAAATCTGGTTCAGAATTTGAAGAAGGGCGACCGGGTGGTGACTTCCGGAGGGGTTATCGGGACCATCACAAGCCTTCAAAATGATTATGTCGTCCTTAAAGTCGGGGACAGCGATAATAACAAAATGGAAGTTCTCAAAAGTGCCGTGGTCGGGCTGCGCACGGAAGACACTAAAAGCTAACGAGGAACTATGGACAAATACTATAAATGGAAAGTCTTATTAATCATTGTTCTTGTCGCCGTTTCGATTTGGAAAGTCTATCCCCCTCAGGAAAAAATCAATCTCGGTCTTGATCTGCAAGGCGGGATGCAGCTTTTGCTGCAGGTCGAAGTTGATAAAGTTCCGGCTGAATACCGTGAGGATGCCACCGACCGTGTGGTCGAAGTCATTCGCAACCGCATCGACGAATTCGGGGTGCGCGAGCCGGTGATTACCAAACAAGGCAAAGATCAAATCGCGGTGCAGCTTCCGGGCATTACCGACCGGGACCGCGCCAAGGAAATTGTCGGCAAAACCGCCCATTTGGAATTCCGTTTGGTTTCCGATAATGCCGAGCTTTTAAGCAAAGCCCAAGCCGGAACGATTCCTGACGGATTTGAATACAAACCCATGAAAGAAAAACAGGGTTTGGGAGAACAAAATGTTCTTCTCGCCAAAGAGGCGCTTTTAACGGGAGATCATCTCACCAATGCGGCCGTCGGTTTTGATCAATACGGCCAGCCGATCGTTCAGCTTCAATTTGATAAAGAAGGTGCCAAAATTTTTGATCAGCTCACGTTCCAGAATATCGGAAAACAGCTTGCCATCGTGCTTGACGGAAAAATTCATTCCGCGCCCGTGATTCGCGACCGCATTCCAAGCGGCGAAGCTCAGATTTCGGGAAATTTTACGGCCGACGAAGCCAGTGACCTTGCCCTCGTCCTCCGCGCAGGGGCACTTCCCGCACCGGTTCATATCGCTGAAGAAAGAACCGTGGGGCCGACGCTCGGAAGAGATTCCATTGAGAAGAGCGTCAAGGCCGGAATTGTGGCAACCCTTCTCGTTTTTATTTTTATGCCGGCTTATTATTTGCTTACCGGCTTTATCGCCGATATCGGTCTGGTGGTTTATATCATTTTGGTTTTGGGGTCGCTGGCGATTTTTCATGCCTCGCTGACACTTCCCGGTATTGCCGGTTTTATTTTGTCCATCGGCATGGCCGTTGACGCCAATATTTTGATCGCCGAAAGAATGCGCGAAGAACTCGCGACCGGCAAAACACCGCGTGCCGCCATTTCGGCCGGTTATCACCGGGCCTTTGCCGCCATTTTAGATTCCAATGTGACCACCCTGATTACCTCCCTTCTTCTATTCTATTTTGGAACAGGGCCCATTAAGGGGTTTGCGGTCACACTCTCTACCGGTTTGATCGCCTGTATGTTTTCATCTCTTGTCGTAAGCCGGGTTATTTTCGATTTTTTTGCCAAACGCAATCCCAATGTCAATCTCAAGATGATGAAAGCCATTCACGTGCCGAATATTCAATTTTTAAAAGGCCGCTTTTTGGCTTACGGTTTTTCGGCATTAACGCTTATCATCGGAATTTCCGCCTTTTTCCTCCGCGGCCAGCAAAATTTCGGCGTGGAATTCACCGGTGGGACCTCTATTCAAATGGAATTTAAAAAACAGGTGAATATTGCGGATTTCCGGCAGGCGATTGAAAAGCAGGGAGTTTCAGACCCCTCGCTGCAGCATTTTGGAGATATTTCCCAAAATCAATATGTGGTCAAAAGCCGTCAAGCCGACACCAAAAAAATCGAACAAGCCGCCCGCGAACTTGCGGGAGAAGATTTTCAAGTGCTCCGGGTTGATGAAGTGGGCCCTGCGGTAAGCGGGGACTTGAAAACCAAGGCCTTGTGGGCCGTTTTTTGGTCATGCATCGGTATTTTAGTGTATGTCGGATACCGTTTTGAATGGAAGTTTGCGCTTGCTGCTGTGGTCGCGCTTTTGCACGATACTTTATTTACTTTCGGGGTGTATGCGCTCTCCGGCCGGGAAATTAATCTTCCGATCGTGGCCGCCATTTTGACCATCATGGGGTATTCGGTCAATGACACCATCGTGATTTTTGACCGTGTCCGGGAAAATTTAAAAATCGTCCGCAAAAAAACTTTTAAGGAAATCGTGGAGCTTTCCCTGAATCAAACTTTGGGGCGTACCATCCTGACCAGCATGACTGTGCTCTTTGGCTCCTTTGCGCTTTTCTTTTTTGGGGGAGGCGCCATCAACGATTTTGCCTTTACGCTTTGCGTCGGATTTTTGATCGGAATTTATTCGACGATTTTTGTGGCCTCCGCCCTTGTCGTCGACTGGAAAGCGCATTAATCTGAATCTCAATCTCACTTCTTTATCCTTCAGTCCCCGTTTTATGGAATTACTGGCCAAACGGGGGCTTGTCCATCCCGAGCAAATCGAAATCTTCCTTAATCAGGATTTAAAAAATCTGGAAAATCCCTTTCTCATGAAAGGGATGAAGGAAGCCGCGGGCCTTATCGAAGAAACTATCCGCCAAAACGGAAAAATTCTGATCCACGGCGATTATGATGTGGACGGGATCACGGGCGCGGCGGTTGTGTCGCGCACCCTCGCCGCACTCGGAGCCGATTTCATCACTTTTCTTCCGGACCGCAGCCGCGATGGTTACGGCGTCAGCGAAACCGCCATTCGCGAAGGCCGCCGCAAAGAGGTCACGCTTTTTATTACCGTGGATTGCGGCATTACGGCCCGCGGAAAAATCGAACTGGCGCGCGAACTCGGCATGAAAGTCATTGTGATTGATCATCACCGCATTCCGGCCGAAGGCGTGCCGCCGGCGGATGTCATCCTCAATCCGCTTCAGGAAGATTGTCCCTATCCTTTTAAAGAGCTCTCTGCCGCAGGGCTTGCTTTCAAATTAAGCCAGGCCTTGATCGGCGATAAGGCCCATGAACTTCTTGATTTGGCCGCGCTTTCCACCGTGGCCGACGTGGCCCCTTTAAAAGGAGAAAACCGTATCATCGTAAAATTCGGCTTAAAAATTCTTTCCGCGTGTAAAAAAGCCGGCGTGCTTGCTTTGGTGCAATCCGCCAAACTCAGGACGAAATCCCTGAATGCCGGGCATATCGGATTTATGCTGGCGCCCCGCCTGAATGCTGCCGGAAGAATGAGCTCCGCCGAAACCGCGCTGCGGCTTCTTTTAACCGATCATGCGGGCGAAGCCGAAAGCCTGGCAGGCATTCTCGAAGCGGAAAATAAACTCCGTCAAAAGGAACAGCAGCAGCTTGTCAAAGAGGCCGTTGGCGAAGTGGAAAAAACCATTAATTTCAATCGTGAGCGGGTCATTGTCGTGGCGCGCGAAGGCTGGCATCAAGGGGTGATCGGTATTGTCGCATCGAAGCTGGTGGATAAATACCACCGGCCAAGCGTTGTCATCGCCCTTGAAAACGGAGTGGGAAAAGGTTCCGGGCGGTCCATTAAAAATTTTCATCTGTTTAATGCCCTTGATTCTTGCAAGGATCTTTTTGAGGCCTTCGGCGGCCATGAGCAGGCGGCAGGCCTTACGATTGGCGCCAAACATTTGCCCGAATTACGTAAACGCATTAATGAATATGCCGCCGAAAATTTTCCTGCTGATATTTTCGTCCGCAAAATTCCTGTCGATATGGAAATTGCTTTGGATGATTTGCGCAATCCCTTCACTCAGGAACTCGCTTTGCTCGAACCTCACGGAGCGGGGAATCCGCGCCCGGTTTTTTCAAGCAAAAATGTTAAAGTCAAAGGCAAGCCCCGCTGGATTAATTCCGGCTCCGTTCAGATTTGGGTCACAGACGGCTTCCGGATTTTTGAGGCTTTAGTGAATGACCGGGAAGGCGAGGGGCTTGCCTGGCTTCGCGATGGAGCCTGTTTTGATTTCAGCTATTCGGTCAAGACGAAATTCTGGGATGGTGTAGAAAGTATTGTCCTGGAAATCAAAGAAATCAAGCCGCAGCTTTAAGTTCCCCCCACAGCAAAAGGTGCCAGGCCCCTCGGTGCCAGGCTTGTTCTCTCATATTAGCGCATGTTATCTAATGCTATTTTTACAATTTAGCATGCTTGCATTATGAGGGAGCATCTGCTATTTTTTCGCTACTATTTTTCTCTTTAATAAAGTCGTGAAAAAGTCCTGAAATTCTACTGCCCTGAAGAGAGGAAAAAGCCACCCGTAATGAATGGACAATGGATGAAGCGCGCCACCGCTTTTTTTTCCGTCATTGCCTTTGTGGCCACCAATCATTTTTCCCTGCCATTCGCTTATGCGGACACGCCTGCTTCTTCCTCAATTCAAACGGCATTGCCGGTTGCGATCAATTCCCTAAAAATCCCCTCGGAAATAGGAAAAATAGAAGAAACCTTCAAAGGGGCGGGCGATGAAGCCGTCATCCTTGTCCAAAACGCCCATGCCGTAGTGGACGCCCAAAAAAGCATTCAAAAACTTATCGAGCATTTTCAAAAACAATACGGGGTGGACCTTGTGGCCGTCGAAGGGACGAGCTCGGTCCTGGACGCGCAAATCTTCAAAAGTTTCCCCGATAAAGAGCTGTTACGGAAAGTTTTCGCCGAATACCTTGAAAAGGAAGAACTCACCGGCGTTGAAGCCGCCGCGCTTTTTAGTCAGGCCCCGAGTGTTTATCAGGGCGTGGAAAATTGGCAGCTTTATGAAGAAGGCCTAAGGCTTTTTTCGGTCTCCTCGGCAAAAGAACCCGTCCTTCTAGAAAAATTGTCTGCCCTTGAAAGAGAAGTAGAGGCCAGGAAAAAACAGGTATTTTCCAAGAAACTCTTGAAAATCGATTCTGCGCTTCAGTCCTTTCAGGAAAATCACAAAGGTTTGATTCAAGTTCTGAAACTTTTGTCCCAAGTCAAAAGGCCGCAAGAGGGGACGGAACTGGCCCTCCTTTTGGAGGAAAGCGCCAGAGGGGAAACCGCCGGAGCCTCCATCGAAATCGAGGTCAAAAGGCTGGCGGAAAAAATAGAGAAGTACCTTGAAATTCAGACCCGCGTGTCCGCAGCCCGCAAAGAAGATTTGCGGCTTTTTCACGAGAAGTTTCAAGCATTCCGCACCTCCCGGATTTCGGCCCCCGCGTTCGCCCTTTTCTTAAAAGAATTGATTTCCGGCAAAAACATCCCTTTCAAATTTTCGAACCGTCTTTCCTACCTCGTCGCCAATCAAAAACGGATGAAGGCCATCGAAGGCACAAAACTTTTCCGGGATTTTGAACATTATGTTCGCGATGTTAAAGAGGGCCTTTTTAGAAATCAGCAAGAAAGACAAATCGATCAAGAAAGCCGCAACTTAGAACTTCTGCACAAATTGACCCGCCTCGAAATCAGCCGCCAGGAATGGAAAGAATTAAAAAGCGAAGTCGTTCCGGAAGGGATGAAGAACCATTTTGCCTTTTACGAAAATGCCTCCAGGCGCGACCAGGCCTTTAGCGAGAATCTTATTTCCATCATGCGTGAAAGAAAAGCCAAGGCCTCGCTTCTTGTCGCGGGCGGTTTTCACACCGAAGGCCTGACGCAAAGGCTTAAAGAGAAAAACATTTCTTATGTGCTTTTGATGCCCTCGATCACCTCCATTCCCGGTGAAACCCATTACCGCGAACACATGCAGGGCAATGTTTCCTGGAAAGATTATTTTGAAGTGGAGAATGGCCGCATCAATTTTTACAAGGCCTTCGTGCGTGCCACCCGGGACAAATTTCTAAAACAAAGCAAGGAAGAGCCGGGCGTTCTATTGAAATCCTGGCGCGATCAAATCATCCGCGATTTGGTCAAACAAGAAAAAACCACTTCGGTCGGCAAATACACCGTTTTTATGGATGAAATGAGAAAGGACGAGAGGGAAAAAATCCTGGCTGAAAAATTCTCTAAAATCGACAGTTTTATCGGAAAACTCCGCGGCTTGGACAATCAAGGCCAGCTCACCGGCCGCAATATTTTAAAACTCCTTCAGCCTTCAACCATTCCTGCTCCGACCGAAACTAAATTCTTTCCGGTTGATTTTGTTCACACCAAGGGTTCTTTGGGTGCTTTTGGTTTTGATATGAAGCCTCCTGTTTCGGTAGAACTTCCTACTGAAAAATATACCGGCATAATTCCCGGCGAATCTTTCGCCACCCGTTCCGAAATGCGTATGCGGCCGAGAATTATTGACGATTTTATACCCGAGTTTAATTTGCAAACTTTGGCGGAACTAATGCCGCGTTTGGGGATAAGCGATAAACATTTCTCCGAGGATAAGGTCAGCACCGCGTTTACTATGATAGGCCGGTTCGAAACGCCAAGTGAGGCCGCGCAAGCGCATTCTCCAGAATCGACTCCGCTCCTGCTTAAAATGAATGTTGTGATGAATGCGAATAAAATAACGGTCAGTTTCTTTACGCAAATTGGGGAAAGATGGATTCCTGCCGGTGAGAAAATATTGGTTTACAACAAAACTTCCTCCGAAACAGACGAGGCATTTGATCGAGTTTTGGGAATGATTGATCATCATAGCGAAACCCCGGATTTTGCGATGCCGTCGGGCAGCCCCGGTTTTATTTTTGAGGACATATCCTACGAATTGTATAAACGATTGCCCAAGGATCATGATGCGCTGACAAAGGGATTGTCGATTGCGGCTTTCGGCGGTTTTGTTCTTATTATAGTGCTTGCCTTAATCGTTCAGCAGCTTAGGCCGCGGTTGGCAGAAGTAGAACGGGAACTGCAGACAGAACGAGTTCAAAAACTTAAAGATTTGATACCGGGATTGACGGATGATGAAATAAAAACTGTTGAGGACGGGATTCAGGCAGATGCCAAAGGACAAAGGCAAATAGAAGAAGGATTAGCCGAGACACAGCAAGAAGCCCGGCAAGCTTTTGAACTGATACGAGGGCTTTCTGATAAGGAAAAGGAAACGATGAGAGATTGGCTTCAAGCTCACCGAACGCCCCGCTCCGAAGTGAGGGCGGCTGATTCTGCCGGATCTGTTCTTGATTTAGTGACGGGGTTGGTGACGGAACATCGGTATAACGGTTTGAGTGGAATTGGACTGGTTAATGCTGTCAGAGAAACACTCGCTACCACAAACTACCAGACCTTGTTAACTCGAATTAATGAAAACCATCAAAGACGCCAAAGACAAAGAACTCCTGCAGATTGGATTCATAATCTTATCAATGGGTACTTAGAAAACGTTTCCCGCTCTGAAACGCGAAATAAAATTCCTCGCGGGTTGATAGGTGAACTGCATGAGCTTCATCGCTCGCTAAGAATGTCTCCTGTGGAAGGGGTCCTGGTTTTTTGGGTTATGAGTACGGCGCTATTTCTGCCGTTTATTTTCCCTTCCCAATTCATTCACTTGCCCCAATCGGCGAAAGAAAAAAAGGAGCAAATAGCATCTCCCAATTCAAAACTCGAAAAGCCGGAAGAAGGAAAAAGGATGTTTAAACCCCGCTCCGAAACGAGGGTTTATGCCGGCGATATTGATTCGGAGCATTTAGAAGAAACGATTGAATATATGCTGCGCCATGATGAGGGCAAAAACATTCGGTATGGATGGAAGGGGCAAGGAATATCCGAAACAATTACAACCGATACCAAATCCATACGGGACTTTGTGTTGCAATATCCGGCTGACCCTGAAGTCAAAGACCCGCGGTTTCGTCTCACCAGAATCGAAGATCCTGTGCAGCCGCCTAATTCCCCGACCGTATGGCTTTATATTGAAGACGATCCTGTCCATGTTGATAAGACCGGCAATATATGGAACGTGCGGATTGGCAATGACTCAATCACGCTTGAACTTCAGAACACGCACAATCCTTCATCGCTCACGGACGCTCCCGAAAAATTGGCGCAATTTTTAACTAGAAACGGCATACCGGCTTCTAGCAAGTCTTATCCCGCCGCCGGTTCAGGAAATACAAGCTGGAGCTGGATTGTCACTGTAGAAGGCCCGAATAAGAAAAAAATAGAGATTTATTTGAGATTGCCTCATTCTGTGAAACGCTTGCGCGAGACAATCGCCAATGTTCTCGCTAGCCGTTCCGAAGCGCGAGACGATGCTGACACTTTTCGCCGCGACTCACGTCGTGACTTACAAGGTCTTTTCCAGGCGTTGAGGGCCGAAAATCCCCAACCAGCAGTTCAAACATTTAATGAAAGTGAAGTTGTAAGTATATTGGCCTATGTTGCTAGTGGATCTGGGGCGGAGATTTTTGAAGCCATGAGCAGAGATCAATCGCGGCAAGCTTTAGAAGACCTTGCACGTACACATCGTTCCGAAATGGACATACTTCTTGGAAAATTGCGTTTTGATCCTCAATCTTATCAAAGCGATATGGGAGATGTTGACAGAAACACAATCATTGCAAAACTCACGGAAATTTTGCGTTCCGAAGCGCGGAATAACTCAGGCTGGGAGTGGTTGTATGGCGAACGGGGTGAAAATCCTCCGGGCTTGACCATGGATTTCCCACAATGGGTGATGATTTCCGGATTGGTGATAGGACTTATGTCGCTGCCATTTATTTTTCCTTCCTACTTCAATAGAGAACCTGTAACACAATCTGTTGGAGAAGAAAATGGACAAGCAGCAGTGCCGTCTGGCTTGCAACCCAAAATGCCGGAAATGCCGGCAGGAAAAAAAGATAGCCGTAAACGCCGCTCGGAAACACGTGCTGCCAAAAAGGTCCCTGAAGAATTATTGGCAAATGAATTTTTTATTAAACATGCCCAAGAGCTCGTTAGAGAATCTGAAGAATTAAAAGCTTTTATCTCTTCGCAGCCGAAAGATCTTACCATCGAAGAAATTTTTACAATGATTGTAAAACATAAAAGGGAAGGGAAGATATACCCTCAAGAGATGACATCGGGATTGCTTCGATTTATGGGATATGGCCAGCCCGAAGAGTTTATCCGCAAAGCGGTTGGCAAAGGATATCTTCGCGATGCGGGTATTCGGCGCAATTCTTTTCCTCCTCGCCCCATGACGATAAAAAATGTTTATGTTCTCGGAGCTAACGGTCAGAACATGGACGCCCGGTTGGCGCGTCTGCGGCCGGTGATGCAGTTTATTCTTCATTCCAAAACGCTCGGCTCTCCCTTTACGGCTCAGCCATTAGCCGATCTTTTAGGAGTCGATGCCAGAACATTAATCACTCCATTCAGAGACGCTGTGGGATTTGGTTATTTAGAGGAAATGCCGGAGAAACTTAGATCGGGTCACGGTAAAGGTGCCATCCTATACCGCTTAACAGAAACAGGTAAGCAATTTGCCTCGCATGACAAGTCAGCCCAGCCGCTTCATCGGGCAAACGCCGAAGCGGCCATCGATACTTTGATTACGACAAGGAACAAACAAAAGCGCGCGGAAGCTGTGACTACTTTGATGAAACTGAATGCCAGCCGGGCTCTGAACCGGAGATCGCAAGCATTGGCTGGAAAGAAAGGTCCGCAAAATGCACGGGCCCGTCAATTGATTAAGGCGGTCCTCACCTTAATCAAAACCCGCTCCGAAGCACGAATGTATGAAATTAGGTCCGCCCATAAAGTTGAAATTTTAACTGCGAGGCAAACAAAAAATCTTCACTTGGAAAGTGGCCATAAATATTTGGGGCTTGTTTTAACTCGAGCGACACGGGTCACAAAAATTAAAAACCGGCGTGTGCAAAACAAACCGGTATATAAAATAATCTTAAAAGACGGTGAAGTTGAAAAATTACGCCGGAATATCAAAGAAGATTCAAGCCTTAAAAGTATTCCCGAAGGATTTGGAAATTCTGAAGGAGTTGAGGCCCTTGTTGTTTTTCCTGGAGGTGTTAAAGGCCTGCCCGTAAAGCATGAGAAGCTGGGCTATTTGGTAGCGCTTCGTGAAGAAAACAAAGTTGTTCTTTTTAAATATCCCCATAAAGCTAATCTTTCCCAAGATCAGCTACGAGAAGTTTTGGGAAGCGCTCAAGTTGCCGTTGAAATAAATTTTTCAGCGCCTGTTTTTTGGCATGTCCCCGGAAGATTGCATATTCCCTTTTTGGTCCGCTCCGAAGCACGGAAGCCGGAAGAATCAGAAAAGCAGACTTCTTTTAGAGGATGGCTGAGGAACGATATTAAACTTAGCGATAAGACAGCGGCAGTCCTTGGCCCAGTTACTATGGTTAGTGCGTGGCTTCTTGTCTTCTCCATGGCTATTTTTTTTACACCAACCTCAACCTCTCAGAATACATGGTATGAGACGCCGGAAATGCGTCAAGTTCAAGATTTGATAGTGATACGCAGTGATGAAGAGGTGCAAGTTATCGCAGAGTGGCTCCGGGCAGACGACAAAGGGAAAAAACAAATTGAAGGAAGGTTAGGAGAGGACCAAGAGATACAAGCCATTCTTAAAAGAATGCAAAAATTTCCTGGCTGGGAAGTTCAAGAAATGTCAGTTTGGATTCAAGCCCATCCTATCTCTTTTCAACCCCGCTTCGAAGCAGATGGCCGCTCTTCAGCCCAATCTGAAGTTCGAGTGACGGACAACAGCTCCAAAGATGATCAGCGCCGTCCGCAAATTCATGATTATGACATTCTGTCCGCTGCGGTGCATTTGGGGTTTATAGGAGTTTTAGTGATGTTTGGTTGGATGATAGCTTCAACGCCGAGGCGGGAAAAAGAAGATGGAGACAAATCGAAACCGGCCGTTACTTCACCTCGCTCCAAAACAAGGAAAGACGAAGGGATTAACAAATTAAAAAAGCTGATTGATATTAATCCCGATCGACAACTTGAACGGTCTCCGCTGGAAGAACTTCGATCCGAAGCGCGGACGAAGCAGTTTTCAAAAAACGTTGCTGAGACTTTGCGGTCAAAAAGCATAGCGCCAGAAATGCTTAGGGCTATCGGGGTGGATGCTGTGAACGGTTTGGCCAGAAAAGTGGTAGGCAGAAAGTCTATCGAGAGCAACCGAATAGATTCCGGGGCAATAACGGACGCGCTTGAAAATCCTCAATTTGTTCACACCTTGAAAATTCTCTCCAACAATGCGATTCAGGCATTGGCAAACGATCTTCGTACGATGGCGATAGGTAATGGATGGGGAATGGAAGAGGCTATGCTAATGGCGGTAAGCCATATGGCTTATGGGGGTTATTTTAATACGCGTCTTGCGGCAAAATCGTCTGAACTGAAGGAGATTTTTGAAAACATAAAGACAATCGATAATCCTGCTCTGTCTCTAGGCGGACAGGATTCGATCGGTAAGGCCGGACTATTTGAAGCCATAAAAAATTTGGCAATCAAAGGGTTCTTCCATGAAAAGGGAATGGAAAAACTAAAAGCGCTGCAAGAAATTTTTGAAATGGCCCCGGATAGCATTGGCAGAGTTCCCATCAAGCGGTGGACTGAAGAATTCGAACGGCTTACGCTAAGTGATTTTTTCAAAAACAATGGCTCCGCGGAGGGCCTCGCAAAACTTCAAAAGTTAAAAAATATTGTCGCGCTGACGCGTTGGGACGATTCCGTAGAGGGGTCCTATTTCACCGGCGTGGGCTGGCCCCAGGTTATTTTATTTAATTTGAGCGGGGAGGCGGAATTGTTCGAATTAAAGGCGGAAGGGATTTCAAAACTTTCGTCTTTGGAAAAACTGTATCGGGAACTAGGCGCTTACGCGCCGGTATTGCGAACACTGGCAGAGACAATGTCGTCTAGAAAAGTTAAAGGGCACGGATTTTACTCCCGCCTGAATGCCGAGCAATTTGATTGGATTGTGGATTATGTTATCGAACAATGGAAAACGGAAATTGGAAACCTTGCACTTCAAGATATTGGAAGGACTGGAGAAAATAGTTCTTCCTTCGTTGACAAGCTATTAACCGCTTATGACGCAAAATTTCCTGCCCGCTCCGAAGCGCGGACTGAAAATTCGAAAAAATATAAATCTAAGGATGTCGAATGGCTTACCGCAGTAGCACATGGAGGAATGATCGCGGTCCTATTAATGTTTGGTTGGGCGGCGTCTTTAGTGCCTCCACCGCAGGGAAAAACCGATAAGGACAAATCGAAACCAAACGTTGTTTCGCCCCGTTCCAAAGTAAGGACAAGGGAAAGTGGGTTTAATGAATTTAAAAGGATTCTGGATAGTGATCGCAATAAAAATTTAGGCGAATCTCCATTGCAAGAACTCCGCTCCGAAGCGCGGAACAAACTGAACATAACAAAAGATAATGCAGGAAGATTTCGGAGTATTGTCGAGGGACTCTATCCTGATCAAATATTGCCGGATACCGGAATCGATCAAACTTCTTTTGCGGGAGATTTGAAAGCTGGAATTATCAATGAATTGGGCGTCCTCTCCGCTGTTGCCGCACATATTTTAGAAAGGGGAGGAGGATCTGAAGGCCTGATTCAAGCTTTGCGAAACGCACCTATCGATATCGAGCTGGGCTTGGATCTCGCAATTCAGTTTTTCGATGAATTGCTCAGCCAAAAAGCCGGTTCTTTCCAAATTCCTTCGGATTTAAATCGCTATGTGGATGAGCATATAAAGGAAGCGGGAAGTTCAGGCATTGTCCATGAATTGCAGAAATATGTATCAAAAGCTGAAAATGCTCCGGAATTAAATCGGCTCATGACAGAGCATCGCGATTGGCTTCAGCAAATAAGAAATCGATTTGCGGCGGCAAAGATAGAATTGTTGGAAGTAGTGGGAGAAATAACCAATTCCCGCTCCGAAGCGCGGACTGATGAGCAATCGTCATCGCCGGTTGATTTGGTTAAACTTGTGGCGCCCTCATATATTAATGACGAAATTGATCTCAGCCGGCGTAAAACTATTTTCTGGGGGGTAATGTCGTTAGTGTCATTGGCTTTAACCGTAGCAGAGTTTTTTGATATGGATGGCTGGGAAGGGTATGTAGCAGGTGCCTTAGGATCTGTTGTAACCGGCGTTCTGATCTATCAGACTCAAAAACATGTGAAGGGCGTGAAGCACTGGCAAAATATTAAGAGAAAATTCGAAAATTCCGCAGCTTCGTCCCGCTCCGAAGCGCGGGGAAGAAATTGGTTTCCCACAATGATTTTGGGTGGCCTTGTGATTGGAGGAATATTAGCGTATGTGTGGACGTGGCCAGGACAAAGAGAGATAGAAAAACCAGCAATTCCCAAAGAGGCGCAAGTCGCTCCCGCAATTAAAAAACGTCCTGTACCTGTGGAGGAAGAGCCCGAAGAAAGAGCCCCACTTCTCGAAGAGACAGGATCTTTGACGGTACATGAAAGAGCAGTATCGGCTATTGCCATATCTAGGGACGGAAAAAAAATAGCCACGGGAAGCTACGGCATATCGGGCGTTCGGGATATTCCTTCGGGTAACAATTTAGTAAAGATTAAAGAAGGTTCCGACGGTTATGGAGGCGGCGTGAAAAATATCGGCTTCTCTCCAGATGGAGAGGAAGTCGTTACTGGCCATGTTGATAAGGTTAATTTTTGGGACCCGAAATCGGGAGAATTATTAAGAACCATCGGTCCGTTGGCTGATTTTATCGAAATAGGCACCCTATTGTTCTCTGGGGATGGAAAAGAACTCGTTGTCAGTAATGAACAAAGAATTACTGGAAAATTGAATGTGCAGATTTTGAATAGAGCGTCAGGCAGGCTCATAAGAAAGCTCGATGATCCCTCCGATGAATTTGGAACGGTCACATCCATGGTTATTTCCAAGGATGGAAAAATCATTGTGACGGGAAGTATCAATGGATTCGTGCATATTTGGGATTATGACTCCGGGAAACTTTTAACAACGCTTCGGCACGATAATTCCGGCGAGATATTCCGGGATACTTTCGTTGCCATTTCTGAGGACGGAGAACGGATTGCTGCGGCAGGGAAGAACCGCCTCATTAAAATTTGGGCACGTCCTTCAGGGGAACTTCTGCAGACCATTCAAACATCCAGTGCTATGGGGCGCATATTTTTTACTCCGGATGAGGAAAGTATTATAGGCGAGAGATTTACGCCCGGGAATAACAATGTAGGTATCTGGAATTTTGATTCGGGCACCATAACTCACATCCTTCCAACCTTGCATCCTCCAACGGCAATCGCTATAGGACCCGATAAAACAGTTTATGTGGGAGATTCCAAAGGCATTGTGCATGTGTGGGATCTTTCAGCGTCTCGCTCCGAAGCGCGGGTTTGGACTAGTTTGAGCAGGGTGAGGGGCAATGTGGAAGAGATTTGGGATAAGAAGCGGGAAGCCGCAAACATTCGTCCCGTTGTAAACCCTTATGCCGTTGAAGGATTTCTCCAAAGAATCGATGTGCCCGGTTATGGTAAAGCTAAACTGAAGAATTCCTTAGATCCCAATCCGCCTGCCGAAGGAGCTCCGCAAGACGGAACACCGTCTTGGATGATGGATGACCATTCTCCGCTTTTGCTTTCCAAGCTGCTCATTAACGGCCGGAAGTGGAGAATGATTGTGCCCGGCGATGCCGCAGTGCCTTATGAGTCCCTTCTTGTTCCGGATGAAAATCTGGATTTGGTTCTAAACAATGAACGGGCTAATTACGATCTCCTGACTTTTTACCGTCAAACAGGCCTTTATGGTTATGCAAACAGTCATGGAATTGGCGTCTTAAGGCGTCTTCATGTCCACAATTATCATGAACCATTACCCATCAATAAACTTAACTTCAATTTAGTTAATACGGTTGGAGAAGTTACGGTCGCAACGTTCGAGAAAAGAAGCCTGGATGAAGGCCAGCGGTATGAAGCCTCCAATATTGTTTTACAAAGCGAAGATGATTATGAGTTGGCCAGAGCTTTAACCTTACTCGTCAACATTCTTCTTAAACAGAAAATTCCACATATTATGTTTTACTCGCCGGGCAAAGTGATTGTGATTTTAAGAAATAATGATCCGGGTGAGCTTTTAACCGTTGAACAAGAATATGTTCAAGAACAAATCATAGGAAGCTTAATGTTTGCCGGATTGCTCGCTTATCCCAAATCAATTGGCGAAGCTGTGACTGAAGAAAAATATTGGGAAATACTAAAGGCATTGACTATCGATTCTCGCGGGCGCCTAAGTCATGAAGATATTGAATATCTACTCATCAAAAATTTGTCCCACGAAAAATCGCTTCTCGAAGGCGAATCTTACGATTCTTCGGCGTTTGATCCAAATCCAGTAAGGATTACCGACCAATCTGATTCGGATTATTCATGGAAAATTACGGATATACAGCCCAACGAAGCTGCAGTGACGATTCATCAAAGGGGAAGTACTGGCCCTATTCTTTCGGTGTGGCTCGAAAGGGGGGGCGTGCTTCCTATACTAGGAAAGCAAATGGTTATTGAAGTATTGGACATCGTTCATGGAAATGATAGAGCTTCCAAAAACAGAGTTAGAGTCTCGATCATTCCTCGCTCCGAAGCGCGAGTATTAGATGAAGCGGCGATCGAAACGTTTATCAATATTTACAGAAATCCGCGACTGCATCAATTGGCTGCTGAGGATAACCTTACGGCTGCTGACTACCAAAAAGAATTTTCGTTGCCGGAAGAATCAATGGATCAGGTGCAATTGTGGTTTTCACAGCTCGTGGAAGCGGGACACTTGACTTCGTCAGGGCCGGAAGAGCCAGAGTATCAATTCGCTCCTTGGCTTAAAGAGCTTATCACTGAGTTTCAGACATACCTTATCGATACAAGAGCCGGCGGTCATAATCATGTTTGGGCAGATAAAGTCCTGCGAATACTGAGAGAACATACTTATCCTAACCTGAAATTAGCGAAAGGGATTTTGGAAGGGCTTTTTATTTTTGCCAAATGGGGTTTAGAGATGAATATGCATCCCGGTCCTAAAATTGAAGCGAGATTTAATCGAGAGCTGGAACAAATATTTGAGGGATACCGGAATGAATCTTTGGAGGAAATTAAATTTGAGGTTGAAACCCTTATGGCCCGATTGAAAGCAGGTTTCGTCGATCTGGATAAATTAATTTTGCCTTATCTAAAGGACGTGCCCGGTGTTACTGAATCGCAGATTGCGGAAGCCCAAAGAGAAATCAAAGAAGTTTACGGGCTTTCATTGGCCGCTGTGCGGCCCGAAGACCAAGAGTTGGTTCAATACTCATTTCTGCTGGGTCTTGTTTTGCATGCCAATCAGCCTCGAGCCAGTAAGGGCGATAATCGTCCTTACATGATTCATGTGGCCGGAGTCACGCGGCTGCTTCTCGAGGAGTTTAAGTTGAAGGAAGAGATCACTGATCCCGAAGAAGTGCGGGACGGGATTGGGGCCTCATGGATGCATGATGGACTGGAAGATGCTAAAAAAGGACGGTGGGGTAAGAATCATTATTACAATATTTTAGTCGGAAACGAAAAGGAAAAAGAAGCCGCTTTGCGCGAAGATGTAGGCTCTTTGATGGAAAGGTATGCCAACGCGAAGGTGCGTGAAAATGTGGCGCGTTTATCCAAACCCGATTATGAAGGGTTTGCTTTAGCCGATGAAGTTGCGATTGAGGCCCGATATTATTTGGACCTTCGGACGGCGCCGCTAGCAACACAGTTGATCAAAGCCGCGGATTTTTCTTTTAATCTCGGCGATATGATCAATCATCCCGACCGTACATTTCCCTGGCGATTTTTTGTTAAACGTTTAGGGCCGGTGCTTGGATTTTTGGAAGTCGCCAAGATTAGTGCAAAGAGCAAGGCTCAAGTGGTACGTTTTATTCGTGAAGCGGTGGATGCGAATAACCGGAAGAACACGGAATTGATTGCCGCGGGCAAAAAACCTCTTGAAGAAGCTCCAGAGATTCTCTCCAACGAACAAGAAGCCCAGCTTCGCGCCGCTGAGGAAAAATATTCCCGCTCCGAAACGCGAATGAAGGTGAGCGGAGGATCGGCCACACCTCTTTCAGAATCCGCAATGCGGGGAAAAGCGGATGAGCTGGTGGCGAAGATGGCTGTGCTTGTGCAAGATTTTCAAAATGCCATCACGTCCGAGAATCAGGGCGACCTTGACGATATTATCTTGAATTTTGAGGGCTTCGTTGAAAGAAAACGGGACATTGAGATGGAGTTAGATTCTCTTTACGGCGGTATGCTGAGAGACGCTTCAGAAGCATTGAGGAATCTCGCGCAACCCGAGACACACCGGATTCTTGCCTTGTTGACTGATTTTGACCGCCTTTTCAATATCAAACATCAGCTCCATGTTATTTCGTATCAAAAGAAAAGAGAGCTGCTTGAAATAGCAGGCCGTTTTTACGACATCCGCTTGGTAGGGGGAGGCCTCCTATTAGAGTACTCCAAAGACGATAGCGCCCCTCCTGAAAGATTACTGGCTTTGATTGAGAATTTTGGCTGGTTTGCCGTGCCGGGACCCAGAAATTGGCCCAACGAACGGACTTTCATCGAGGGCACTTTTATTAATAGTGATCGTCTTCAGCGATTTCACCCTCAATTATATTCTGCGGTACGACGAAGATATGTGGCATTTAAAAATTATCTCGGCCAGCCCGAATGGGGAAAAGACAGGCCCATTGAAGAATATATCCGCATGTTAGAAACAGGGAATGCTGATTCCATACTTACGGCGGCACAAGCGATTAGTGATAGAAGCCAATATCCTGAAATCGTTGAAACCATTCCGGCCTTAATCAAAGTCTTGGATCAAAATGTAGGGCCTCTTGGTTCTATTCGTGAGGAGGTTGCCAGTGCCTTGGGTCAAATGGGGCCTGTAGCTTTTCAAGCTCTTCCGGCTTTGCTCAGGGTCTTAACGGATGCAAATCCCTATGTCCGGGAGGCGGCTGCGACAGCGCTTGGCCAGATTAGTCCCTTCGCCATTCAAGTCATTCAAGCTTTAAGCCAAGCCTTAGAGGATGATTGGCCCATGGTCCGATGGGCGGCTTTAATCGCTCTTTATAAGATTTTCACGGCCGGAAATGTTAGGACGACTACAAGTCCCGCAGCGGTTGAACTTATCGCCGCTTTAAACAAAGCTGTAAGCAAAAACCCGGACATGTCTCTTCGAAAAGATGCCCTACAATTTCTCCGTATCATTGATGTTGCCCGCTCTGAGGTGCGATCGCATGCTACGACGCAAGTGCAATTGCATGTTGTGACACGGCTTAATAAAGACAAAGAAAATCGTCCCGAAATTCAAATTGGAGGTCCGAAGGCCGAGTTTATCTCTTTAGAAGAGCCAAGTGATTTGCAGGGAGCGCTTTTCCCATTAACTGTGGATATTCTCAAGAATGAAAATACCTTTCAATTAAAACGAACTATCAATTTCACGCTTAGAACTTCGTGGATGGAGCCATGGTTTTACGATCCGCAAGTGGCCGATGCATGGCTAAGTGATTTACTGCCGTATGGCACTCCTGCCCACGCTTTTCGCGCCAGAAACGGCAAAATTATGATTGAGTTAAATAACCAACATTTTGATTGGCAGGAGAGTATTTATGAAAACTCCGCACTTTTTGAAGCGATGAAAGCGTTGGGGGTCAGCGTTGTCGCGGCTGATAGCGGCCGCACCTTTCACTTACACGCAACCAAAGAATTTGAATATTCGATCGAAAAACCTTTTGCAGCGGCAGCTCTGAAAGAAATCGCCGAAGGCTTCCGCCGCGTTCTTCCTCTCCGCTCTGAGGCGCGTTCCCCAACGGAAGAAAAAGCCGTGCTTTTGCTTGCCATACAAACCATTCAAAAACAAGCGGCAGGTTTTAAGGACGGAACAATCACGCTTAAAACCAGCAAAGAACTTCGAAAGGCTGTGCAATTAGTCCAGGGAAGCGATCTCATAAACCTTTTGGATGGCGCAGAGGAAAGAGCTGCGCAAGCGATTCTCGAACTCGATTTGTCTTTGATGAAAAAAATAGAAAAATTACGCAGCAGCATGAATCGCTGGTTTCATGACCTGGTGCCATTTTTCGAAGGTTTTTCTATGGATGAAAAATTCCAGCCTGTTTTTCCTTTAAACGATCTCATCAACCATTGGGAGAGTGTGGGCCATCGCTTGGAACCCTATTGGGGTTTGCAGCATTTTATAGCTTGGCACGTTGTGGCGATGAGACAGGGAATTGAAAAATTAGAGCAAAATTTACAATTTTTAATCCCTCCTTCCTCCGAAGAGAAGGAAAAGATGGTGACTTTAGAAGTGGGCGGTGAATATAAAGTGGGTCCAATGTCAGTGCTTAAAGTGCTGGAGATTAGGCCCGCATCACCGGGAGAAAAAAAAGGAGGAGTAAAAGGAGAGGTGGCTTGGAATTTTGAGCTCCTTGGATTAAAGACAGATAAAAAGAAGACGGGCACTACCCCGTTTGATATGTCCTTGGGCAAAGGGAAATATATTTTTGATGGTGATATTAAAGTGGCAAGACCTATCGAGGTTTCAGCCGGTAAAGTGACCTTTCGGCTTTACCCGCGATCTCTCCGCTCTGAGGCGCGTGCGGACGAAGAAGATATCATTGAGCCGGAGGGAGAGTCCTTAAGTTCCAAGTCACTTGCGGTTCTTTCTAAAAAAGATCCGAGGCAAAAATTCATAGAAGTCCTTCAAAGCCATTTTCTTCGGACTTTGCTGGACGGAAAAGAATTCATCGATTTAGAGAGGATTTATGTGCGAGTTGTGGAGGAAGGGCAGTCTTTTACCGATAGGGACAAAGAAAAAACTGAGCTCATCATTGAACGGGTCCTGTATCGTGCCGTTATGCATCACGCCAATCGGGATTTAAAATCCCAGTTTTCCATGGAACAACGGCTTCAAGGATTGACCCAACCAGCAAGAAGAATCATCCACCGGGTGGCGGATAAGAAGCGTTCCGCAGCTTCAGTGTCGCCCTTGCAGTTTCGCCGTTTTCTAGAACTGACGTGGGACCCTGAAATTGAAGGCATTTCGCCCAAAATCAAAAAGGCCATTCTGGCTGACAGCGAGGCCTATTTGCGGGGGCGTGTTTTTCCGGGACGTAAACGCAGTACCTTGCGGACTTTTGAAGGTCGGTTGAACGAACCGCAGATCGAGTTAATGCTGAATTTAACTTCAAAAGGGATTGAGGAAATTGAGCGGGCCGCCAAATTTTCGGATTTGTCGGATGTCCTGGGGCGTGATGAGCATGTTATTGATATCTGGCTCAAAGGGTTTCTCGATAAGCATGCGCAAAGTATTTTTGTAAACGGAGATTTACGTCAACAGCATGGTGAGATGCAAAGAATTGCGGCAGAAGCAAAGCAAAAGGAAGAACAAGAGCTTAGAGAAAATTGGAACCGGATCGCGGTAGAGTTTGTGGACGAACTTATAAAACTTTCTCCGCATAAGGCAAGAACGCGAGCGGGGTTAGGGACGGCTAAAATTCGCCTGGCGACTCGTACGGGCGGCGAAGTTTATGCCGGTGACGTAAAGAAAATCCGGACTTTAAGAGATCTAAAAAGATTCCTGAAGAATCATCCAGAAGCCGTGATTCAAATTGCCTCGATTGTGGATTCGGTAAGCGGTGAAGCCAAGAGAGATGTTTTGCAGCTTTCCCTGCGCACCCTAGACGAAGCTATGAGAATAGGGAAATCAAAATCGGCCGGTCTAACCTCCCTTAAAGACTATCAGAAAATGTACGAGAATGTTCTTAAGGAGATTAAGCGGAAAAAATCTCTTCGGAATCGATTTTTTCAGCCCGCCGTCCGCTCCGAAACGCGGCAAGGACCCAGGATTTGGCGGGAACAAAGCAAGCTTCCTATATTGCAAGTGTGGCATGAGAATGGGGAAACCAAATTAATCATTACCATGGATTCTGCGGATGGCGCTGTTCCCGCGTATGAACAGCATATGATCTATGCTAATTCAGCGAAATCCCTTAAAAGGGGATTGCTGGACTATTACAATAAAATCGGCCGCAGTCCTTGGCTTATTCGAGAATACGGAGATTCTCAGGCTTCTGTAAAAGAAGATGAACTGGAAATGCTGCCTTCTAATCCGGCCGGCGGGTATGGGCCTGCCAAATACCGGGCCGATTGGAAAAAGCCGCGGAGCATTGCTTACGCGCTGAATCATGCCGACATGCCTCATTTTCGTGTTTTGTCCGGTAAAGCGGCAAAAAATACGGATTTGTTTTTTATGCTTCATTTGGAAAATTTAGCGGAAACCTTTTTTGGCGGCGCCGCTGAAGGTCATTCCACTCTTTGGTGGCGTGAACCTTCCGCTGCGGGCTTTTTGATGACCCTTCAAGAAATCTTTTGGAAACGCGTTGGAGATGAAGTCAGCCATGCGCGTTCATCACTGAAAGAAACCGGAATAGAACTCCGGTGGGCCGAAGAACCTTTAGAAACGACGGTTAGGAATTTTAGAGAAAAGGTCCAGGGATCTTGGGAACTTATGGAAGAGAAATTGACTCCGAAGGTTATCGAGGAGATGGGTAAGCTTGAAGTCTTGAAAGAATTTAATAAACTTTTCGACGCTATCCTTTGGTCCCACAATGTCCTTATCAATCACCTTGCGCAAAACTCGAAAGGCTGGCTCACCCTCCATCGTCGCTCCGAAACGCGGAATGACTATGAGGTCACATATGTTTATCGCGATGACGAGACATTAAAATTTGAGGTGTTTCGGCAAAGCGATTCTCAGCTTTTGAGAGGAGACTTGGATTATATGCCTGCTGAGGCGGATGACAGAACAGGAAAAGCTTCTTGGTATTTATCTCTTTCCCATGAGAAAAATAAGTTTTTTATACTGAGTCATCCGGAAGACTTTCAAGAAATAAAGCCTTTATTGTTAGCATTATCAGCAGATCTCGACTTTCTCTATTTATTGAAATCCGATTCTCCCGAAAAAAACACACCTTCAGACTGGGATACGTTTTTGGGACAGATGCCTCCAGAAGTTAAAGATAAAATGAAGCTCACCCCGATTCCAGAAAAATTGACTGAAGCCGCACGGCAAGAAGTTTTAGACCAAACTTTACAGGAAATCTTTCAGGGCTTAAATGCCAAAAAGAAGAAAGCGATCGCCCGTTTAAAAAGGCCTCTCAAAGTGGACCGTGCGATGGATGGGCTTATTCTCCGCGCCTTGCATGGCAAGCAAATTTACGAACTTGTTTCCGAAGAAAAAGAGAGATTAAAGATGCGTTTGACAGAGCTCGCTGAAACAGAAGTTAATGAGGGGATTTCCGCTTCTTTAAAAAGGAATTTTGGAACTGCAGAAATTTTTGAATATTTTCCGATTGTTGTCACTCAGGAGGAGCAGTCCCCGCACAGGATTATTAACGTAGGAGCGAGGACGAGCGGCTCAAAAGTTATAGGTTTTTCTATTTCTTCAGAGGGAAAATTTTCCGCCTATTTTCTAACTTCGCTAGAGGATTTTAATCATGCGAATAAAGTAGACGCGGTTGAAGTTGGACTTGCGAACAGCCAAAGTTTGCTTCGTGGTCTTGTCACATCCTTAAGAAATTTGAATCCTGATAGGGAAGGCGACATTTTAACGGAAATGAAAGGACACGCGGATGTCTGGCGAAATGTCGAAGAATTTTTACCCCTCAAATGGAAGCAAGCTATTCAAAACGGCCGTTCTGAAGCGCGGAGAGCGCCGGCTAAAAAACCTCTGTCATTAGTAGCAGCTCTTCTTTTTGGGAATAGACACCAGGTTGCAGATTTGCAATCCAAAGCAGCCGCTGCTTCTGTTAGATCGGAAGTTGAACATAAAGGTTTTGAAGTGCTGACAAACGAATTCATTGGAATTGCTTTAGCTGAAGAACCTAAAAACGAACAACAAGAAATGAAGCCGATCGAAATTGATCCGGCCTTAGACACAGTCATTAAAAATATGAGACAGCGCTGGGATGGACTTATGCCGCCGGCAGGAACGGTTCGGCCCAATCGCACTACGAGTTTTTATCTTCCTAAAAAGGGAAATGGGAATATCGATATTTTTATGACGGCTTTATTCGAACGTGGCGTGGGCCTTGGAATTGATCGTGTCGTGGCGTCAGGCGAAGGAGCTTCAGAAATTAACGATTACGCACAACAAATGAAAAAAGCCGGTCTTAAATTTACCATTGTGAATCCCAAAGATGTTAAGACGTTCGGAGCTCCTGTGCTGAGTAAAGGCGCTCAAATTCCATCATCGAATGTTATCCATTTGGGAGTTAAAGGAGAGGCCGAGGGGTGGAATCTTTTGCTTGATGAAGTTGAAGCCGAAGCTCAAATGATGATTGATGAAAGAATTTCCAGAATGGAATTCGATTGGACAACCTCACCCCATGATGAAATCAATTCTTTTGTAAAAGGAATTTCGGCGATACTTTTTGAAGCGGCAGTTTTGGATTGGGAAATTCTAAAGGACGCAAAAACCGGAGAGCGCCAGCTCTCGGTCACGATCAACCGGCCTCATTTCATGAGCCGTCTGCAAGGCCTTGTCAAAGAAGTAAAAGCCCGCGCTGAAGTCCGCAAAGCCGCTTAATCTTTCCCGTTTGGACAAATTGTTAATTTAATTTACAATTTGTCCACAGCCTAAAGGAAGGCGGGTATAAGAGGTAGAAAGAAAAATGAAGAATTAAGCCGCGGCTTGAGCTTGAACGGCTTTGACGGAATACTTACGAGGAAGGGCCTTGACCACTTTTCCCGCCTGAAGACAGCTCACACAAACATTGATCCTGCGAACCGTTCCGTTGGGGAATTTGACTTTGACCTTCTGGAGATTGGGATAGAAACGCCGGCGGGTGATGCCGGTGATTTTTTTACCCACGCCGCCTGACTTTTTGGCTAACCCGCGGCGGGCGATCGAACGCCCCACGAGGGGCTTTTTGTCGCAAATAGCACAGTGTTGCACGACGAAGTAGTACCTTTCCTTTCGCTTAGGTATAGGCGTGCAATTATAGTGATTCGATCGGGCTTGGCAAGAAAATTTTTCTATTATATACTTGTCGCCACACGCACCCCTGGGAGACACTTTTTAAACCCTTTTGAGCCGTGGAAATGAGCCCTAACATTTTCAAAAATAAGAAGTTAGAAAAAGTTGTCCTCTTTGAATATTATGCCCCTTTGGCGAAAAAAGTGCAGTTGGCCGGGACCTTCAATAAATGGTCGCCGGTCGGCACCGAACTTAAAAAAGACCCCAAAGGGAAATGGAAAATTTCTCTGAAACTTCCTCAGGGCCGGTATGAATACCGCTACTTCGTTGACGGCGATTGGCAGAATGATCAGCGTCCTGTGGAGTGCATTCCCAATGCCTTCGGGAGCTGGAACTGTGTCGTTGCTGTCGAATAATTCCCTGAAAAATGGGACAGGTCTTAAGACCTGTCCCATTTTTTAAATGAGAGAAAACAAATGAAAATCGTTTATGTAGCTTCGGAAGCCGTGCCTTTTGCGAAAACCGGCGGTTTGGCGGATGTGATTGGGGCCCTCCCTCATGAAATCCGTCTTTTAGGGCATGAGACAAGTGTTTTTCTGCCGCGCTATAAATCCGTGAATTTGGAAAAATGGGGATTTGCTCCGGTCATCGACCGTTTTGAAATTCCGGTGGGGACCGAAAAGGAAAGCGGCAGGGTTTTTAAGGCAACGCTTGCCAGTGGAGTGGACGCCTATGTCATTGATCATCCCGAATTTTTCATGCGCGATGGGCTCTATGGAACGGCCTTGGGAGATTATCCCGATAATGACCGGCGTTTTGTTTTCTTTCAAAGGGCCGTTCTCGAAACGCTGGACCAGCTGAACATTAAGCCTGATATTATTCATTGCCATGATTGGCAAACCGGGCTTATTCCGGTATACCTCAAAACCCATTACGGCGACCGGCCCATTTTCAAGAAAACAAAAACGGTTTTTACCATTCATAATCTCGGTTATCAGGGGAATTTCCCTCCGGATTCTTTGCCGGTCACGGGATTTGGCTGGGAACTTTTCAAGCTGGAAAAACTGGAATTTTACGGGAAAATTAGTTTTTTAAAAGGCGGTTTGGTTTACGCGGATATTCTCACGACGGTGAGCGAACGCTATGCCAAGGAAATTCAAACCAAAGAATTCGGGTGCGGCCTGGAAGGGGTTTTGAGCAAACGCAAAGACATGCTTCTCGGGATCGTCAACGGCATTGATTATGAGGAATGGAACCCCGAAACGGATAAAGAGCTTTCTGCGCGTTATAATTTTCACAAAATTTCTCATAAGGAAGCCAACAAGCACGAGCTCCAAAAAGAAAACGGTTTAAAAATTGATTCTAAAATTCCTATTTTGGGACTTGTCACCCGTTTGGTGGATCAAAAAGGGATCGATATTTTGATTCCGGCGCTTGAGGAAATTTCTTCAAGCGGCATTCAATTTGTGCTGCTCGGAACGGGGGAAGAAAAATACCATCAGGTTTTTCGCGATATTGCCAAGAAAAACCGCGGCAAATTCGGCATTCATATTTTGTTTGATTCCACGATGGCCAAGCGTATTTACGCCGGCTGCGACATGATGCTTTTTCCTTCTTATTATGAGCCGTGCGGTTTGGGGCAGATGATCGCTTTGCGGTTTGGCACCATTCCCGTGGCGCGCGCCACAGGAGGGCTTGCCGACACGATTCAGGAATTTCATCCCGAAACGGGGCTTGGCAATGGTTTTCTTTTTGCGGAATATTCGAGCGAAGCTTTTATCGGCGCCGTGAGAAAAGCGGTGTCTATTTTCCATAATGAGAAAAACTGGGCCCGCCTCGTGAAAAATGCCATGGAAAGCGATTTTTCATGGAAGGCTTCGGCC